>NZ_JAHLEM010000369.1 GCF_018883605.1 Streptomyces niphimycinicus | reverse complement strand
GCCAAGGCCCGGACCGCCGCCGGGACCGCCCGGCCCGGGGCGCTCGGCGCCGGGGCCGCGGTAGTCGCCGCGCCGCTGCTGGTCGTACGGCTGCTGGTCATAGCCGGACGGTGCGTGCTGGGAGGCGTAAGGATCGCTTTCGGGGAAACCGCCGAGCCGGGGCTGCTGCCAGCCGTAGTCGTCACGGGGCCGCGGCCAGGCGCCCGGTTCGGGGCGCGACTGCTGGTAGCCAGGGTAGGCGGGGCGGGCCGACGGCAGATCGTCCGGCGCCTGGCGGCCATAGCCGTCCCGGCCGTCGTAGCCGTCATAGGACTCGCGCTGCTCGCGGTTCTCGTAGGACTCGCGGTTCTCGTAGGACTCGCGCTGCTCGCGCTGGACCTGCGGGGGGACGACCGGTTCGCCGGCGGACTCGTCGACGGTGATCGCGATGCGGATCGGGCGGCCGCACTCCCGGCTCAGCGTTTCGCTGACGACGGGGGCCAGCCGGCCCTCCAGTACGCCCTTGGCGAATTCATTGGGGACGGCGAGCAGCGCGGTGTCGGCGACCAGCGCGAGGGGCTGGCACCGCTTGATCCAGTGCTCGTCCTTGGCCTCGACGCCTTGTCCGCCCTGTCCCGAGCCTTCTCCCAGCAGCCGCTCGAGCACGCGTGGCCACACTGCGGCAAGATCGGCAGGTACGTCAGCCACAGGGCACGCTCTCTCAGCTCGCTGGGTGGGGGACGCCGACAGGTCCCACGAATGCGTGGTTCTCGGGACGGGCGTGAAGGAATCGGAGCCCAGCCACGGTAGTCAGGCCGGGGTGCGCGGTTCAAGTCGTTGTCCACAGGGTGTGTACAAATGTGCCATGCGATGTCGCCGCGCGTTCCCTTGCCCCTAGGCTGGGAGGGCAACCGCGCTGTCTTGGTGTCGGCCACCGGTTTGACCGGATGGCGTAACCGCGCGTACCGTAACCAGGTCGAGTTGTCGATGGCTGCTGCCGCCTGCCTCCGATGGGCAAGGATCACGGGCGAGATGACCTGTGATCGTGAAGCGGTGCACTCGGGCGTATTGCGAGCTACTCGTGGGCGCACGGTGACAGCCAGGCGATAGACCGCCACCATCCGATTCATTTCTGGAGCCCCCGAGTGAGCAAGCGCACTTTCCAGCCGAACAACCGTCGCCGCGCGAAGACCCACGGCTTCCGGCTGCGGATGCGCACCCGTGCCGGCCGCGCGATCCTCGCGTCCCGCCGTAGCAAGGGTCGCGGACGCCTGTCGGCCTGAGCAGCCTGATCCAAGGTCCATGACGTGCTGCCTACCGAGCATCGGCTGAGGCGGCGCGAGGACTTCGCGGCCGCGGTACGCCGAGGACGCAGGGCCGGTCGCCCGCTCCTTGTCGTGCATCTTCGTACCGGCCTCACCAGCGGTGATACGGACCCGCACGCATCCGGGGAGAGTGCTCCTCCGGCGCGTGCGGGTTTCGTCGTAAGCAAGGCGGTCGGCGGCGCCGTCGTCCGCAATCTGGTGAAGCGGCGACTGCGTCATCTGATGCGGGACCGCATCGATCGTTTTGGCGCAGGTAGCCTTGTGGTCGTACGGGCACTGCCCGGCGCGGGTGAGGCGGGTCACGACCAGCTTGCCCGCGATCTCGACACGGCAGTGCAGCGGCTACTGGGAGGGGTGCCGCGATGAAGTACCCGCTGCTGTGGTTGATCAAGCTGTACCAGTGGACCATCAGCCCGATGCTGGGACCGGTCTGCAAGTACTACCCGTCGTGCTCGCACTATGGCTACACGGCCATCGACCGGCACGGCGCGGTAAAAGGAACGGCGCTGACGGCCTGGCGCATCTTGCGCTGCAACCCATGGTCGCTCGGTGGCGTCGACCACGTACCGCCCCGGAAGCGTCCGGTGTGGCACCAGCGGCTGCGGAACCGCCTCGGCGGGCATCCGACTGCGGATCCTGCCGCACAGCCCGAGACCCAGCCCAATGCCCAAGGAGCCTGATTCGTGGACACGATCCTCGGTCCTCTTTATGACGTAGTTTCCTGGATCATCGTCCAGTTCCACTCGTTCTACAGCCTTATTTTTGATCGAGACAGTGGCTGGGCGTGGGGTCTGTCCATCGTTTCGCTGGTGGTACTGATCCGTATCTGCCTCATCCCGCTCTTTGTGAAGCAGATCAAGTCGACGCGGAACATGCAGGCGCTCCAGCCCAAGATGAAGGCGATCCAGGAGCGCTACAAGAGCGACAAGCAGCGTCAGTCCGAAGAGATGATGAAGCTGTACAAGGAGACGGGGACCAACCCGCTCTCTAGCTGCTTGCCGATCCTTGCCCAGTCGCCGTTCTTCATTTCGCTGTACCAGGTGCTCAACCACATCGCGAACAACCGGCCGGTCGGTGTCATCACCGACCAGGCGATGCTGGACAGCGCCCGGAACGCCCATATCTTCGGCGCTCCGCTGTCGGTGAAGTTCATGGACTCGGCCGCGAAGGTCGAGTCCCTCGGCGCCTCGCTGACCGATGTGCGCATCGTGACGATCACCATGATCGTCCTGATGTCGGCGTCGCAGTTCTTCACCCAGCGCCAGCTCATGACCAAGAACGTCGACCTGACGGTGAAGACGCCGTTCATGCAGCAGCAGAAGATGCTGATGTACGTCTTCCCGATCATGTTCGCCGTCTTCGGTATCAACTTCCCCGTCGGTGTCCTCGTCTACTGGCTGACCACCAACGTCTGGACCATGGGCCAGCAGATGTTCGTCATCCGCCGTAACCCGACCCCGGGCAGTGTCGCCTACCAGGCCCGCCAGGAGCGGCTGCGGGCCAGCGGCAAGCTGAAAGAGGAGCCGGCCGAGGTTGCCGCGAAGGAGGCTGCCGAGACGGCGCGTGCCAACCGTCAGCAGCCCAAGCGCCAGACCAAGGCGCAACGCTCCACCACCGGTCACAGCAGGGCCGGCGCACAGTCGGACTCCTCGGCCGTCACGGAAAAGTCCGCCGAGGCCAAGCCCGACCAGAAGCAGGGCGCGGGGCAGAAGAAGGGCGCGCAGGGCGGCAAGCCGGCCGGCGGCTCGGCCTCCGGCTCCTCCCGCGGCGCGAAGTCCGGCCAGCGCAAGGGCCAGCAGCGCCCCAAGCACCCGTCCAAGAAGTAACGAAGGAGTCCATCCGTGACGGAAGGCACCACCCCGGCCGCCGAGGGTGTCGACACCCTGTCCCGCCTTGAGCAGGAAGGGGAGATCGCGGCCGACTACCTCGAGGGGCTGCTGGACATCGCGGACCTCGACGGCGACATCGACATGGACGTCGAGGCCGACCGCGCAGCGGTGTCGATCATCAGCGACTCGACCAGCCGCGATCTTCAGAAGCTGGTCGGCCGCGACGGCGAGGTGCTGGAGGCCCTTCAGGAGCTGACCCGCCTCGCGGTGCACCGGGAGACCGGCGACCGCAGCCGGCTGATGCTCGACATCGCCGGATACCGGGCCCGTAAGCGTGCCGAGCTGACCGAGCTGGGGACCAAGGCCGCGGAGGAGGCGAAGGGCACCGCTCAGCCGGTGAAGCTGAAGGCGATGACGCCCTTCGAGCGGAAGGTGGTGCACGACGCTGTTGCCGCCGCCGGGCTGCGCAGCGAGTCCGAGGGCGAGGAGCCTCAGCGCTGCGTGGTCGTGCTTCCGGTCTGAAGCGGTTCCGCATCGTGATCCACACGGCCCCGTCTGTACGCAGACGGGGCCGAATCTTGTCAGCCTTACATCATCGTTCAGCACAGTGTTCGGTACGGAAGGACGGTCCCCGTGACGGAAGCAGCGGAGCTCCCCCCGGCGCCCCCCGAGGCAAGGGACGTATTCGGTGACCGCTTTCCGGAGGCCGTGCGCTACGGCGAGCTGCTGGCCGATGTGGGAGTGACGCGCGGGCTGATCGGCCCGCGCGAGGTGCCGCGGCTGTGGGAGCGGCATCTGCTGAACTGCGCGGTGCTCTCCGAAGTGGTGCCCGAGGAGGTCACCGTCTGCGATGTGGGGTCGGGGGCCGGGCTCCCCGGTATTCCGCTCGCCCTGACCCGGCCGGATCTCCAGATCACGCTTCTGGAGCCCTTGCTGCGGCGGACGAACTTTCTGCGGGAAGTGGTCGAGCTGCTGGGGCTGGAGCATGTGACGGTGGTGCGCGGCCGTGCCGAGGAGGTCCTCGGGAAGCTGACCCCGATGCATGTGGTGACGGCTCGGGCGGTGGCCCCGCTGGACCGGCTGGCCGGCTGGGGGGTGCCGCTGCTGCGCCCGTACGGCGAGATGCTGCTCCTGAAGGGCGACACCGCCGAGGAGGAGCTGAAGCAGGCCCGGGCCGCGCTCGGCAAGCTGGGGGTGGTGGAGACCTCGGTGCTGCATGTCGGTGAGGGAGTGGTGGACCCGCCCTCGACGGTGGTGCGGGTCGAGGTCGGGGAGAGTCCCGGGGGTGTGCGCTTCGCCGCGAAGCGGGCCAAGGCCGCTCGCCGGACACCGCGTCGTCGACCCTGAACCGAGGGCATTGCTCCATACAAGCTGGCAAAACTACGCATTCCGGAGTGTCGCGACCAATCGGCGAGGGCTCCCGTGCATCGTGTTTCACGTGAAACGTCGCTCCCTGCTGCATGGAATCATCAGTCGCGGTCGTGCGGCGGCCTCGCCCCGCGACCGCCGACCCCGTATGAACGTGGATTCATCCACAGGAGAACGGGCCTCGCTGGTTCACGACCCCAAAAGCATGGCAGGCTCTGCTTATTGCGAGCCTGATGTCGAGGAGAGTGAATCCTTGCGGTCCGACGCCAACATCGCGGGGCCGATGACCGATCCGGTCCCCGGCCCCCGTACCGAATCGCCGGGGGAGGATGTTTCACGTGAAACGCCACCCCCGATGGACGACACCCCTATTGGCCGTGCCGCTCAACTGGCGGTAGAAGCTCTCGGCCGCGCCGGTGAGGGTCTGCCCCGGCCGGAGCAGACCCGGGTGATGGTGGTGGCCAACCAGAAGGGCGGGGTCGGAAAGACCACGACCACGGTCAACCTGGCCGCCTCGCTCGCCCTGCACGGTGGGCGGGTGCTGGTGATCGACCTCGACCCACAGGGCAATGCTTCGACGGCGCTGGGGATCGACCACCATGCCGAGGTCCCATCGATCTATGACGTGCTGGTCGACAGCAAGCCGCTGTCCGATGTGGTGCAGCCGGTCCCGGATGTGGAGGGGCTCTTCTGTGCCCCGGCCACGATCGATCTCGCCGGTGCCGAGATCGAGTTGGTCTCTCTGGTGGCCAGGGAAAGCCGGCTGGAGCGGGCCATCCAGGCATATGAGCAGCCGCTGGACTACATCCTGATCGACTGCCCGCCCTCACTGGGGCTGCTGACGGTCAATGCGCTGGTGGCCGGTGCCGAAGTGCTGATTCCGATCCAGTGCGAGTACTACGCGCTGGAGGGGCTGGGGCAACTGCTGCGGAACGTGGATCTGGTGCGGGGCCATCTCAATCCCAAGCTCCATGTCTCGACGATCCTTCTCACGATGTACGACGGCCGCACCCGGCTGGCCTCCCAGGTCGCGGACGAGGTGCGCAGTCACTTCGGCGGTGAGGTGCTTCGGACGAGCATTCCCCGATCGGTGCGTATCTCCGAGGCCCCCAGCTATGGGCAGACCGTCCTCACCTATGACCCGGGGTCCAGTGGGGCGCTCTCCTATCTCGAGGCGGCCCGCGAGATCGCCCTCAGAGGCGTCGGCGTGCACTACGAGGCCCAGCACGTCCATGCCTTGCCCGAGCTCAGCCAGCACGACCAGCACAGTATGCAGGAGGGGATTCAGTGAGTGAGCGACGCAGAGGACTGGGCCGTGGGCTCGGTGCCCTGATCCCTCCCGCGCCGAAGGGGGCGGACAATGCCGCATCCTCGGCGGGGGCGGGAAGGGTCACGACGACCGGGGCCACCACCTCACCGACCGCGGTCCCGGTGCTCACCCAGGAGCGTGGAGTGGCGGCGGCCAAGGTGACGGCGCTGTCGACGCACACCGTTCCACAGGAGCCCGAGCCCGCACCGCGGGAGGCGGAGCCCGAGGCCGCACCGGCGGCGATGCCGGAGGAGGTGGCCGGGGCGCACTTCGCCGAGCTGCCGCTGGACTTCATCACCCCCAATCCGCGGCAGCCCCGTGAGGTCTTCGACGAGGACGCGCTCGCGGAGCTGGTCACCTCGATCCAGGAGGTCGGTCTCCTCCAGCCCGTCGTCGTACGGCAGTTGGCGCCGGAGCGCTATGAGCTCATCATGGGCGAGCGCCGCTGGCGGGCCTGTCGTGAGGCCGGGCTGGAGAAGATCCCCGCGATCGTCCGGGCCACCGACGACGAGAAGCTTCTGCTCGACGCGCTGCTGGAGAACCTCCACCGGGCCCAGTTGAACCCGCTGGAAGAGGCGGCGGCGTACGACCAGTTGCTGAAGGACTTCAACTGCACGCATGACGAACTGGCCGACCGCATCGGGCGCTCACGTCCGCAGGTCTCCAATACGCTGCGGCTGCTGAGGCTCTCCCCGTCGGTTCAGCGCAGGGTGGCGGCGGGGGTCCTCTCCGCGGGCCATGCGCGGGCGCTGCTCTCCGTGGACGACGCGGAGGAGCAGGACCGGCTGGCCCATCGCATTGTCGCCGAGGGTCTCTCGGTGCGTGCGGTGGAGGAGATCGTCACCCTGATGGGATCGCGATCGGGTGGTACGACGAAGACCAAGAGCCCGAGGGCGGGGGCGAGGGTGTCCCCCGCGCTCACGGATCTGGCGTCGCGTCTCTCCGATCGGTTCGAGACGCGGGTGAAGGTCGACCTCGGTCAGAAGAAGGGAAAGATCGTCGTCGAGTTCGCCTCGATAGAGGATCTCGAGCGGATCCTCGGCTCGCTGGCTCCCGGTGAGGGGCCGGTGCTGGAGCAGCCGCTCTCCGCGGAGGGCGGGGCGGAGGACGAGGACGAGTGAGGCGCTGTCCGTGCGGCCGTGTCGATGCCGTACGGAAGGGCAGTGCGGGGCGGGTCGTGTGCCGACATGGTCGGAACACGACCCGCTGTTTGCTCAAGGGCGGTATCGGTGCAATCTCGGCACGGATACGATGCGATCAGGCAGGGCGGATCCAGGTGGAGGCGCCGCATGTACAGGGCAGGGCCATGCGATCGGTGAGCCGCACCGGACTGGTGGCCACAGGATTGGGCCTGGGAGCTGTCGGCGGCTTCGTCGGCAGTCTGCTCAGGGAGCGTAGTGCGCTGTCAGCCGCCCGTGGCGCGGCTGGCCACGGAAGTGAAGGACTGGCTTCATGGGGCGTCGGCTCGTACCGCTCACGTTGGACAACCTCCCGGACATCCCCAAGCGCTGTCGCGCCTGTGTCTTCTGGGAGCTCGATCCGGTCAGCGGCGAGGCAGCCGTAAGGGCCGGCCGGCCGGAGCTGGAGAAGGAGGCATGGATCTCGGCCGTGCTGCTGGAGTGGGGATCCTGCGGCCGGGTGGTCTATGTCGATGAGGTTCCGGTGGGCTTTGTGCTGTACGCGCCTCCGGCGTATGTGCCGCGCTCCACGGCCTTCCCGACCAGTCCGGTCGCGGCGGATGCCGTTCAGTTGATGACGGCGTGGCTGATGCCCGGATACCAGGGGCAGGGGCTGGGCCGGGTGATGGTGCAGACCGTCGCCAAGGATCTGATCCGCCGGGGCTTCAAGGCGGTGGAGGCGTTCGGAGACGCCTCCTGGAAGGAACCGGCGTGTGTGCTGCCCGCCGATCATCTGCTGGCCGTGGGCTTCAAGACCGTCCGGCCGCATCCGCGCTATCCCCGGCTGAGGCTCGAGCTGAGGACGACGATCTCCTGGAAGGAGGATGTCGAGCTGGCGCTGGACCGGCTGCTCGGCGCCGTCCAGAAGGAGCCCGCGCTTCGGCCGCTATAGCGAGTTCCACGTGAAGCACGAAAGGGGCTGCCCCATGGGCAGCCCCTTCGCGCATCAGCGCGCCGCGTGGTTCGCTCAGCCGATGAAGTCGGCCAGGTCGCGCTCGATGGCGGCCTTGGGCTTGGCGCCGACGATGGTCTTGGCGACCTCGCCGCCCTGGTAGACATTGAGCGTCGGGATGGACATCACGCCGTACTTGGCGGCCGTCGCCGGGTTCTCGTCAATGTTGAGCTTGGCAATGACGATCTTGTCGGGGTGCTCGGCCGCGATGGCCTCCAGCGAGGGGGCGATCTGGCGGCACGGACCGCACCAGGCGGCCCAGAAGTCGACGAGTACCGGCTTGTCGCTCTTGAGGACCTTCTCCTCGAAGTCGGCGTCCGTCACGGTGACCGTGGCACCGGCCATGGCAATCTCCTTAGTGAGTTGGTGCAGGGGTGGGAAGCGAAGTCAGACGGTGGCGTCGCCCTGGCCCAGCGAGGCGAGGTACCGCTCGGCGTCCAGCGCCGCCGAGCAACCGGTGCCGGCCGCGGTGATCGCCTGACGGTAGGTGTGGTCCACGACATCGCCCGCGGCGAAGACACCGGGCAGGTTCGTCCGGGTGGTGGGCGCATCCACCTTGAGGTAGCCCTCGTCGTCCAGGGCGAGCTGGCCCTTGAACAGCTCGGTGCGCGGGTCATGACCGATCGCGATGAACAGTCCGGTGACCGGCAGCTCCGAGGTCTCGTCCTTCTTGACATCGCGGAGGGTGAGACCGGAGAGCTTGCCGTCGCCGTGGATCTCCTCGACCGCGCTGTCCCAGATGAACGAGATCTTCGGGTCGGCGAAGGCCCGCTCCTGCATCGCCTTGCTGGCGCGCAGGGTGTCCCGGCGGTGGACCACCGTGACCGACTTGGCGAACCGCGACAGGAAGGTCGCCTCCTCCATGGCCGTGTCCCCGCCGCCGATGACGGCGATGTCCTGGTCCTTGAAGAAGAACCCGTCACAGGTGGCACACCAGGAGACACCGCGGCCGGAGAGCTCGTCCTCGCGCGCCAGCCCCAGCTTGCGGTGCTGGGAGCCGGTGGTCACGATGACGGTCTTGGCGCGGTGGACCGTACCGGCGGAGTCGGTGACGGTCTTGATCTGCTCGGTGAGGTCGACCGCGACCACATCGTCCGGGATGAGCTCGGCGCCGAAGCGCTCGGCCTGAGCCCGCATGTTGTCCATCAGGTCGGGGCCCATGATCCCGTCCCGGAAGCCGGGGAAGTTCTCCACATCGGTGGTGTTCATCAGGGCACCACCCGCGGTCACGGAGCCTTCGAAGACCAGCGGCTTCAAGGAAGCGCGGGCGGTGTAGAGCGCGGCCGTATAGCCCGCGGGCCCGGAACCGATGATGATCACGTTGCGGACGTCGCTCACGGATGTCTTCCTTGTCTCTGCCGACTGCCGGACTGCTGACTGGGCGGGCGGCTCCGGGCTCCCCCGGAATTCCGCTGCCACCCCACCCAACGGATCCTACGGGTCAGGCATTCCCGAGCGCTGTCAGGCAGGGCCCCGAGGCGTGCGGTGTGGCTCAGGGACGCGGATAGGTCCGGGTCACCAGAAGCTTCCCGGGAGACGTCGGAGACGCCGAGACGCAGGACGCGTCGATCACAAAGGCATCGACGAGCGAGCTGTCGGAGGGGTGCGGGAGGACGACGATATAGGCGGTCTGGCCGTCGTAGGTGTCCTGCTGCGCCGCGAGAGCCGGTTCCTTGCGGCCGGTGCCGCTCTGTACACAGGACGGCACATTCGGGTCGTCGTCGGCGAGCAACGGCACATCGGGTGAGTTGCCCTGCCCGGTGACCCCGTTCGACGCGCTGGACTTCCGGTCGGTGAGCAGCTCGTGCACACGGTCCTTGAGCGTGCCCGAGGAGAGGTTGGACGTCCCGGAGCTCTGGCTGGCATGGGCCTGGGTGCCGCCGTCGCCGTGCTCACCCGAGGAGCCGCCCTGGACGAAGAAGGAGCCGATGCCGATCACCGCCGCGGCGCAGGCGCCGCCGAGGACGACCTTGGGCCAGCGGCGGGCGCGGCCCGGGCGGGCGCCGGGTCCGGTGGACCCTCGTCCCGGCCCGGTGGACCCTCGTCCCGGCCCGGTGGCCCCACGCGGGCGGCCGGCGGGCCGGTCCGCCGCGGTGGAGGACTTGGACGCGGGCTTCACGGTGTCGGAGGCGGGGGCGCCGTCGCCGGTTTCACGTGAAACCGGCGTGGGTGCCGGGTCCGGCTCCGGAGTTTCACGTGAAACATCGGCCACCGCCTCGGGAGCGGTCGCGTCGAGAAGCGCTTCGGCGGCCAGCGCCGCGTCGATACGGCCCGCGATGTCGGCGGGCATCCGCACCGGCCCTGGCAGCGTCCCGAGCAGGGAGCGGATCTCTTCCAGGGACGTCGATACGTCCGCGCACAGCACGCAGCTCGCGAGGTGAGTGCGCACATCGACGGCGCGGGACGGAGAGAGCAGACCCTCGGTGAGTGCGGAGATCTCCGCGACTTCTGGGTGCTCGTCCGTGTCCGTCGAGGATGTCACGCTCGCCCACCTCCGCCCTTCACGGCATCTGTGTCGTTCGGTCCTGCCGTCGGTGGGACGGACGTCCCCTGCGTCCGGTTCCTTCCCCCGCCCGAGGGTGAGCTACCCCTCCCGCTGGGGTGGAGATGTGAGAGCAGCGGCAGCAGTCGTGCGCGGCCCCGGGCACAGCGGCTCTTCACGGTGCCGGTCGGAACGTCCAGGACCTTCGCCGCCTCCGCGACGGGATAGCCCTGCATGTCGACCAGTACCAGGGCCGCGCGCTGCTCGGGAGGGAGGGTGCGCAGCGCCCGGAGCAGTTCGCGGTGGAGATCACCGCGCTCGGCGGGAGCGGCGGCTGATTCATGGGGTTCCAGAAGTTGCTCGAGCCGCTCGGTGTCGTCCACGGGGGAGGTGCGACGGGAGGCGGCCTTGCGGGCCCGGTCCAGACAGGCGTTGACCGTGATCCGGTGCAGCCACGTCGTCACGGCGGACTGGCCCCGGAAGGTGTGTGCGGCGCGGTAGGCGGAGACGAGCGCGTCCTGGACCGCGTCGGCCGCTTCCTCACGGTCGCCGAGGGTGCGCAGCGCCACCGCCCAGAGTCTGTCGCGGTGGCGCCGCACTATTTCGCTGAAGGCGTCCGGGTCGCCGTCGACATGCCGGGCAAGGAGCTCGCCGTCGCTCGCCCCGCCGATGGTGGCGTCGTCCAACGTTGAGCCCCTCCCCTCTCGGCCGACCGTAGAGGGTCAGCCCTTGACCTTGATCTCCGAGATGCCGCCACGGTAGCGATCAGCGGTGCTGGCCGGAAGCTCGGTGATGTGAACCAGGACGTAACGCGTCCGTACTGGCTTGTCGAGAACGGTGGTCAGCTTCTTCCCGGTGCTCTTCAGATCGGTGAGGTGCTGGGAGAAGGCGCTGAGTGAGGTGGGGTTGGAGGCGGAGGGGTCCGCGGCGAGAACTTCCACCTTCTGGCCGGCGCGGTAGAAGTCGATGTCGATACTCGAGACGCTTTTGGCGCTGCCGAGGTCGACGACGATGCCGCTGCCCTGCTTTCGTTTGGGCAGGTTACCGAAGTTCGGGTAGTTCCAGAACTCCTTGGTCACCCAGGCGGTGCCCGCGTCGCCGTCCACGGCTGCATCGACCTTGGCCGGGGCGAAGGGCGCGTCCAACGGGGAGAACTCCGTGGCGCTCGCGATGTCGAGCGGCTTGCCCACGGGCTGCTTGCCCTTGCCGTCGTCCTTCTCGCTCGTGGACTTGCCCGGGTCGGACTTGTTCTCCTCCTTGAGGAGCGTGTCCGCGAGCTGCCAGCTACCCAGGCCGAGGGCGGCGATCAGCAGGGCGGAGACGGTCCACTTGAGGGCCTTGCCCGTGCGGCTCTGCAACGGCGGCGGAGGCGGCATGGGAGCGGCCGCGCGGGCCGGGTGCGCGGCGCCACCACGGTTCGGCGGCCGGCCGTACACGCCCTGTTGGTACGTCGTGCGCGAATACGCCGGCGAAGGGGTGTAGGCGGGCTCGGGCGGCCGGATGCGCGGCATGGCCGCGACGGCCTTGGCCAGCTCCTCGGGGGTGGTGCAGGGCTGGTCCTGACGAGAGGCGGTGGCCCCGTCGTTGACCAGCGCGCGCATCGCGAGCTCGGACAGCCCGCGGTGCACTCCCGCGCGGACCTGGTCGGGGGCGATCAGGCCCACGCCCTTGGGCAGCCCGGAGAGGCCATAGGCATCGGTGTCGTACGGCCAGCGCTGAGTGAGCGCCGCGTACAGCAGCGCGCCGATCGCCTCGGTGTCCGTGCGCTGCGGGTGGTCGGCGCTGATACCGCGCAGGGCGGCCATCACGGCGAGTCCCCGGATGCGGTACTGGCCGGACTCGGTGCGCAGCACGGAGCCGGGGTTCAGCCGCAGATGGGCCAGGCCCTCGCGGTGGGCGGCGGCCATGGCCTGGGAGACCTGGCTGACCAACTGGTACGCGTCGTGCGGCTCGAGCGGCCCGGCGGCCAGCACGGCGGTGAGTTCGGTGGCGTCGGGAAGCCACTCATGGACGACATAGACGAGATCGTTCTCCTCGACGGCGTCGAGGACTTGGACGAAGCGGGGGTCGCCCAGCAAGGCCGCCGAACGGGCGGCGGCGAGCACCGGCCTGGCGCGCGGATGGTCGGCGGGCAGGACATGCACGCCGACGGCACGCCGCAGTTTCTCGTCCACGGCACGCCAACTGCTGAATCCGTCCAGACGGGTGACGCACTCCTCCAGACGGTAGCGTCTGGCCAACTTATGACCGCTGTGCAGCTCGAGGGGGCCCGCTTCGGCCGCGGCGCCCACCTCATCGGTGACCGCGGCCTCCGTCCCCTTACCGACCTTCTCTTTCGTCCCCGCCCCGTCGGCCGTGGCCTTGCCCGCCTCGGCGGTCAGCGGCTCCTCTCCACCGCTGTCGGCCACGTCGACGGCAGCCGTGCTCCGTTCCGCCACCGTCGTTCCTGCCTCCCCATCCGTTGCGCCTACTCCGAGCCAAGACAATTGTGCCCACAGTCCGCCGCTATGCACGACACACGGTGGCGGACGATGGTTGTGCTCAATGATCAGCGTCCGAGTCGTCCGCGCACCATACCGACCATGGCCGTCAGTTCCTCAACGCGCATCCGTTTCGCAGCAATGTAGAAGACCGCGATAAGAACAAGACCGCCGCCCAGCAAACCCGCTACAGAGCCGGCGATACCCATTCCGAGGGTCTGCATGATGGCGTACGCCGAGCCGCCGCCCAGGATGGCGGCGGGGATGCTGGCGCCCGTGAGGCGGGTGTAGGTGCGGATGACGCGGGGGCCGTCCAGATCGCCGCCCAGCCGCTTGCGCAGCCGCTTCCAGGCCACGCCCACGCCGGTGGCGTAGGCCAGGCCGTAGGCGGCCGCCATACCGGCGACGGCCCAACGGGCGGGAAGCACGACATAGGCGAGCGCGGAGCCGGCGGCGTTGACGGCGGCGATGATCACCGTGTTGTAGAAGGGGGTGCGGGTGTCCTCGTAGGCGTAGAAGCCGCGGAGGACGACGTACTGCACGGAGAAGGGGATCAGGCCGAGGCTGAACGCCATGAGGATGTAGCCCATGGAGACGGCCGCGTCGGTGCCGGAGGCGCCGAACAGCAGCGTGCACATGGGGATGCCCAGGGCGATGAAGCCGAAGGCGAGCGGGACGATGGCGACGGCGGAGGTGCGCAGCCCCTGCGAGATGTCGTCGCGGACCGCTCCGGCGTCCCCGTCGTGGGCCGCCCGGGAGATCCGGGGCAGCAGCGAGGCCATGACGGAGACGGTGATGATCGCCTGCGGCATGCCCCAGATGAGCTGGGCGCTGGAGTAGCCGACGAAGCTCATGCCCGGCGCGTTCTGGTTCTCGGCCTCGGCACCGGCCGCGGTGGAGAGCTGGGTCACGACCAGCACGCCCGCCTGGTTGGCAAGGACGAACAGCACCGTCCACTTGGCCAGTTTGGCGGCCTTGCCGAGGCCGTGGCCGCGCCAGTCGAAGCGTGGCCGGAAGCGGAAGCCGGTGGCCCGCAGGTACGGGAACATCGCCAGGGACTGCACGACGAGTCCCAGCAGGGTGCCCATGCCCAGCAGTCGGATGCCTTCGGCGGTGATGGTGGTGGTGTCCATCTTGGAGCCGCCGGCGGAGCCGAACACCCAGATGAACAGGCCGAAGGTGAAGATTATGACGATGTTGTTCAGGACCGGCGTCCACATCATTGCCCCGAACCGGCCCCGGGCATTGAGGATTTGGCCGACCACCACGTGAATGCCCATGAAGAAGATGGTGGGCAGGCAGTAGCGGGCGAAGGTGACCGCGACCTCGTTGTCGGCGGGGTTGTCCGCGATGGTCGGCGACATCACGCGGATCAGCAACGGCGCGGCGAACACGGTCACCGCGACCAGGAGGCCGAGCACCACCATCACCAGGGTGAGCAGTCGGTTGGCGAACGCCTCGCCGCCGTCGTCGTCCTCCTTCATCGCGCGCACGAGCTGCGGGACGAAGACCGAGTTCAGACCGCCGCCGATGGTGAGGATGTACACCATCGTCGGCAGCGTGTACGCGAGGGCATAGGTGGAGCCGAGGGTGGCCGCGCCCAGTCCCGCGAGGACCACCATCTGCCGGACGAAGCCGGTGAGCCGGGAGACCAGGGTGCCCGCGGCCATCAGCGCGCTGGATTGGAGCACGCTGGACGCGCGGCCCTTGCCCGCTGAGGGGTTCTCCGGCTCGGGCTCGGCCGCGGGGGCGGTCACGATGGGAGCGGCCACCGTGGGAGCGGCGGCCGCGGCATTGGCGGACTCGGACCTCGACGGTCCGGGGACCGGTGCCTGCCCCTGCCCGTGCGGGGGGTTCTCCGGGCCCTGCTGGTAGCCCTGGCCCTGGGCGGCCCGGGGGTCATAGGGCTGCTGATCGCGGTAGAGATGTGCGAAGGCGTCCCGCTGCGGCTGCTGTGGCGCGCTGTAGCCGTCGCCGGCGCCCGGATAGCCGGTGCCCGCCTGACCGCCGGTGTACGGCTGCTGTGCCGCGCCCTGGTGGCCGGGAGCGGCCTCGGAGTGCCATGCGCGCGGGTCGGGGCCCTGCGGTGCGGGGGGCTGCTGGTAGCCCCCCTGCTGCGGTGTCTGGGGGGCGTGCCGGTCGTACAGCGGATCCGTCAGTGGGTCGTGGGCGTAGCGATCCTGCGTCGGATACGGGTAGGGCGTGAAGCTGCCCGTCGCGTACGCATCGTCCAGGTACGGATCCGGTGCGTAGTACTGCTGGCCGTACGACTGGCGCGGATCGGCCTGGGGGGCCTGGTGGGCGTCGCCCAGATACGGATCGCGCTGGTGCGGTTCCTGTCCGTAAGGGTCGTGGGAGCCGTGGGGAGAAGGCTGCGGCGGCGGTGGCACTCGGCCATCACCGTCATACGGCGCGTTCATCGCTACCCCACCTCATCGTCCGCTGCGGCCGACCGGCCCCGGCTTTGCTCAACGCTCCACTTTCTCACCCGAGCCGGACGGGCCAGCGCTTTGCGATCCGGTGTCCGCCGCCGGGTCACTCGGCTGCTCGGGCACGAGGGCGTGCGCGGGGTCACGCCGGTCGGTCTCCGGGGCCTCGCTGTCGTCCTCATCCTGCCCGTGTGCCGTCTCGGCGTCTTCCCCGTCTCCGCCGTCTCCGCCGTCTTCACCGCTCTTGGCGGCCGCTCGCTTGCGCTGGACGTAGATCCGGACACCGGCGAGGACCAGTAGCAGCACACCGCCGGCGATCACGAGAATCACGGTCGACGTGATTTCGGTGACATTCACCTCGAACAGCATCTCGCGGCCGTAAGGCTGTCCGTCCGGGGTGTAGAGCTGGGCCGAGACCCACACCGGGCCGTTCGCGTTGGCCGTGGTCCCGAACTTCACGGACTGGCTGTGGCCGCCCTCCACATTGACGAGCTGAGGGTCGCTGATCGCCAGCCGGTTGCCCTGCTGGGAGCGGAGGACGAGCCGTAGGTCGACGCCCTGCACCAGGTTGTTCTGGAGGGTCACCGGGATGGTCGCGCTCCGCCCGGAGAGGGTCATGTCCGTCTTGGGGACCAGGCGCACCTTCTTGGTGAGCCCGGACAGATAGGTCTGCACGTCGTGCCGGAAGCCGGCCGCGTTCCGCGCCTCGCTGCGCCATGAGGTCGACATCTCGCGCCTGATCGCGTTCCCGAAGGGAGTGACCACCCGGTACTTGGCGGTCAGAATCGGCTCGAAATTGTCCAGGGTCTTCTGGGTCTCCTGGATCCTGTCGAACGCCTCGGTGGGCAGTTCCCGCGCGCGCAGCGACCGGGGGTAGGAGCGGGGGCTCGGCACCCGCTGGGTGGCGCTCGGGTCGGGCTTCGCCTTCGCGGCCTGTCCCAGGCTCAGCGGCTGCGTCCACTGCCCGGAGAGGCCCTCCAGGGCCGCCGCCATCGCCTGCGCCTGGCTGGTGGTGGGCGTCCGCTGGGGGGCGACCACGATGCTGCGCTGCTTGTCCGGCGCCTGAAGGTTGAACATCTGGCTCTGGGCCAGGAAGGTCTGGATGGCGAGGGTGGAGTTCTCCGCCTTCGACATGTCGCCGGTGAAGGCCGTCGACAGCCGTGCGTCGGCGACCACCGCCGTATTGCCGCCGCCGATCTGGCGGGCCGCGGTGGGGGTGTAGGGGAGCCCGCCGGTCTCGCGCAGGCTGTCGCTGCGGGCGATGACGTTGTGGGCGCCCGCGGAGGTGGCGACGTCCACGATCGAGGAGTCGACCGCCCCGTCCACGGGCCAGGCGAAGTCCGTGCGCGGCTTCACTCCGAGGATGGTCTCCACGGTCGTGGAGGCGAGCTCGGTGGCGCCCTGGAGGTGGCTGAGGGTGCCGGTGACGTTCTTACCGCGGTGGGCGAGCGAGGCGAGGTCGGGGTCGGCGAACGGCAGGGCGACCACCTGCTTGCCGTCCACGGCCTTCTGGAGGGCGTCCAGCCACTGCTTGGCGACCGTCTGGCCGTGGCCCGCCGTGGTCCCCTTGCCCGAGGGGTTCTGGACCTCGTACTTCTTGGTCATCGCGTCGACCGTGGCGAGCAGATCGGGGTCGATCACCCAGGTGATGGGGAGGTTCTTCCCCAGGGCGACCATCTGCTGGAGACGGCCGCCGGGGGCCAGCTCCTTCGCGAGGCGGTCGTCCCGGAAGATCGGGGTGCGGTCCTCGTCGTTGTCCGTGCGCGCGGTCACATGGGTGGCGGAGATCAGCGGCCACAGATAGGTGAGCTGGGACTTGTGCGTGGCCGAGCCCGACTGCCAGGGCAGGAAGGTCCGCTCGATGCCCAGCACCTGCGGCCAGGGCTGACTGGAGGTGCCACCGGTGAGCGAGACACCGAGCTGATAGACGCCGTTCTCCCCCAGGTGCAACTGGTCCACCGGTATGGAGAGGGAGAAGTCACGGCTGGCGCCGGCCGACAGCTTGCCGATCTTCTTGGCGTATTTGCCGTCCACCTCGGTGCCGTCGAGGCCCTCCGTATAGCCGGTGCGGTGGGCGGCGGTGTCGATCGCGCTGCGGCCGTCCATGGTCGGACCGACGCGGAGGCCCACCCGGGCCCCCGACACCGTGGTCCTGGTCTCGTTGGTGACGGTGCCGCTGACGGTGAGGGTGTCGCTCTTCCCCGGCGCGGTGGGGGTCAGTGAGGTGATGGAGACGTCCACCGACCGTGAGCCGGTGGCCTTGCTCTCCGCG
This sequence comes from Streptomyces niphimycinicus, assembly GCF_018883605.1. Taxonomy (GTDB): domain Bacteria; phylum Actinomycetota; class Actinomycetes; order Streptomycetales; family Streptomycetaceae; genus Streptomyces; species Streptomyces niphimycinicus. Next base: position 5,642 of record NZ_JAHLEM010000369.1, on the reverse strand, counting down.
TGGGCGGCGGGTGCCGCCGGAATCTGTGTCAGGCCCGCGAGCATCGGCGCCGCGGCGAGCAGGGCCGCTGTGCGCCGCAACCATCGTCGGGCGCGAGCGGAAGTTGTCCCCCGGAGGTCTGCCGCATCGGCCACGCGCTCGCCCGTCCCTTGTCGTCAGTAGGTCGTCAGTGGTCGTCGCAATGTGCGTCCACGAAATGGTAACGATGCCCGCTGTGGCGAAGTGCTGTGGATGGCTCCACAAGATCGTTACGCAGTGGTGGTCCGCATCGGGTGTGGAGGCTGCGGGACGCACGGCCACGTACCCTGTTCTGTTGTGCCGAACGCCAACAATGACAGCCGACCCCCGCAGCCGACCAATGAGCTCAGCCAGGTGCAGCGCCGCGCCGTTGGCGAGCTTCTGCGGGTCTCTCCCGTCGCCGACGATCTTGCCAGGCGCTTCCAGCAGGCCGGTTTCCGCCTGGCCCTGGTCGGCGGCTCGGTACGGGACGCGCTGCTCGGCCGGCTCGGTAACGATCTGGACTTCACGACGGACGCCCGGCCGGACGAGGTACTGAAGATCGTACGGCCGTGGGCGGACGCGGTATGGGATGTCGGCATCGCCTTCGGTACCGTCGGCTGCCGTAAGGACATGGCCGCAGGAAGCGGGTCGGATCAGAGCTTCCAGATTGAAATCACGACTTATCGGTCAGAAGCCTATGACCGGACATCCCGGAAGCCCGAGGTGTCGTACGGCGACTCCATCGAGGAGGACCTGGTCCGTCGGGACTTCACGGTCAACGCGATGGCGGTGGCGCTTCCGCAGAAGGAGTTCATCGACCCGCACCACGGTCTGGAGGATCTCGCCGCCCGGGTGCTGCGCACCCCCGGCACGCCCGGGGAGTCCTTCTCCGACGATCCGCTGCGGATGATGCGTGCCGCGCGCTTCGCCGCGCAGCTCGACTTCGAGGTGGCCCCCGAGGTGGTCGCCGCGATGACGTCGATGGCCGACCGTATCGACATCGTCTCGGCCGAGCGGGTACGTGATGAGCTCAACAAGCTCATCCTGGCCGACCACCCCCGCGAGGGGCTGCGGCTGCTGGTGGAGACGGGGCTCGCCGACCGCGTCCTGCCGGAGCTTCCGGCGCTGCGCCTGGAGCGTGATGAGCACCACCGCCACAAGGATGTGTACGAGCATTCGCTGACGGTGCTGGACCAGGCCATCGACCTGGAGACCGAGGGCCCCGATCTGGTGCTGCGGCTGGCCGCGCTGCTGCATGACATCGGTAAGCCCAAGACGCGCCGCTTCGAGAGGGACGGCCGGGTCTCCTTCCATCACCACGAGGTGGTGGGGGCCAAGATGACCAAGTACCGGATGACGAAGCTCAAGTACTCCAATGAGCTGATCAAGGATGTCTCGCGCCTTGTCGAGCTGCATCTGCGCTTCCACGGCTATGGCACGGGGGAATGGACCGACTCCGCCGTCCGCCGCTATGTCCGTGACGCCGGGCCGCTGCTGGACCGGCTGCACAAGCTGACCCGCTCGGACTGCACCACCCGCAACAAGCGGAAGGCGATGGCGCTCTCGCGTGCTTACGACGGCCTCGAGGAGCGCATCGCCCGGCTGGAGGAGCAGGAGGAGCTGGACTCGATCCGCCCGGATCTGGACGGCAACGAGATCATGAAGATCCTCGGTATCCCCCCGGGGCCGCAGGTCGGCAAGGCGTACAAGCATCTGCTGGAGATGCGGCTGGAGCACGGCCCGATGGAGCGGGACACCGTGATCGCCGCGCTCCAGGAGTGGTGGGACGCTCAGTCGGAGGGCTGAGCGCCTCCGGTTTCACGTGAAACATCGACCCGCTTGGCGTTCTCCCGGTCATGTTTCACGTGAAACCTGACCAGCAGTGCGGTGGCCGCATAGATCAGCGCCACACCGATCAGCAGCGGGGCCGATCTGCCGTCCGGTGGCAGTATCACCGCGGCGACCGCCGCGGCTCCTACGAAGGCGACGTTGAACAGCACGTCATAGAGGGAGAAGACCCGGCCGCGGAAGTCATCGGCGATGGCGGACTGCACCACGGTGTCGGTGGCGATCTTCGCGCCCTGGGTGACAAGCCCGAGGATGAACGCGGCGGTCAGCATGGGGGCGGGCTCGAAGGGCAGCCCGAGACCCGGCTCCAGCAGGGCCGCGCTTCCCGCGCACACCATCACCCAGGAGAGCCGGCCGTCCGGCCGGGAGGACGCGGGCTTCCTGAGCCGGGCCACCGCCCATGGGGTGATCACCGCCGCCGTGAAGAAGCCCGCGCCCGAGACCCCGACGGCCAGCCCCAGAAGCGCGAGCCCCTCGGACTCGGTGTCGGCCCATGCGTAGCGGCAGAGCATCAGCACCGTCACCGTGAGGGCCCCGTAGCAGAAGCGCATCAGCGTCATCGCGGCCAGCGCCACCGTGGGGTCCCGGCGTTCCAGTAGATGGCGTACGCCCGCGACCAGGCCGCGCGCGGTGCTCATCAGGGCCGCGGGGAGGCGGGGCTGAAGGGCCGCGGGATCCGGCCCCAGCAGGCCCGGTGCCATCGACAGGGCCGTGAGCCCGGCGATGAGATAGAGCGCGGCGCCCACCAGGACGACCAGCGCGTCCGACGAGGTGCCTCCCGGGCCCGAGAGCCGGACGATGAAGGCGAGGCTGCCCCCGGCCGTGGCGGCGAGTGTTCCGGCGGTGGGCGAGAGGGAGTTGGCCATGACCAGACGTTCCTGGCTGTCGACGACCCGCGGCAGGGCCGCCGAAAGACCGGCCAGCACAAAGCGGTTGACGGCCGTCACCGACAGGGCCGAGACGTAGAAGAGCCACTCCGGCACCTGGCCGAGGACCGGCACGGCGGTTCCGGTGGCCAGTCCCGAGCGCAGCAGATTGCCGTAGAGCAGCACCTGCCGCCGGCGCCAGCGGTCCAGCAGCACGCCGGCGAAGGGGCCGAGCAGGGAGTAGGGGAGCAGCAGGACGGCCATGGCGGAGGCGATGGCCGCGGCGGAGGTCTGCTTCTCCGGGGAGAAGACCACATACGTGGCGAGGGCGACCTGGTAGACGCCGTCGGCCGCCTGGGACAGCAGGCGGATGGCCAGAAGGCGCCGGAAGTCACGCAGTTGCAGCAGTACGCGGAGATCACGCACAACAGGCATGACATCAGCCTCACACACCACACGGGCCTCCGGGTGTATTACCCGAAGGCCCGTGATCACGCGGCGGGAATCAGCGCATGCGCGTCAGCGCTCGACCTCGCCCTTGATGAACTTCTCCACGTTCTCCCGCGCCTCGTTGTCGAAGTACTGCACCGGCGGCGACTTCATGAAGTACGAGGAGGCGGAGAGGATCGGGCCGCCGATGCCGCGGTCCTTGGCGATCTTCGCGGCGCGCAGCGCGTCGATGATGACACCAGCGGAGTTCGGGGAGTCCCACACCTCGAGCTTGTACTCCAGGTTCAGCGGGACATCGCCGAACGCGCGGCCCTCCAGGCGGACATACGCCCACTTGCGGTCGTCCAGCCAGGCCACGAAGTCCGAGGGGCCGATGTGGACGTTGTCGGCGCCCAGGTCGCGGTCGGGGATCTGGGAGGTGACGGCCTGGGTCTTGGAGATCTTCTTGGACTCCAGGCGCTCCCGCTCGAGCATGTTCTTGAAGTCCATGTTGCCGCCCACGTTGAGCTGCATGGTGCGGTCCAGGATGACGCCCCGGTCCTCGAACAGCTTGGCCATCACGCGGTGCGTGATGGTCGCGCCGACCTGCGACTTGATGTCGTCACCGACGATCGGCACCCCGGCCTCGGTGAACTTGTCCGCCCACTCCTTGGTGCCGGCGATGAAGACCGGAAGGGCGTTGACGAAGGCGACCTTGGCGTCGATGGCGCACTGGGCGTAGTACTTGGCGGCGTCCTCGGAGCCGACCGGGAGGTAGCAGACCAGAACGTCGACCTGCTTGTCCTTGAGGACCTGGACGACGTCGACCGGGGCCTCGTCGGACTCGTCGATGGTCAGGCGGTAGTACTTGCCGAGTCCGTCGAGCGTGTGGCCGCGCTGGACCGTGACACCGGTCGTCGGCACGTCGCAGATCTTGATGGTGTTGTTCTCGCTGGCGCCGATGGCGTCCGCGAGGTCCAGGCCGACCTTCTTCGCGTCCACGTCGAAGGCGGCCACGAACTCCACGTCGTTCACGTGGTAGTCGCCGAACTGCACGTGCATCAGACCCGGCACGCGGGTGTCCGGGTCGGCGTCCTTGTAGTACTCGACGCCCTGTACCAGCGAGGCGGCGCAGTTGCCCACGCCGACGATGGCTACACGAACCGAACCCATTCCGGTTGCTCCCTGTGTGTACTGGATGAGGCCCCGCGGCTGCCGGGCCTCACTTGGTGGTGTCATCGGACGGATCCGGCCGGGATCCACCCCGGTGCCGGGGCGGGCCGTCCGCATCTCCTGACTGGTCCTGCTCCTGCTGTGGCGGCCGGTCCTCATCCCGCTCGATCGCCCGGTCCTGCCCGGCGGTGCCGTCGCGCTGGTCGCGCCCGGCCCGCTCGCTCTCGATCAGCTCGTTCAGCCAGCGGACCTCGCGCTCCACCGACTCCATCCCGTGCCGCTGTAGCTCAAGGGTGTAGTCGTCCAGCCGCTCGCGGGTGCGGGCCATGGCGGCGCGCATCTTGTCCAGGCGCTCCTCCAGGCGGCTGCGCCGCCCTTCGAGTACCCGCATCCGAACGTCTCGTGACGTCTGGCCGAAGAAGGCGAAACGGACGCCGAAGTGCTCGTCCTCCCAGGCGTCCGGCCCGGTGTGGGCGAGCAGCTCCTCGAACCGCTCCTTTCCCGCCGCCGTGAGCCGGTAGACGATCTTGGCCCGGCGGCCGGAGAGGGGCGCCGCGAGGGCGTCCTGGGAGGCGCTGCCGGATTCCTCGATCAACCAGCCGTTGGAGACCAGCGTCTTGAGGCAGGGATAGAGGCTGCCGTAGCTGAACGCGCGGAACACCCCGAGTGACGTGTTGAGCCGCTTGCGCAGCTCGTATCCGTGCATCGGGGACTCGCGCAGCAGGCCGAGGACGGCGAACTCCAGGACGCCGGAGCGTCTGCTCATTCCCCGCCTCCCCTCTCCTTCGAGCCCGCTATGCCGAGCTGATGTATCGACTCGATACATCAAGACGATAGATCCGTGCCTGCGGCGGGACAAGAGGGCCCACGGTGAACGCCGTCACATCATCAATTCGTGGCATTCAATCTGACGGTTATGGAGTGAAGGTGGCGGCTGGGCGGGTTTTGACCGTGCGTACTCTGTTCGCCATGCAGACCTATGGGAACCAAGTGACGCCGCGATGCGTCCTCGTCCCGGATGCAGTGCGTCCGGTTGCCTGGTGCGACCGGATCGCACATTGGGGGGACCGGAAGCCATCTGCCGCTTTCAGGCGATAGCGCCTGCCCGAGGAGAAGTCGTTCCATGAGCGAGCACCGTCGCAAACCGCCGCAGCCCCAAGGCGGCGGACGAGCAGCGGCCCGGCGAGCCGGACAGCAGTCGTCCGGCCGCCGCGCAGCACCGACGCACAACGCCGCAGCCGGGTCGGACGCCACCCCCCAGGGGGAAGAGCGTCCTTATGGCGGCCGCGCGGCGGCCCGCCGCGCCGCACAGCGCGGCGGCGGCCG
>NZ_JAHLEM010000368.1 GCF_018883605.1 Streptomyces niphimycinicus | reverse complement strand
CGCGCCGCGCTGCTCCAGATCGACGGCGACCTGGAGCAGCGCGCGGCCGCCGCCTCCGGTGCCGCCGCCGCGGTGCTGTCCGCACAGGTGCTGATGGTCGCGGACCCGGCGCTGGCCGACCGCGCCGAGACCCTGGTAGCCGAAGGCACCGACGCCGCGCACGCACTGGCCGGCGCCTCCAGCGAATTCCGCACCGCGCTCGAGTCAGCCGGCGGATACTTCGCCAACCGCGTCGCCGACCTGGACGACCTGCGGGACCGTGCGATGGCACGGCTGCTGGGGCTGCCGATGCCTGGCCTGCCCGAGCTCGGCCACCCCTACATCCTGGTTGCCGACGACCTCGCCCCCGCCGACACCGCCCTGCTCGACCCGTCCCAGGTCCTCGCCCTGGTCACCGAGCACGGCGGGCCCACCAGCCACACCGCCATCCTCGCCGAGGCACTCGGCCTGCCCGCCGTGGTGGGCTGCGATGGTGCCGGGACGCTCGCCGAGGGCCAACAGGTGCTCGTCGACGCCACCTCCGGCACCATCGAGCCCGACCCGCTGCCAGAGGTCGTCGCCGCGGCGGAAGCGCGCGAGCGGCGACGCTGCGAGCGGGTGGCCGAGGTGCGCGGACCGGTCCGTACGGCCGACGGCCACCCGGTCAAGCTACTCGTCAACCTCGGCGCGCTGCACGAAGTGACATCCGCCGCAGCGACGACCTCTGGCAGCGGGTCGGGCTCGACCGTGCCGAAGTTCCCTCCTTGGACGAGCAAACAGCGGCCTACCGGGAGGTGTTCGCCGCCTTCACAGGGCGCCGCGTCGTCGTGCGTACTCTGGATGCGGGCGCGGACAAGCCGCTGCCGTTCGTCACCGCGGCCGACGAGCCCAACCCGGCCCTGGGTGTACGGGGTCCGCGACCCGCGACCCGCGACCCGGAACTGCTTGACACCCAGCCGGCCGCGATCGCCACCGCGGCCGAAGGAAGCGACGCCGAGGTGTGGGTGATGGCCCCCATGGTCTCGGCGAGGCTGCCGCCGACCCCGCACTCGCGCTGGTCCTGGTCGGCCTCGGCGTGACAAGCCTGTCAGCCGCGCCCAGATGTCTGGGCGACGTGCGCGCCGTACTGGCGGCCCATACCCTCCACGGCTGCCGCCGCCTCGCGGACCTCGCCCTCGCCGCCACCGCCCGCACGGTGGTACTGGAGGCGCTGGGCTGACACAGCACCAGATGTGCGAAACGTCAGTGGCCTGCCGCGGCGGGGCCACGCCGCTCATGCCCTCGCCGAATGACACCGACCCAGATCACCCGCACCAGGTGAGAGAAGCACAAAACCCAGCGCGTCCTGTTACCGGGCATCCGCCGTGCGCACCGGAGCCGGTGCCATCATGCGTCCGCCGCACGCGGCCCACGGCGCGGGCCGTGTGTGCGGGCGAGCAGCCGCGGAGGCCATCGCCGGCAAGGACGTGCGCCCACTGATCCCACGGAGGACAACTCAAGCCTTCGAGGCTCCACGCATGTCCGCCACGACTCCGAACCCGCAGGAACCCGTGCCGGACCGGATCATGTCCGGCGAAATGGCCGAACAGCCCTGCCCTTGCCGGAAACCTGATCCGTCCTGGTGGGAGCCGGTGCATCGGCTGCCACCGCACGTCCTGCGAAGACTACGGCTGCTCGTCCGCCCCGACACGGCGCTGCGTTGGCACCGCAACCTCGTCAAACGCCGCCATGCCTCCTCCTGCCGACCCAAACGCCCGGGACGGCCACGCACCGTGCGCTCCATCCGCATCCTGGTGCTGCGCCTGGCGAAGGAGAACCCGAGCTGGGGGTACCGGCGCCTGCACGGCGAGCTGCTTGTGCTGGGGGTGAAGGTGGGCGCGTCCACCGTCTGGGAAATCCTCAAGGAGGCAGGCATCGACCCAGCGCCCGAGCGGAACTCCAGTACCTGGGCCACCTTCCTTCGCACTCAGGCTGATGCCCTGCTGACCTGCGACTTCACGGAAACCATCACTCTGTCGGGGGGGACGGATGTACGTGCTCGTCGTGATCGAACACAGCAGGCGCCGCATCCGCGTCCTGGGCGCCACCACACATCCCACCGCCTCCTGGGTAGCGCAAGCGGCGAAGAACCTCGTCATGGACCTCGAAGACCTCGGCTTCCGGGCACGGCTCATGAACCGGGACAGGGACGGGAAGTTCCCCACCCTGCTCGACGCCGTCCGAGCTCCTGGACCGGACCTTGATCTGGAACCAGCGCCACCTCCTCCACGCCCTACGAGAGTTCGAGCAGTTCTACAACGGACACCGACCACACCAGGGCATCGCGAACGCCCGACCGCTACACCCCCTGCCCACACCAATCGACGATCCCGACAAGCTGAACGACCTCGACATCCGAGGCCACGACCGCCTTGGCGGCATCCTCCACGAATACAGACATGCCGCGTGACCTGCACGGACAAGATAGTCGGCAAGCGCAGGGTCTGGAGCTGGAGTCCGGGGTGGACGGACTGGCCGAGCGGGACGTGGGCGGCGAGCCGTGGTGCGCGGTGGTGGCCCCCGATCATCCGCTGGCGGTCCGGCGCCGGGTACGAGTGGCCGGGTACGAGTGGCTGACGTGGCCGCGGTCGAGCCATCCGGGACACTGGCACGCGGTGCACGCCTGGCGGCGTCGGTGGGCGGGGTACCGGCGGTCCACGAGACCTGGCTGAGCGTGGCCCACGCACGGCTCACGGCCGGAGCGACGGTGATGCTCCGGCCGGTGTCCTATACGGCCCATCCGCTGCTGGGGCTGGTGGCGCTCGAGCTGGAGGACGCCCCGATGTGCCGCTACACCGCGGTGTGGAACGAGGCCGCGCCGCCCCCGGACCTGGCGAGGTGCTCTCCGCGCTCACCGGGGCCGCGGGGCGGCTGGCCCGGCTGGGGCTCGCGGGGGCCGGGGCGGGGCGGTGACCGCCACCGCCCCGCGCACCGGGCCTCAGTGGCCGCGGGCGATCCACTCCTGAAGCCGCGGCGCTTCGGCGTCGACGGTGGTGGCGTCCCCGTGGCCGGTGCGGACCGTGGTCCCGGGCGGCAGCGGGAGCAACCGGTTCCGGATCGAGTCGATGATGGTCGGGAAGTCGGAGAAGGACCGGCCGGTGGCACCGGGTCCGCCCTGGAAGAGGGTGTCCCCGGTGAAGACGGTGTCCAGCGCCGGTGCGTAGAGGCAGACCGCGCCCGGCGCGTGGCCGGGGGTGTGCAGCACGGTCAGGCTGATCCCGGCCACGGTGAGTTCCTGGCCGTGGGCCAGCTCACCGTCCGGCGCCCGGTCGGGGTGGGTCCGGTGCCACAGGACCAGGTCGTCGAGGTGGAGCAGGACGGGCGCCCCGGTGCGTTCGGCGAGCGCGGGGACGGCGTTGATGTGGTCGTCGTGGGCGTGGGTGCACACGATGGCGGTGACCCTGCGGTCGCCGAGCACCCGGAGGACGGCTTCGGCGTCATGGGCAGGGTCGATGACCAGGGCCTCGGTGTCATCGCCGACGATCCAGACGTTGTTGTCCACGTCCCAGGTGCCACCGTCGAGGCTGAAGGTGCCGGAGGTGACGAGGTGGTCGATACGGGCGGCGCCGCTCACAGGACCACCACCGAGCGCAGCACATCGCCCTGGTGCATCCGGGTGAACGCCTGCTCCACCTCGTCGAGTCCGATGGTCTCGGTCACGAAGGCGTCCAGGTCCAGACGGCCCTGGGTGTACAGGTCGATGAGCATGGGGAAGTCCCGGGAGGGCAGACAGTCCCCGTACCAGGAGGACTTGAGGGCGCCACCACGGCCGAAGACGTCGAGCAGCGGCAGCTCCAGCTTCATCTCCGGGGTGGGCACTCCCACCAGGACGACGGTCCCGGCCAGGTCCCGGGCGTAGAACGCCTGCTCATAGGTCTCGGGTCGGCCGACGGCGTCGATGACCACGTCCGCCCCGTTGCCGTCGGTGAGTTCCCGGATGGCGTCGACGGCGTCGGTGGTGGCGGAGTTGACGGTGTGGGTGGCGCCGAGTCCGCGGGCCGTGGCGAGTTTGCGGTCGTCGATGTCGACGGCGATGATGCGGGCCGCCCCGGCGAGGGCCGATCCGCAGATCGCGGCGGCGCCGACCCCACCGCAGCCGATGACGGCCACCGAGTCGCCGCGGCCGACCCCGCCGGTGTTGATGGCGGCGCCCAGACCGGCCATCACCCCGCAGCCCAGGAGCCCGGCCGCGGTGGCCGCGGCGGCCGGATCGACCTTGGTGCACTGGCCGGCGGCGACGAGCGTCTTCTCGGCGAAGGCACCGATCCCCAGCGCCGGGGAGAGCTCGGTGCCATCGGCGAGGGTCATCCTCTGGTGG
>NZ_JAHLEM010000367.1 GCF_018883605.1 Streptomyces niphimycinicus | reverse complement strand
GCCCGGCCGCGGTGGCCGCGGCGGCCGGATCGACCTTGGTGCACTGGCCGGCGGCGACGAGCGTCTTCTCGGCGAAGGCACCGATCCCCAGCGCCGGGGAGAGCTCGGTGCCATCGGCGAGGGTCATCCTCTGGTGGGCGTTGTGGGTGTTGAAGCAGTACCAGGGACGGCCGCGGCGGCAGGCACGGCAATGGCCGCACACCGCACGCCAGTTGAGGATGACGAAGTCACCCGGGGCGACATCGGTCACCGCCTCCCCGACCGCCTCGACGGTTCCGGCGGCCTCATGGCCGAGGAGGAACGGGAAGTCGTCGTTGATACCGCCCTCGCGGTAGTGCAGATCGGTGTGGCAGACACCGCACGCCTGCACCTTCACCAGGGCCTCACCGGGTCCGGGATCCGGTACCAGGATCGTCTCGAGCCGGACGGGTTCGCCCTTGGCGCGTGCGACCACGCCTCGTACCTCGTGTGCCATGTCCTCGGCCTCTTCTTTCCGGTGTCGTTCGTGGGGGTGGTTGGTCAGGGCAGGTTCCGGGAGATGACCAGGCGCATGATGTCGGAGGTGCCCTCCTCGATCTCCTCCAACTTGGCGTCGCGCATCCACTGTTCCACCGGGTACTCACGGGAGTAGCCCCAGCCGCCGAGGGTCTGCACGGCGCCCCAGGTGCAGAACATCGAGGTTTCTGAGGCGGTCAGCTTGGCGATGGCGGCCGCTCCGGTGACGGGCGCCCCGGCGTCGACCGCGCGGGCGGCGCTCAGCACCAGCAGCCGGGATGCCTCGATCCGGGCGGCCATGTCGGCGAGGCGGAAGGCGACGGCCTGGTGCTCGATGATGGGCTTGTCGAACTGGACACGGGTGCGCGCATAGTCGCGGGCGTACTCGTACGCCGCGCGGGCGGCGCCGACGGCCGCCGCGCCCAGGACGATCCGGGAGATGTCGAACGTCCGCATCAGGCCGCGGAACCCCTGGCCCTCGTCGCCCAGCCGGTTCTCCTCCGGCACCTCCACGTCGGAGAAGAACACCTCGCGGCAGACGATGGCGCGCTGGCCCATCTTCCGCATCGGCTCACCGACGGTGAGCCCGGGGGTGTCGGCGTCCAGCAGGAAGGCGGAGACGCCCTTGGACCGCTGGGTGGGGTCGGTCTTGGCGAACACCACGAAGGACCCGGCCGTTCCGGCGTTGGAGATCCACGCCTTCTGGCCGTTGAGGACGTATCCGCTCTCGGTGTGGCGCGCGGTGGTCCTGATCGACGCGGCGTCGGAGCCCGAGCCGGGTTCGGTGGTGGCCAGCGCGGTCATCGGGGCCTTGGGGCCCGTCAGCGGGCCGAGCCACTTCTTCTGCTGCTCCTCGGTGCCCAGTTCCAGGACGGGGTCGGCGAAGAACCCGTTGGAACACACCAGATTGCCGATGCCCGGGTCGCCGAAGCACAGTTCTTCCTGGACCAGGCACTGGGTGAAGACATCGGTGAACCCGCCGCCGCCGACGTCCGTGGGCAGCATGAAGTCGGTGATGCCGACCTGCGCCGCCTTCTGCCAGATGTCGACGGGGGTGACGACATCCGCCTCGTCCACCTCGCGGGCGCGCGGACGGATCTCGTTACGGGCGAAGTCACGGCACAGGTCGATGATCGCGCGCTGCTCTTCGGTCAGCGGCCACGGTTCGGTCACGGCGTTCACGGTGTTCCTCCTGGCAGGTGGATGAGGGTGGGGCGGTCGGAGCCGAGTCCGGTCTCCAGCGCCGTGGCCAGATGCGCGGCGTCCTCGACGCGCACCCCGTGGCAGCCCATCGAGCGGGCCAGCGCCGCGAAGTCGGGGGCGGGCAGATCGACCGCGTGGACGGGGTCGCCGCGGTCGGCCATCTCGTTGCGGATCTCGCCGTAGCCGCCGTTGTCCCAGACGACCACCGGGAGCGGCAGTCGGAGCTGGGCGGCGGTGGCCAGCTCCTGGACGGTGAACATCAGACCGCCGTCGCCGTGGAGGGCGACCACGGGCGCGTCGGGACGGGCCACCTTGGCTCCGATGGCCGCGGGCAGACCGTAGCCGAGGGTGCCCAGCCCGGTCGGGTAGAGGAACGAACGCGGGTGGTGCGCGGGCAGGTTGGACAGCGCACCGTAGTAGCAGGCCATGGTGGAGTCCCCGGCGAGGATGCCGTCGCGCCCCAGGGCCTGGCCGAGCGCCGCGGTGAGACCGAGGTAGTCGGCGCCCTCGGCGCGCGCGGCGGCGGTGAAGTCCCGGCGCGCGGCGGCGGCCCGTCCGGGGTCCGCCGGGCCGGTGGTGCGGGCCGCCTCTAGTCGGGTGCCGAGGGCCTTGAGGGCCTCGGCCGCGTCGGCGACGAGGCCGATGTCGGGCAGCGCGTTGGTGGTGAGCGCCTGCGTGTCGATGTCGACGCGGATGAGGGTGCCGGGGATGTCCAGCGGTCCGAACCACAGGTCGGCCGGGGCCAGTTCGGTCCCGACGGCGAGCACCACGTCGCTGCCGGCCACCAGTTCGCGTACCGCGGTGTGGTGCAGTCCGGCGCCGATGGCCAGCGGGTGGCCGTCGGGGAAGGTGCCCTTGCCGTTGGCAGTGGTGACCACGGGCGCGCCGAGCCGTTCGGCCACGCGGCGCAGGGAGTGGGCGGCGCCGCTGCTGCCGCCTCCGGCGATGATCACCGGTCGCCGCGCGGCGGCGAGTGCCGTGGTGGCGGCGGCGATCTGGGCCCGCCCGGCGGTCACCGGGGCCACCGGTGTCGGTACGGCCACCTCGACCGGCGCGGTGGCATCGAGCAGATCGAGCGGGATCTCCAGGTGTACCGGGCGGGGCCGTCCGCCGGTCATGGCGGCGAAGGCGTGCGCGACGGCCAGCGGGATCTCCTCGACGCCGGTGACCCGGTGGCTGTAGGCCACGATGGCGTCGAGGGCCGCGCGCTGGTCCTTGACCTCGTGCAGATAGCCGTTGCCCCGGCCGGGGTGGCCCAGTGGCAGCCCCGGGGAGACCAGCAGGACCGGTACGGAGTCGGAGTAGGACTGGGCGGCAGCGGTCGCGGCGTTGAGGACGGCGGGCCCCGTGGTGGTGACGCACACCCCGGGGCGCCCGGTGACCCGGGCCCAGCCGTCGGCGGCGAATCCGGCGCCCTGTTCGTGGCGGGGCAGGATGTGGCGGATCGGGGAGTCGGCGAGGGCGGCGTACACGGGCAGGTTGTGGGTGCCCGGGATACCGAAGACGGTGTCCGTGCCGTGGGCTTCCAGGGCGGCGACCAACGCCTGCCCGCCGGTGAGCTGGTCGGTCATCAGCGGTCGTCCTGTCCGGTGGTGTAGATCGCCTTGCCGAGCCACTGGCCCCCGTCCACGACGAGGACGTCGCCGGTGACGTACGCGGCACGGTCGCTGACGAGGAAGGCCGCGGATTCGGCCACTTCCTCCGGGGTGGTGAACCGGGCGGCCGGAACGCTGCCCATGACCCGGGCCCGCGCCGCTTCGGTGGGCCACAGGGCGGCGGACGCGCCGTCGGTCTCGGTGGGGCCGGGGGCGATGCAGTTCAGGCGCACCCCGCGCCCGCCCCACTCCACGGCCAGGGTGCGGGTCATGGCGAGCACACCGGCCTTGGCGGCGGCGCTGTGCACGGTGCCGGGGTGGCCGTGCCAGGCGTAGCCGGCGATGACGTTGAGCACGGCGCCACGGCCGGCGGGGAGCATATGGCGGGCGGCGGCGTGGGTGCAGTGGAAGGTGCCGTTGAGCACGATGTCCACGACGGCCTTCCAGCCGCCCGGGGAGAGGTCCTCGGCGGGCACCACGAAGTTGCCCGCGGCGTTGTTGACCAGGACGTCGAGACGGCCGTGGCGGTCGGCCACCTGGTCCACGGCGGCGTCCACTGCGGCGGCGTCGCGGACGTCGCAGGTCACCGCGTCGGCTCGGCCTCCCGCCGCCTCGATCAGGCCGACGGTCTCCCGCAGTGCCTCCTCGCGGCGCCCGAGGACGGTGACATGGCCGCCACCGGCGGCCCAGCGCTGTGCAACGGCACGGCCGATGCCCGATCCGCCGCCGGTGACCAGTGCTGTCCGGCCGGTGAATTCGTCGGCCTGTATCTGGTGGCTCATGGGTTTCCCTTGGGGTCGGGGGCCGTGCTGGAGGAGGCCGCGCTGTGGGTGTCCGGACTGTCGGTCGGGGTATCGGTGTCGGGGCGGTCGGTGGTGGCGCCGGGGGCCGCGTCCAGGAGCAGGGCGTCGACGGCGAGGGCGCCGTCCGGTGCCACCCGGAGCGGGTTGATCTCCAATTCGGTCTGTGAACCGTCGAGTTGTGCGAGGAGACGGGAGACGGCGGCGACCACGTCGGCCAGCGCCCCGATATCGGTGGCGGGCCGTCCCCGCCACCCCGCGAGCAGCGGGGCGCAGCGCAGCCGCCGGATCATCGCGTGTGCCTGCTCCGCGTCGACCGGCGCGCATTCGGTGACCACGTCGCGGTGCAGTTCGGCTTCCGTGCCACCCGCGCCCACCATCACCATCGGACCGAGCCGGGCGTCCCGGCGCGCGCCGACGATCACTTCGACGACATCGGCGCGGACGTCCTGTTCCTCGAGTACGTACGGTCCGTCGCCGAGTCTCGTGCGCATGCCGGTGAAGGCGCGCAGGGCTCCGGTGGCGTCCTGGAGGCCGGTCACCACTCCGCCCGCCTCGCTCTTGTGCTCCAGCCAGGAGGCTTTGAGGACGTAGGGCGGATGGAGCCGTCCGGCGGCCGCTTCGAGCTCTCCGGCGTCCTGGACCCGGTACGCCGCGGGGAAGGCGATACCGGCGTCGCGCAGCAGCGCGCGGGTGTCCCAGAAGCCCCGGGGCGCGGCGAGGCGGTCGGCCGGGGTGCCGTGCGGGGGCCGCCCGGGGTGCTGGTGCAGGGCGTGGGCCCCGGCCAGAGCGGTGGTGGCGGAGTCGATGGTGGCGAAGACGGGGACACCGGCCGCGCGCAGTACGGCGGCGGTGTCGCTGTGGGCGCCCATGGAGTGGACGAGCAGGGGCCGTCCGTGGCGCCGGGCCAGCTCGCCGAGCTCCCGCGCCACCTGTGCCTCCGCGCCCGCCAGCGGCGGGCTGTCCAGGCCGTAGGTGCCGAAGTAGCCGGTGAGCACGACGCTGTCGACGTCACCGGAGCCGAGGAGGGCCGCGACCACGTCGCGGTAGCTGGTGAGATCGCGTTCCCCGCCGCCGGCGAGGTCGACGGGGTTGGCGGTGGCGGCGCCGTCCGGCAGCCGGCGGGCCAGCTCCGAGGCGAGCGGCCCGCCGAGCTCCGGAACGGTCAGCCCGTGCCGGGTGGCACGGTCGGCGGCCAGGGCGCCCTGGCCGCCGCGGTCGCTGACCACGGCGACACGCGGCCCGG
>NZ_JAHLEM010000366.1 GCF_018883605.1 Streptomyces niphimycinicus | reverse complement strand
GGGCGCCCTGGCCGCCGCTGTCGCTGACCACGGCGACACGCGGCCCGGTGGGCAGGGTGGTGGTCAGCAACTGCGCGGCCACGTCCACCAGCGCCGCGGGAGTGGGGACGCGCAGGGCCCCGGCGGCCCGGCAGGCGGCGTCGACGAGTTCCATCGGCGAGGTGAGGGCGCTGGTGTGGGAGCGCGCCGCGCGGGCCCCGGCCTCGCTGTCCCCGGCGGCGAGCAGGACGACCGGTTTACCGGCCGCGCGCAGCGCCCGCAGGGCGTCGAAGATCCGTCCGCCCTCGTGGAAGCTCTCGAGGTAGACCCCGACCGCGCGGGTCAGCTCGTGGTCGACGAGGTCCTCCAGGAGGTCGGCCATGGTGACGTCGAGCTGGCTGCCGACCGAGACGAACCGGGATATCCCGAGGCCGGAACGCTGGGAGAGCAGGGCTATCTCACTGCCCACCTGTCCGCTCTGGGAGACCACGGCCAGTCCCCCGGCGGTGAAGTCGCCCCAGGCGATGTGCAGGGAGGTGGCGGCGTCGAACAGGCCGAGGCTGCTCGGGCCGATCATCCTGGCACCGGCGGCGGCCACCTTGGCGGCGAGCCGCCGCTCGTCGTGGACCGCGGCGGTGATGCCCAGCAGTCCGCGTACGCCCAGTCCGAGCGCCTCGTCGACGACGGCGTCCAGATGTGCGGCGGGGACGCAGAGCGCGACCAGTTCGGGGACCTCGGGGAGGTCGCCGAGCGAGGCGGCAGTGGGAGCGCCGAGGATCTCGCCACCGCCGCGGGTGACCAGGTGCACCGTCCTCCGGTCCCGACCCGCCAGGGCGCCGCGGGCCAGCCAGTATCCCCATTTCGACGGATTGGCCGAAGCGCCGACGACGGCCACGGATGCCGGATCGCGGAAGGCGGCGAGTCCGGTGCGCCGGGTACCGGCGGGGGGCGAGGTGATGGGCATGGGTGCTGCGGCTCCTCTCGGCGGAGGGGGCGGTGAGGGTGGCGCTGGGGGGAAGGACTGCCGGGGGCCGTGGTGCGGGCGGGCCCGGTGGGGCCGGCGCATCGGGGTCCCGGTGGCCTGGAGACGCTGGTTCCGATCCACTCTTTACTGACTGGCCGTACAGTTAATCCGTCAGCATCGTGGATTCTTCCTCGTGCTTTGTCAATGACCCCGGGACACTTCACTGGCCGCCCGTTCAGCACCCGGTCACGACCGCGATCGGTCGACCCCTGGGGGCGGCGGCGGGGCATGTCCTATCCTCATGGCGTGACACGCAGCCGTAAGTACCCGAGTCTGCGCCGAGGGGAGATCCTTCGCGCCACCGTCTCCCAGATCAAGGAGCAGGGCATCCACACCCTGCGGATCTCCGATGTGGCCCGCGAGCTGTCGGTCAGCCCGGCGCTGGTGATCTACCACTTCCAGAACAAGGAAACGCTGATCGCCGAAGCCTTCGCCTGGGCCGTCCAGCGCGAGCTCGATCACCTGGACCACCTCACCGCCGGAGTGCCCACCGCGCTGGATCGGCTGCGCAGGGCGCTGGACTGGTACGCGCCGACCGGGCAGGCCAAGGGCTGGACCCTGTGGATCGAGGGCTGGTCGGGCGCACTGCGGGAGCCCACCCTGCGCAAGGTCGGCCGGGAGCTCGACCTGCGCTGGAAAGAGGCGCTGACCGCGATCATCCAGGACGGTGTGGACGCCAAGGAGTTCACCACCGACGACCCGCGGGGCGCGGTGTGGCGCATCACCGCCCTGCTGGACGGGGTGGCCGTGCAGACCATCGTGCACCGGGGCACCCAGGACCGTAAGCAGGCGGCCGACTGGTCGCGCCAGATCGTCGCGCGTGAGCTGGGCCTGAAGAGCGCCGATCTGGAGCGCGACTGAGCGGCGCGGCCGCGGCTCCCCGCCGCGAGCGACCGTGGGTGTCCTCCGCGGTCGGCTCCGGCATCCCTTCGCTGCCGGCTCCGGTTTCCTTCCGTGAGCGACGCCGGTTTCCCGACCGGGCCCTCCCCTGCCTGAGCACGCCTTCCGCAGGACACGGCGGACACTCCGCCCGACCCTGCGCTATTGACAAGCGCGGAACGCGTACTACATCGTCGTTCAGTAACGATAAGCATGCGGGCCACGCGGCAGGGTCATCCCGTGCCTCGGCCGCCGGGCCCAGCTCCTCACCACGAGTAGTTACCGAGCTCCCCTTCCGCCACCGTGGTTTCCCGACTCATACACCGGGACACGGGTGGCACGAGCTCCGCGTCGAGAGGCCAATCCATGAACGCGCACCACGGGACCGAGTCGTTCGACGTCATCGTTGTCGGCCTGGGCGGTCTGGGCTCCGCCGCCGCATGGCACCTGGCCGCCTCCGGGCACCGGGTGCTCGGCCTGGAACAGTTCTCCTTCGGCCATGACCGCGGAGCGTCCCACGACACCTCGCGCATCCTGCGCCACAGCTACCACCGGCCCGACTACGTCCGCCTCACCCGGCACGCCTACGACGACTGGGCCCATCTGGAGCGTTCCGCCGACGAGCGGTTCGTCACCACCACGGGCGGTGTGGACCTGTGTCCGCGCGACTCCTCGATCCCGTTGACCGACTACTGGCAGAGCCTGGACGCCGAAGGCATCCCGTACGAACTGCTGGACGCGGACGAGGTACGGCGCCGGTGGCCGCAGATCTCCGTGCCCGAGGACACCACCGCGATGTACCAGGAGCGCACCTCCATCGTGCCCGCGGCGCGGTCCACCGCCGCCATGCAGCGGCTGGCCGTCGCGGCCGGTTCGCAGTTGCGGGACAACACCCCGGTGACCGCCGTACGGCACGGTGCCCACGGGGTCGAGGTGGACACCCCAGGCGGCCGGTTCTCCGCCGGGCAGGTGGTGCTGTGCACCGACGCCTGGGCCAATACGCTGCTGGCCCCACTCGGCCGCGAGATCCCGCTGACCGTGCTGGAGGAGCAGGTCACCTACTTCACGCCCACGGATCCGGCACCGTTCGCCCCCGAGTCGTTCCCGGTCTGGATCTGGCTGGACGAACCGTGCTTCTACGGCTTCCCCTGCTACGGCGAGGCCACCGTGAAGGCCGGACAGGACTGCGGAGGGCCCGAGGTGGGCGCCGACGCGCGGTCGGGCAGCACCGATCTGGACCTGCTGGACCGGCTCACCCGGTTCATGGGCGAGCGCTTCCCGCTCAGCGGCCGTCCCATCAGGTCCAAGCGCTGCCTGTACACCCTGACCCCGGACCGTGACTTCATCCTCGGCCCGGTGCCCGGTGCCGAACGCGTCCTGGTCGGCCTCGGAGCGGCCCACGCCTTCAAGTTCGCGCCGACACTGGGCCGGATGCTGTCCGAACTGGCCGCGGATCCCAAGCTGGCGGACACCGAGGCGTACACCACCTTCCGGCTCGACCGGCCGGCGCTCACCGACAGCCAGTACCCGGTCAACTGGATGACCTGACCGGTGTGGTGGCCCGGTCCGGGGCCGGGCCACCACACCTCCATCCGAACCCGCATTCCCCACCCTTGACTGAACGCGCATTCAGTGACGAGTGCCCGCACTGGACGGAAGCCATGACAGCGACCCCCCTGAGCACACCTCCCCTCACCGGTGCCCCCCAGCCGCACCTCAAGCTGATCTGGACCGACCCGGTCACCGGGCGGCGCGGCTTCGTCGTCATCGACCGGCTGATCCGCGGCGTGGCCAGCGGTGGACTGCGGATGCGCGAGGGCTGCACCCTCGAAGAAGTGCGCGGCCTCGCGGCCGGGATGACCCGCAAGGAAGCGCTCCACTACGACCCGGACAACCGCTACATCCCGCTGGGCGGGGCCAAGGGCGGTATCGACTGTAGTCCGCACGATCCGCGGGCCCGCGAGATCCTCTCCCGGTTCCTGGAGGCCATGCGCTGCGTCCTGGAACACCACTGGACCACCGGTGAGGACCTCGGAGTGCGCCAGGACACCATCGACGAGGTCATCACCGAGGTCGGGCTGGCCAGTTCCATCCAGGCCATCTACCCCCTGCTGGACGACGACGCCCAGGCGCGGCAGCGGCTGGCGGACGCGTTCGCCATCGACGTCGACGGGGTGGCACTGCCCGAGCTGGTCGGTGGGCTGGGCGTGGCCGAATCGGCCCTCACCGCACTGGACGTGATCGGTCTCCCACGCGGTTCGGCACGCGCGGTGGTCCAGGGCTTCGGCTCGATGGGCGGTGCGACCGCCCGCTATCTGGCGCAGGCGGGCGTCACCGTGGTCGCGGTGGCCGACGCGCACGGTGTCATCACCAATCCGGACGGTCTGGACGTCGAACACCTGCTGCGCACCCGTGACCCGCTCGGCGGCATCGACCGCGGCCGGTTGCGTCCCGGGGACCGCGAAGCCGACGGTGACACCTGGCTGGACATCCCCTGCGACATCCTGGTGCCCGCGGCGGTCTCGTACTGCATCGACGCGGTCAACCAGACCCGGATCGACACCCGGATCATCGCCGAGGCCGCCAACATGCCCACCCTCCCCGAGGCGGAGGCCGCGCTGCACGCCCGCGGTGTCCAGGTGATCCCGGACTTCGTCGCCAACTCGGCCACCAACGCCTGGTGGTGGTGGACGCTCTTCGGCGACATCGGCGCCGACGCCGCCCAGGCCGACCACAAGGTGCGCGAGTCCATGCGCCGGATCACCACCGACATGCTCACCAACGCCCGGCAGTTCGGCATCACCCCCCGTGACGCCGCGCTCGGCGTCGTCGCCAACAAGATCGCCGCCATTGACGCCCGTTTCGGTCCCGGCGGCGTTACGGCCGGCCCGGTCCCCAGTGGAGGCAACCATGCCGCAGCGCTGTGAACTGGCCGTGATCGGCGGCGGATTGATGGGCGCCGCCACCGCCTGGGCGGCCAGCCGCCGCGGGCTGTCGGTCCTGCTGCTGGAACAGTTCGACCCGGGCCACCACCACGGGAGCTCCCACGGCAGTGCGCGGATCGTCCGCCGGGCCTACGACGACGCGATGTACACCCGGCTCACCGGGCGCGCCTTCGAGCTGTGGCGCGAGCTGGAGTTCGACAGCGGGTCGCCCCTGCTGCGGATATTGGGCGGGGTGGACTTCGGGGCCCGTTCCTACGTCGACGCCGTGGCCGGACAGCTCGCCGACGCGGCGGTGGAACACGAGGTGCTGGACCCGCGGGAGGCGGAACGCCGCTGGCCGGGCATGGTCTTCGAAGGGCCGGTGATCCATCATCCGCAGGCCGGGACGGTCGACGCGGCGGCGGCCGTGACCGCGTTCCTGGACGGCGCCGAACGCCGCGCCGCCACGCTCCGCTTCGGTACCGCGGTACGGTCCCTCCAGGAGGGACCCAGCGGTGTCCGGATCGTCCTCGACGACGGGGAGTCGGTGGAGGCCGCGCGGGTCGTGGTCGCGGCCGGGGGATGGACCGCGGAGCTGCTCGGCGACCGCCTCCCGCTGCCCGCGTTGACCGTCACCCAGCAGGACGCCTTCCACTTCCCCCGGCTCGACGCGGCCGCCGGCGCCTGGCCCAGTGTCATCCACGAGCACGGCAACGGCATCTACCACCTCGCCGGGGGCCGCGACGGCGGCCCGGGGGACGACCGGAAGATCGGCGAGCACTACGGAGGTCGCAGAACCACCGCGACCGGCCGGGACGGTGTCGTCACCGCCGCGACACGTCAGCGCCTGACCGAGTACGTCAAACGGTGGTTGCCGGGGCTGGATCCCGTGCCACGGACCGAGACCACCTGTCTGTACACCACGACACCGAGCGAGGACTTCCTCCTGGACCGGGTCGGTTCGCTCATCGTGTGCTCGCCCTGCTCGGGGCACGGGGCGAAGTTCGCCCCGCTCATCGGTGAACTGACGGCGGACCTGGTGACCGGTGGCGAGGGACCGCCCGCCGCCTTCCGGCTCGCCGCCCACACCGCCCGCCACGGCTGAGGCAGGGCGCCCGCGGCTGAGACACGGCGCCGTCGTTCCGGCAATGGCCGGAGCGGCGGCGCTTTCCGGTGTCCGCGGACACCACGGCGACGCCAGCCTGGTGTGCCATGATCGCTACAACGGACGACGCCTTCCTCGACCCCATCGCCGACCGGCTCACGGCGCTGCCAACGGTGCGCGCCGTGGCCCTGGGCGGCTCGCGGGCACAGGGCACCCACACCCCCGAGAGCGACTGGGACCTGGCCGTGTACTACCGCGGCGCCTTCGATCCGGACACCTTGCGTGCCGTCGGCTGGGACGGTGTGGTGTCCGAACTCGGCGGCTGGGGCGGCGGGGTGTTCAACGGGGGCGCCTGGCTCACCATCGACGGGCGGCGCGTCGACGTCCACTACCGCGACCTCGATGTCGTGGAGCACGGACTCGCCGAGGCCGGACAGGGCCGGTACCACCGGGAGCCACTGATGTTCTACCTCGCGGGCATCCCGAGGTATCCACAGATCGCCGAACTCGCCCTCAACACGGTGCTGCGCGGCTCCCTGCCCCGCCCTGCGTTCCCCGACGCGCTGCGTACGGCGCGGCTCCGCGGGAGTGGCGGGGCCGGGCCGCGGAGCGGCTCGCCTACGCCAGGACCGCCTACGCGACCCAGGGGAAGGCCACCGAACTGGCCGGGGCGGTCGCCACCGCCGCCCTGGAGACGGCCCACGCGGTGCCGGCGGCGCGCGGGGAATGGGTGACCAATGAGAAGCGGCTCCTGATGCGGGCGGGGCTGCGCACCGGTTGACCGCGCTGCGCCCTGCGGTCAGCGGCTGTCGTCCTCAACGGGCGCGGCGGCCTCCGCCGGCCGCTCTCCGGCGGCGGTCCGTTCCGGCTCCCGCGGCTTCGGCTCCCGCGGCGGGCCCGGGTCGGCGATCCGCAGTGCGAAGCATCCCGCCAGCACCGCGCCGAAGGCCGCCGCGAGGAAGGTCATGGGCAGGCCCCACGGCACGATGAGCACACCGGCCAGGGCACCGCCCGCCGCGGCGCCCCCGTAGGCCACGGTGCCGAACCAGGTGAACCCCTCGGTGGCCCGGGAGCTGTCAGTGCTCTGACTCGCCAGCATGTACTCCACGGAGGTGGCGGGCGCCATCAAGGTGCCGCCGACGGCGAGCAGCAGACCGAGCTGCCAGGGTTCGCGGGCGACGGCCAGCACGGCGAACCCCGCGGCGTTGGCGAAGATCAGGACGACGAGCTGGCGCACCAGGGGTGAGCGCGGCGCGAGGCGGATGTAGAGGATCCCGCCCATGATGCTCGCGGACGACCACACGCCCAGCAGCAGTCCGCTGGAGGACGGTGAGCCCGCCTCCACCGCGAAGGCGGGCACCAGGACCTCCAGGACGCCGTAGGCGACGGACATCAGGAAGGTGACCATCAGGATGCGGCGCATGGCGGGCGAGGCCAGCACATGCCCGCCACGGGCCGGACGCGGGGTGTCCCGGCTGCTGTAGGAGCGGATCACCGGGGCGCGGGCGAGGCTGAGAGAACCGACCGTCACCGCGGCGCCGCCTACCAGCAGGCCCACCGACGGGCTGGCGACCGCGCACACCAGTCCGGCCACCAACGGGCCCAGGACGTAGAGGATCTCGACGACCACGGCCTCGAAGCCGAAGGCGACGGGGTGGAGTCGGCCGTCGACCAGGTGGGGCCACACCGCCCGGGTGACCGCGGCGATCGGCGGCGCGGCGCCGCCCGCCACCGCGGCGCCCGCCACGATGGCCCACACCGGGGCACCGTTGTGCACCAGCAGCAGGAAACCGATGGTGGCCAGGGGGTTGGCACAGCCCACGACCACCATGACCCACACCGCGTGACCCCGGTCGGAGACACGGCCGTAGAAGGGGGACGTGGCGGCGAACGCGAGCCAGTTCGCCCCCATCGCCAGACCCGCCGCCCGGTAGGAGCCGGTGCTGTTCTGGACCAGCAGGACGAGCAGCACCGATGTCATCCCGACGGGCAACCGGGCCAGGATGGACGGCAGGACGACGGCGGGAACGCCCGGGGAACGCAACAGGGCCGGGTAACCGGCGCGCTCGCTGGACATGGCGGCTCCGGGAAGGGGACGTCGGGGCGGTGTGCGGTGGTGTCGGGGGCCAGGCCGTCGCTCTCGGGCGAGGTCGCCGCCCGTTGCAGTCAGGCGAGGTCGCGCGGCAGGGATCGCTGCCAGTCGCGTTCGAAGACCTGCTGGTCATCCTCGCCGGCCCGGACGGTGATGTCCGCCTCGTATCGGTCGGCGTGGGCGGTCAGGAACAGATCGGCGGCGGTGGTCACCCGTGCCTCGGGCCAGCCCACCGTGTACACACAGCGGGCCACCAGGGTCTGGTCGTGGGTGCGTTCGTCCACGGTGACCCGGCCGGTGTTCCGTGCCTCACACACCGTGCCGTCGTGGGTGGTCCAGACATCGGCGTAGTCCACGAAACAGGTGGTGGTGCGGGCCAGCACATCGCGTTCGACGGTCCAGGTCACCCCCTTGCCGTCGGGGAGCGACTCGGGGGTCACCTCGTGGAAGACCGGCGGTGGACACGGGCCCGGTCCGGCGGTGACCGGCAGTGTGAGCTCGCTCCCGGCGGCGTCCACGGTCAGGGTCAACGGCGTGGGCGGGGCGAAGGTGTTGGGCCAGTCGGCTCCGGCGAGGGACAGCCGCAGCCGGTGTCCGGGGGTCAGGACGCACGCGGTGGCATTCAGTTCGATGTCGACCGTCTCCGCACGCCCCGGTGTCAGCGGACGCGGTTCGGCGTCATGGCCGTCCCGGTGGGTGAGGTTGAGCAGGGTACGGGTGATCAGCGAGGAGGTGCCGTCGGGGAACACCTCGCTCAGCTTGGCCGACACATACGCCACGGGAGCGTCGGCGCTCACCTTCAGCCGCAGCCGGGGATGGCCCAGCAGTTCCAGGGAGCCCTCGGGCAGCGGCTGTTCGCCGACCGTCCACTCCCAGGTGAGGGAGTCGGCGTCGTCGTAACGCTGGTCGCTCGGCTGGCCCCAGGGCAGCGAACCGGCGCAGTCGATCCAGGCCGCCGTGCCGGTGGAGGGCTTGACGCGCAGCTCACGGGGATCCCGGCCGAGGCCCAGGGTGACTTCCCTCGCGCGGGCCGGCGGCCACTGCCGTTCGCTGCGCCACTCCCCCCGCAGTCGCGCGAGGTCCGGTTCGGGACGGGTGGAGTGCCGGGTGAAGTAGCTGATCGGGGGTTCGCGGTCGATGCCGTTGTCGATCCCCCTCAGCCAGCGGTCGAACCACCGGGCCATCTCCGGCACCAGGTCGATCCACGGACCGGGCAGCGAACTGCGGGTGGACATATGGCTCCACGGACCGATCAGCAGCCGGTAGGGCGTGCCCTGGTCCTGGAGCCGGCTGATGGTGCGGAAGCTGTTGTTGCGGTATCCGTCGGCCCAGCCCTGGACGATCATCGTGGGACAGCGCACCAGGTCGTAGTCGGGGCGGATCGAGCCGCGCCGCCAGAACGCGCCGTGGCGCTGGTTCTCCAGCCAGCTCAGCAGCCAGGGCTCCATGGTGTCCATCCGCTTGTGCCAGGTCTCGCGCCAGTCGGGACCGGCCAGTGCGGGCACCGGCGGCAGCGCGTTCATCGCGGCCAGGTAGAGCGGGTAGTCGATCAGGTCGACCGCGCGCAGCGCGCCGCCCAGGTAGTGGACGTCGTCGGTGTAGCGGTCGTCGGAGCTGTAGATGGGCACGATGGCCTTGAGGGCGGCCGGGGCGCGCATGGCGGCGTGGAAGGCGTTGAAACCGCTGTAGGAGGTGCCGAACATGCCCACCGAACCGTTGCACCACGGCTGTCCGGCGAGCCAGGCGATGACCTCGCACAGGTCCTCGGGCTCCCGTTCGGGGTACTCGTCGTCCGCGAACCCCTCGGAGCTGCCGGTGCCCCGCAGGTCCACCCGGCAGACGGCGAAGCGGTACTCGTCCCGGAAGCGCAGGTACTCGGGGCGGGCCTCCACTCCGAGGTGGTCGTCCTTGCGGTACGGAAGCGCCTCCAGCAGGACGGGGACGGGCTCCGGACCCGGTACGGGCAGATAGAGGGTGGCCGCGAGCCGTATCCCGTCACCGAGGGGGATGGTGGTGGTGTGCGTGGTGCCGGTCTCGGTGGTGGCGGTGGTCACGCGGGGTCCTCCTTCGCGTCGTGGGGCGACCGCGGTGCGGGATCGTCGGTGTCCAGCGGTGGGCAGATGTGGCGCTGACGCGGGGAGATCGCCGGTACCGCGCCCAGCAGCCGCCGGGTGTAGGTGTGTTCGGGGCTGCGGGTGATCTGCTCGGCGGTGCCGCGCTCCACGACGGTGCCGCGCAGCAGGACGTCCACCTCGTCGCTGATCCGCCGCACCACGTCGAGGTCATGGGTGATGAACAGATAGGCCAGCCGCCGCCGGGACTGGAGGTCCAGGAGGAGGTTGAGGATCTGGGCCTGGACCGACACGTCCAGAGCGGAGGTGGGTTCGTCGCAGATGACCAGGTCGGGGTCGGTGGCCAGGGCGCGGGCGATGCATACGCGCTGCCGCTGGCCGCCGGAGAACTTGTGCGGGTAGGCGTCGGGTTCGGCACCGTGCATACCGACCGAGTCCAGGAGTTCACGGACCCGCTCCTTGCCACCGTCCCGGTACATGCCGTGGGCGCGCAGGGGTTCGGCGACGATCTCACCGATGGTCAGCCGGGGGTCCATCGACTCGTACGGATCCTGGAAGACCATGCCGACGCTGCGCCGGAAGGCATGGCGGGACCGGCGGCCGCGGATCGCTTCGCCGCGGAAGCGGACGGTGCCGCTGTCGGCGCGCTCCAGACCGACGATGATGCGGGCGAGGGTGGACTTCCCCGAGCCCGACTCCCCGACGATGCTGACCGTACGCCCGGTCTCGATGCGCAGGTCCACGTCGTCCAGCGCGGTGTACTGGCCGTAGCGTTTGGTGATCCCGGTGGCTTCCAGCAGCGGTGTGCCGGGGGCGGGCTGGGGCGCGCTCACGGTGTCTCCTCCAGACGGTGACAGGCCGCGGTGTGGTCGTGGCCGACCCGGCGGGGCACGGGGAGTTCGGTGCCGCACCGGCCGTCGGCCTGCGGACACCGGGGGTGGAAGGGGCAGCCACCGGGCGGCCCGGCGACCGGCGGACTTCCGGAGATGGTGGTGAAGGGCTGCTTGGGCCCCGCGGTGCGGCCGCTCTGGAAACAGGTGAGGAGGGCCTGGGTGTAGGGGTGGCGCGCGCCTTCGAAGAGCGTGAGCACATCGGTGTGTTCGACCAGCCGCCCGCCGTAGAGCACGGCCACGTGGTCGGCGAGTTCCGCGACCACCGACATGTCGTGGGTGATCCAGATGACGGTGAGCCCGCACTGCTGCTGGAGCCTGCTGACCAGGGCCAGGATGTCCGCCTGGACGGTGACGTCCAGCGCGGTGGTGGGCTCGTCGGCGATCAGTAGCTGGGGGCGGAAGGCGAGCGCGATGGCGATGATGACCCGCTGCCGCATCCCGCCGGACAGCGCTCCCGGGTAGAGGCGCGCCACCCGGTCGGGGTCGGGGATGCCGACATCGGCCAGGCCCTGCCGGGCCAGTTCGGCGGCCTCGGCCCGGCTCGCCCCGCAGCGCACCTGGTGCACTTCGGCGATCTGCTTCCCGACCCGGATGACGGGGTTGAGGGCGGCCGAGGCGTCCTGGGCGAGGTAGGCGGCGGTGTGGCCGCGGGCCTCGCGCAGCGCCTTCCCCGTCAGCGCGGTCAGTTCGGTGTCGCCCACCGTCACGGACCCGCCGCTGATCGCGGCGCCGGGCGGCAGGATGCGCCCGGCGGCCAGCGCGAGGGTGGACTTCCCGGAGCCGGACTCGCCGACCAGGGCGGTGGTGGTGCCCGCGGGAACGGTCAGACTGACGTCCCGCAGGGCGGTGAAGTCGCCGTAGTTCACGGACAGACGGTCGACGGTGACCTCGCTGCCGAGGGTGGCGGCGGGAGCCGGGGCGGTGGTCATGGTGCCTCCGATGCGGCACGGGGGTCGATGGCGGACCGGAGCAGATCCACCAGGAGGTTGGCCGTGACCACGAGGGCGGCGGCCACGATGACGGTGCCGGTGAGCAGCGGGCGGTCCAGGTCCGTGAACGCATCGGTCTGCATCTGGCCGATACCGGGCCAGGCGAAGATCTTCTCGACGAAGACCACACCGGACAGGAACACGGCCACGTCCATGCCGATCAGGGTGGTCACCGGGGAGGCGATGTTGCGCAGCACATGGCGGGAGACGATCCGCCTGCGGCTGAGGCCCTTGGACACCGCGGTGCGCACGTACGACGAGGACAGCGCCTCGCGCATGCTGTCGCGGACCACGTTGGCGTAGTACGGCGAGCCCATCAGCCCGAGGGTGACCGCGGGCAGGACGAGCCGGGCCGGACCGGAGCCGCCGTCGATGGGGAAGACCGGCAACTGGTATCCGAACAGCAACAGGAGCAGGAAGCCCAGGGAGAACACGGGCATCGACAGCAGACCGACGTTGACGGTGGCCAGCAGCCAGCTTCGCTTGGGCCGCAGCGCCTCCCACATGCCCCACAGACCGCCGAGGACGAGTTCCACCACCAGTGCGGCGGCGGCCAGGGCAGCGGTGGCGGGCAGCCGTTCCAGGATGAGCGAGAGCACGGGCCGGTCGTTGGAGTAGGAGGTGCCCAGGTCGCCTTGGAGGACCGAGGAGAGGTAGTGGCCGAGCTGGGACCACCACGGGTCGTCCAGCCGTAGCTGTCCGCGGATCTCCTTGAGGACTTCGGGGGTGGCCTTGGGCCCGGCGATGCTGCGGGCCGGGTCGCCGGGGACGACGTACTGCAGCACGAAGGTGAGCAGGACGACCGCCAGGACGGTGAATGCGCCCAGCAGGATGCGGACGGCTATGCGTCGAGCCATGAGCGTCGCTCCGAGAGGGGGTTGCGGCGGTTGAGTCCCTCGGCGACCAGGACGAACGCCAGGACGGTCGCGATGACGAGGACGAGCGGGACGAACAGGGTGTGCGGTGCGTAGGTCATGCTGCTGGAGCCGTCGGCGAGCATGTTGCCCAGTTCGGGGGTGGGCGGCTGGATCCCGGCGCCCAGGTAGGACAGTCCGGCTCCGACCACCACGACGGCGGCGCCGTTGAGGGCGGCCACGTTGAGCAGGATGGTGGACAGGTGCGGCAGTACGTGGCGGCGCAGCGCGGTGTGGCGGCTCACCCCGTGGGCGAGGGCCGCCTCGACGAAGCCGCGGCCGCGCAGCCGTACCGTCTCCCCGTGCACCAGCCGTGCGGTCCAGGCCCAGTACAGGGCGGTGACCACGAGGATGATGCCGGTGGTGCCGCGGCCGACGATGCTCGCCAGGGCGAGGCCGGAGAGCACGGTGGGGACGGACAGGAACACATCGACGATGCGCATCAGCACCTGTTCGAACCAGCCGCGGTAGAAACCGGCGACGAGACCTACCGCGGCGCCCAGGGCCACCGAGGTGAGATTGGCGGACAGCGCGATGATGAGGGTCGCGCGCAGCCCGTAGAGGGTCCGGGCGAACAGGTCACGGCCGATGGCGTCGGTGCCCAACAGGTGTCCGTTCTCGCCGACTCCGGCGGGCAGGCCCTGGCTGGTGAGACTGTCGGTGTGGATGGTGTAGGGGGATCCGGCCATCGGGGCGCACAGCGCGAGGACGACCAGGAACCCCAGCAGACAGAGCCCGGTGAGCCACAGCCGCCGTCCCGCTTTGCGCGCGGTGGCGCGGGCGGCGGGACGGGGCCGGTCGGGCCGCG
>NZ_JAHLEM010000365.1 GCF_018883605.1 Streptomyces niphimycinicus | reverse complement strand
CGCGCCCGCACCACCGGCACCGCGACCGCCCGCGCCCGCACCACCGGCCGCGCCACTTGCGGCGCCCACGCCCTCCGCGGCGCATCCGCTCTCGCACGATCTGCTGCGATCGCTGCTCGGCGCCTGGGCGCTGACCGCGTGCTCGCCGGAGGAGACCGCCGCCGTCGAGGCGCATCTCAACCACTGCCCCTCCTGCGCCGAGGAGGCGCTGCGGCTGCGCGACGCCGTCGAGCTGCTGCACACCGAGCACAGCCTGGACCTCGATCCGATGCTCCGCTCCCGCGTTCTCGCGGGCTGCCTGGGCCGCCGCCCGGCCCGGATACCCATGCCCGGCTGGGCCGGTGCGTATGACGCCGAGGCCGCCCGGCTGGACGCGCTGCTGCGCGACATGGGCGAGGCCGAGTGGCGTGCGCCGGTGCGGCTGAAGTGGTTCGACGGGCGGCGGCTCACCGGCCGGGACACCACCGTCGCCGGGGTGATCGGCCATCTGATGGTCGTGGACGGCATCATCGCCGCCTCCCTCGGCCTCCCCGACCCGCTCGGGGCCGACGCCCCCCGCTCGCCCCAGGCCCGTACGGAGGCGTACTGGCACCACGAGCCCGGCGCCTCGTACGGGGCCGGTCCGCCCGGGGCGGTACGGGAGCTGTGGCGTGAGCAGGGCCATGCCCTGGTCCGTACGGTGTCCTTCGCCGGGCGCGGGGTCGCCGAACTCGACGTGCCGTACGGAGACTTCGCGCTGCCGATCCGCGACGCGTTCCTCGACCGCGCCCTGGAGTGCTGGGTGCACGCCGGGGACATCGCCGAGGCCATCGACTACCCCTATGAGCCACCGGCCTCCGCCCACCTCAGAGCCATGATCGACCTATGTGCCCGGCTGCTTCCGGGGGCGCTGGCCGAGCGGCGCCGGGCCGGACTCGCGGCCCCGCCGCGCCGGCTGGTCGAGGCGGGCACCCCGGGCCGTACGCTCCATCTCCAGGTAGAGGGCACGGGCGGCGGCGACTGGTACATCGCGCTGGACTCCCCGGCGGCGGTGGCCTCACCGGAGGAGGCGGTGGCGACGATCGCCCTGGACCAGGAGGCGTTCTACCTGCTGGCGTCGGGGCATGTGCCGCCGCAGGAGGCGGCCGCGGGGCTGTCCGGGGACACCGAGGCGATCCGGGACGTCCTCTTCGCCGCCGCGTCCCTCTCGCGCCTGTGAGCCGTACTTGTCTATGGGCCGTACTGCTCTGAGCCGTACTGCCTCTGAGCCGTACTGTCTCCGAGTCGGCCGAGTCAGCCGAAGACGACCGTACGGCGGCCGTTGAGCAGCACCCGGCGCTCGCTGTGCCACTTCACGGCGCGGGCCAGCGCCTGGCACTCCACATCGCGGCCGACCGCCACCAGTTGGTCCGGGGTCAGCTCATGGCCGACGCGCTCGACCTCCTGCTCGATGATCGGGCCCTCGTCCAGATCGGCGGTCACATAGTGGGCCGTCGCCCCGATCAGCTTGACCCCGCGCGCATGCGCCTGGTGGTACGGCTTGGCGCCCTTGAAGCTCGGCAGGAAGCTGTGGTGGATGTTGATGATCCGGCCCGACAGCTCCTTGCACAGGTCGTCGGAGAGCACCTGCATATAGCGGGCCAGCACCACCAGCTCGATATGTTCCGTGCGCACCAGCTCCAGCAGCCGGGCCTCGGCCTCCTGCTTGGTGTCCTTCGTCACGGGCATGTGGTGGAACGGAATCCCGTAGGAGCCGACCAGCTCCTCGAAGTCCGTGTGGTTGGAGACCACGGCGGCGATCTCGACCGGCAGCGCACCGATCCGGGACCGGAAGAGAAGATCGTTCAGGCAGTGCCCGAACTTGCTGACCATGAGCAGAATGCGCATCTTGCGATCGGCGGGATGGATCTCCCAGTCCATCTGGAAGGACTCGCCGACCGCCGCGAAGCTGGCCCGCAGATCCTCCACCTTCACCGGCGAGACGGCGCGGAAGGCCACCCGCATGAAGAAGAGCCCGGTGTCGCGGTCCCCGAACTGCTGGCTGTCCTCGATATTGCAGCCGGTCATGAACAGATAGCTCGACACGGCGTGCACAATGCCCTGCTTGTCAGGACATGACAGCGTGAGGATGTACTGATCGGGGACGGAATGCGGCTCGCTCATGACTCCATAGCGTCCCACACCCACGACGTGGTTCAGACCGCTTGTGTCATGATCGCCAGCACTTCGAGGGTGCGCGGCGGCACATCCGGGTCCTCGCCGTCGTTGGTGGCCAGCCGCACATGGGCCTCGCGGGCCGCCCGCACGGCCTCCGGCCAGCCATGGTGCTCGAGGTAGGCCGAGACGAGGGCGTCCGCGCCCACCTGGTGCATGATCCTCAGCACCCGCAGCACGGCGACATCGACCAGCGCCGCCTCCTGCGAGTCACGGAAGATCGTGCCGACGTACTTCTCGGCCGACCAGTTGTCCAGCCAGGTGTCCTCGACGAGCCGGTAGACGGCGTCCGTCACATCCCCGTACCCGGCCTGGCCGGCCAGCCAGCACTCCTGCTGAAAGACGGGATCCGAGAGCATATGCAGCGCCGAGCGCACATTGGTGCGCCAGCGCCACCAGGGCATGTCGTTGACAGGCATGCCTCCCATGGTGGTCGAGCGACGGGCGCGACGGGAAGACTTCTCCGAACCTTGCACAATCACCGATCGTACGTTCTTCACACATGGCGACGGATCGGCCCCCGGAGTTCACCTCTATGACACCGTTCCTTATCTTGTCATAGCCGCGCCGTTCCTCGCGACGGGACAGGCTCGCGTGTCATGACCGGTCGGCGACGCCCTCCCTCCCGCCTCTTCCGAGCCGCCGTCGCGGCACTGTGCACGGCGGTCGGTGCGTCGCTGCTGACCGGCTGCGGCGGGGTGCTGTCGAACAAGAACGACGGCGACCCCATCACCGTCATGACATGGGCTCCCGAGGGCACCAAAGCGACCAATATGCCGGGAATGCCCGCGATGGCGAAGGCATTTGCCCGCTGGGTCAACGACTCGGGCGGCATCCACGGCCGCAAGCTCAAGGTCGTCACCTGCAACGAGCGCAACGACGCCGTCCAGGCCGCCCGCTGCGCCCAGCAGGCCCAGGACGAGAAGGCCGTCGCGGTCGTCGGCTCGTACAGCCAGTACGGCCGGGCCTTCATCTCCCCGCTGGAGGTCGCCGGCATCCCCTACATAGGCGGCTACGGGCTGACGCAGGAGGAGTTCGACAGCCCGTACTCGTATCCGGTCAACGGCGGCCAGGCCGCCCTGCTGGTGGGCAACGGCCGCCAGTTGGCCTCCCGCTGCGAGCGCACCGCGTTCGTGCGCCCCGACACCATCGCGGGCGACGAACTCCCCCAGCTTCTCAACACCGGCCTCCGGGCGGGCCGGCGCGACGCCGCCCATGACGTCCGCGCCTCCGAGGACGCGGGCGACTACAGCGACCAGGCCACCAGTGCCCTGGAGAGCGTCGGCGCCGACACCTCGCTCGGCAGCGCATCCCAGGGCGCGTCCCTGGACAGCTCCTGCGTCACCGCGGCGCTCGGCAACCGCACCGGCACCTTCTTCGACTCCTTCCGCCGGGTGCAGGAGAACCACCCGAAGGTACGGCTCGCCTCCATCCTCGGCGGTGTCCGGCAGTCCCTCATAGACTCCACCGGCGGCAGCTCCAGCCCCCTGGAGGGCACCTACGCCACCGGCTGGTACCCGACCGGGGACGATGCGCGCTGGAATCCCATGAAGAAGGTCATCAACAAGTACGCCTTCGACGACAACCGCATCGACCCCGACGACCCCGGCACGCAGACCACCTGGATCGGCTACACCGTGCTGCGCTCGGTCCTGATGTCCCTGCACTCCGACGACATCAGCGCCCGCACCGTGCGCAACGAGCTGGACAACGGCCACGCGGTCAACACCGGCGGGCTGACGCCGACGCTGCGCTGGGGCTACGACGACACGCTGCATGTGCCCAACTACTCGCGGATCGTCAACGCGGACGTCACCTACCAGGCGGTGCGGGACGGGCGGCTGGTGGCGGTGCGCAAGGGATTCGTCAACGTGTCCAAGATCCTGGAGCAGTACCACCCGGCCGACTGAGCCCCCGGCACCCGCGATTGCCGGGCCCCTGACACCCGGCGGACCGGGCCGGGGACGGCGGCACCGGCCCCGGCCGTCCGGTCACAGTTCGGTGGCCTGGTGCGAGGTGAGGCCGTACTTGGAGGCGATCGGGTTCCACAGCCCCGAGGCCGTCCTCTTGGCCTGCGTGGCCTCGCCGCTCGCCCGCTCGGCCGCCCCGACCCGGGGCGAACGGCGGGCCTTGCCCTTGGGGCAGCCCTTCTTGCCGCCGACCTGATCGGCCCAGGCCGCGTACTCGTTGTCGGCCCTGGCCGAGGACTTCCACGCCTTGGTGAGAGCCGCGGTCAGCCGCGCGTTGTCGGGCAGCTTGTCCACCGACAGCTTGCCCAGCCGGGTCACCAGACCATTGCGCTGGCCCGCGGCGGTCCGCAGATCCGATGCCGCCGTGGACAGGTCCTTGCAGGACTTGATGTTGTCCACGGCCTTGATCACCGACGCGCGGCTGTTGTTGCTGTCGGCGAGCAGCGCGTCCAGCGCCTTCGCCTGCGGCTCGGCGGGATCGGCGGCTTTGGACGGCTCCCCTTCGCCGGCGCTCGGCGAGGAGCTGCTCAGCGTCGAATTGTCCTTCTTGTCGTCGCCGCCCGTGCTGAGCGCGGCTCCGGCGGCGAGCCCGGCGATACCGCAGCCCGCCACCACGATGCCGATGAGCATGCCCCGCGACATCCGGCGCCGCCCACCACCGCCGCCACCGCCGGCGTACGGCGACGGCTGCGGATCGTCCTGGGGGAACTGCGGCAACTGCTGGGTCTCATGGGCGCCCTCGTCACGGAACAGACCGTCGAACTCCGAGGGCGGCGGCCGGTCCCCGGGACGGCCGGGACGGATCGCGTACGGGGCGCTGCCGGGCCGCTCGGGGACGTTCGCCGCGGACGCGGGCATGGGCGCGTTCTGCGCGGGCCCGGGCGGCATGGGCGGGAGCACCGCGGTCTCTTCCGCGGCGGACGGCTGGCGGTGGGCGCCCCCGCCCCGGCGGCCGGGGCGGACGGCGCGCAACTGGGTGGTGGACTCGGCGGGCGACTCGGGCCGGTTCTCGGGCGGCAGCGGCACGCTCTTGACCGTGGCGAGCGTCGTGGTGGGGGTGTCCAGAGGCGGCGGGGCCTCACCCGGGACCGGGGGTATGAACTGGGTCGCGTCGGCGTCCTCGGCGGGCTGCGGCGGCAGCACCTGGGTCTCGTCCGCGGCGGGCTGCGGCGGCAGCACCTGGGTCTCGTCCGCGGCCTGGTACGGCGGCTGAGCCGGTCTCTGCGGGGCCGGCCAACCCTGC
>NZ_JAHLEM010000364.1 GCF_018883605.1 Streptomyces niphimycinicus | reverse complement strand
GGGGGTATGAACTGGGTCGCGTCGGCGTCCTCGGCGGGCTGCGGCGGCAGCACCTGGGTCTCGTCCGCGGCGGGCTGCGGCGGCAGCACCTGGGTCTCGTCCGCGGCCTGGTACGGCGGCTGAGCCGGTCTCTGCGGGGCCGGCCAACCCTGCTGCCGGCCGTAAGGCTGTCCCTCGGGCGCCCCGTAAGGCTGCCCTTCAGACGCCCCGTAAGACCCCTCCGGCGCCCCGAAAGACCCGTCGGGAGCTCCGAAAGACCCCTCCGGTGCGCCGTACGTCTGTCCTCCAGGCGGCCCGTAGGACTGCGCCCCAGGCGACCCTCCGTAGGTCTGCGATCCCCCGTAGGTCTGGCCCTCGGGCGGTCCGTAAGGCTGCCCCTCGGGAAGCGGCGGCGCGCCGAACTCCCCCTGCGGCGGCGGTTCCGGAGCGCTCTGCGGGCCCCAAGGCTGCCCCCATGCCTGTCCCCCGGCCGGGGCCGCCTGGTGGCCGTCCGAGGGCTTGTAGTCCCCCTGGGCGGGCAGCACAACCCCCTCGCGCACAGGCTGCGCGGGCGGGACCGCGGGAAGCCGCGGCTCATTCCCCTGTCCGCTCTGTGTCACCGGGACTCCTTGTTATACGGGCTACGGAATCGTCGGCTCACGCTACCGGTTCCCCAGAGGGCGCGATGCCCATGAGCCCAGGGGGACGGCGAGAGACTGGTCACCGCGACAGGGGGCACACCGCCGCGATCAGGGGATATGTGAACCTCACCCGTACCCCCGGTAATCACGAGGCAACGCACATCCCAACACGCGCACCCAGCGCACATGCCTCATCACACCCACCAGCACCACACGCACCAGCAGCCACAACGCGACGCACACCCCATAACTCCCGCAACTCCCGCGCCCCACAACGCCCCCGCGCCCGGCGGAAATCTCGGCCGACAGCCTCAGGCGACCTGCATCTGAAGCCGCGCCCCGAACTCCCGCACCACCGGCTCCTCCCGATACGGCTCCAACCGCTGCTGGAAGTCGTCCAGATACTCCGCCCCCCGGTTGGACCGCAGCGTGCCCAGCAGATCCACCGCCTGGGCGCCGATATGGCACGCCTGCTCCACATCGCGCTGCTGCACATGCGCCGTGGCCAGCAGCAGCAGCCCGATCGCCCGCCGCCGCACCCGCCCCTCCGGAAGCCCCTCCAGGGCCTCCTCGGCGCGCCGCCGGGCCTGTTCGGCCTGGCCCAGGTCCCGGTGGCAGTGGGCCAGCTCATCGGCGAGATAGGCGTGGTCGAAGTGGCGGATCCAGATGGGGTCGTCACCCGTGACGGAGCCCGAACCGCTCCCCACCGACCGCTCCAAGGCGTCCAGCGCCCGCCCGGCCGCGGCCTGGCAGGCCCGCGCGTCCCCCATCAGGGCGTGGCCGCGCGCCTCGGCCGCCAGGAACATCGATTCGGCGCGCGGCGGCACCTGGCCGCGCGCGCCCTCCTGGGCGGCCTTCGCCAACTGGGCGATCTCCCGGGGATTCCCGAGCTGGGCGGCGAGATGGCTCATACTGGCGGCGAGCACATAGCCGCCGTAACCCCGGTCCCCGGCGGCCTGGGCGAGCCGCAGCGCCTGGATGTAGTAGCGCTGGGCGAGACCGGACTGCCCGGTGTCGACCGCCATATAGCCCGCCAGCTCCGTCAACCGCGCGACGGCCGCGAAGAGTTCCCGGCCGACCGCCTCGGTGTACGAGCCGGCCAGCAGCCCGGAGACCACGCTGTTCAGATAGTGGACGACGACGGGGCGCACATGGCCGCTGCCGTAGCGGTGGTCCAGATCGACGAGGGCGTCCGTCGTGGCCCGCACCGCCGCGACGTCCGAACGCCCCACCCGGGCGCCCGCGGTGCGCGCGACCTGGGTGTCCGCACCGGTGATCAGCCAGTCGCGGCTGGGCTCGACCAGCGCGGAGGCGGCGACCGTCGAACCACTGAGGAAGTCGCGCCGCCCCACATCGCTCCGCCACAGCTCGCAGACCTGCTCTATCGCGCCGAGGACGGTGGGCGAGAACTGGAGACCGACCCCGGAGGCAAGGTTCTTGCCGTTGGCCATGCCGATCTCGTCGATCGTGACCGTACGGCCCAGCTTGCGGCCGAGCGCCTCGGCGATGATGCCCGGCGCCCGACCCCGGGGCTGCTGGCCACGCAGCCAACGGGCCACCGACGTCTTGTCGTACCGAAGATCGAGACCGTGCTCGGCGCCGCACATATTGACCCTGCGCGCCAACCCGGCGTTGGAACAGCCGGCTTCCTGGATGAGCGCTTGCAGCCGTTCGTTCGGCTGCCGCGCCACAAGCGGCCTAGCGGCCATGGCGTTACCCCCTGTGACTGCTTGCGTTCTCGGCGTATCCGTCTCTGTTGCTGAGTGATGCCCCGCAGATATCGCAGGTATACGGCGAATGCGGAACTTGCCCGTATTGACCGCATCGACCGCATCGTTCGCGCACGGCGCCGATACGAGTCCGGGCACGCCCTCCCCCTGGCGCCGCGGCATGGCCGCCGGACACTCGCACGCCTGTCACGCATGGTGGTTACCCGCTTACACAGCCGCAACCCCATACGCGCCCCCGACTGTGCACCCATGCGCCCCGCCATGCCGTCCTCGCGCACCCCGGGCCCCCGGCGGCCCGCCCGTGCGGGGGTCCGGCCGTAACCCCTGTTGACGGCGGAAGTTGTCCTTGCGTGGAAGAGACCATGGACGTGACAGGACCATCGCGGTTCCCCGCGGGAGCCGCGCAGATCCCTCAGCAGCGCGGGGAGCGGCTGCGCGACGCGGCGGTGCGATATGCCGAGGAGCGGCATTGGGACGTGCTCTCCGGCACCTGGCTGGAGACCGTGGACGGAGCGGAGCGCTGCTCCTGCGAAAGCGCCGACTGCCCGGCCCCCGGCGCCCATCCGACCGGCCGGGACTGGGTGAACCATGCCACCGGCAGCGCGGTCGTGGTCCGCCGCATGTGGGCCAGGACGCCGCGCGCCTCCATCCTGCTGCCCACCGGCCGCACCTTCGACGCGCTCGACGTACCGGAGTCGGCGGGCTGTCTGGCGCTCGCGCGGATGGAGCGCCGCCAGGTCGAGCTGGGCCCGGTCACCTGCACGCCCGGGCGCAGGATGCTCTTCTTCGTCCTCCCGGGCGCCGCCGCCAAGGTCCCCGACCTGGTGCGGAATCTGGGCTGGCCGCCGAACGCGATCGACCTGACCGCGCGCGGCGAGGGCGACTACGTGGTCGCGCCGCCGACCCGGGTGGGCCTGCGCGGCCCGATCCAGTGGGCCCGGCGGCCCACCGCCGCCAACCGCTGGCTGCCCGACGCCCAGGAGCTGGTGAGCGCCCTCGCCTACGCCTGCGGCCGCGAGCGCCGCTGAACGCCCCGGGCCCCTGACCACCACCCCCGGGCCCCTGACCACCCCCGGACCGCCGACACCCCCGGGCCCCTGACCACCCCCGGACCGCCGACACCCCCGGGCCCCTGACGCACCGCGAGCCGGGCACCGCGCCCCTGGCACCCCGTACCGCTGCGACACACCGCACCGCTGACGCCCCCCGGAGTACTCCCCGGGTCGGCACCTATCGTGGAGCGACGGGCGGGGGCGCCACGACCAGCCCCCGCGTGAGTCGTCCCAAAGGAAGACGGGGGAAGCCGGTGCCTCAGGAGCAAACAGCAGCCAGCACACAGTCGGCCAGGGCCGCCGCCGTGCGGGTGAGCGGCCTGTGGAAGCGCTACGGAGAGCAGATCGCGGTCGCGGGAATCGATCTGGAGCTGCCCGCAGGGCAGTTCATCGGCCTCGTCGGGCCCAATGGAGCCGGTAAGACCACCACGCTTTCGATGATCACCGGCCTGCTGCGCCCCGACTCGGGGACCGTGGAGATCGGCGGGCACGACGTCTGGCGGGACCCGGTCGAGATCAAGGCGCGGATCGGGGTGCTGCCGGAGGGGCTGCGGATGTTCGAGCGGCTCTCCGGCCGGGAGCTGCTCAGCTACACCGGGCGGCTGCGCGGGCTGCCCGGTGAAGAGGTCGACAAGCGCGCCACCCAGCTCCTGGACGTCCTGGATCTCGCGGGCTCCCAGAACAAGCTGGTCATCGACTACTCCACCGGTATGCGGAAGAAGATCGGACTGGCCGCCGCGCTGCTCCACAACCCGGAAGTCCTCTTCCTCGACGAGCCCTTCGAGGGGGTCGACCCGGTCTCCGCCCAGACCATCCGCGGCGTTCTGGAGCGCTACACCAACTCCGGCGCCACCGTCGTCTTCTCCAGCCATGTCATGGAGCTGGTGGAGTCGCTGTGCGACTGGGTGGCGGTGATCGCGAAGGGGCGGATCCGGGCCCATGGCCCGCTGGCCGAGGTGCGGGGCGACGCACCCTCCCTTCAGAACGCCTTCCTGGAACTCGTCGGCGCGGGCGGGCGCGAGGCGGGCCAGAGCCTCGACTGGCTGGGCGGCGGCGCCCGATGACGCTCACCGACCCGCTCGACGCCAAGGGCCCGCTCGGTACCGCCGCGCCCGTGCCGCCCGCCGTCCCCACCGTCTCCCCCACCCGCGTCTTCATCTCCCTGAAGCTGGCGCTGCTGCGCAACGGGCTGCGCCAGTCCGGCGGCCGGCGGGCCGCGTACATCACCTCGCTGGTGCTGGCGATTCTGTTCGCCGTGTTGCAACTGCTCGGCCTGGTGCTGCTGCGCGACACGAACCACGTCGACGCGCTGGTCACGCTGCTGACGGCGGTGCTCGCCCTCGGCTGGGCGGTGATGCCGCTGTTCTTCCCGGGCGGCGACGAAACCCTCGACCCGACCCGGCTGGTGATGCTGCCGCTGCGGCCACACTCGCTGATCACCGCACTGCTGGTGTCCTCACTGGTCGGCATCGGCCCGGTGTTCGCCCTGGCCATGGCGGCCGGTTCGGCCATCGCCGTCGCGCACGGGGCGGCGGCCGCGGTGGCGGCTGTGGTGGCCGTGGTGCTGACGGTGCTGGTGTGCGTGGCGCTGGCCCGCGCCGTCGCCACGGCCAACACCCGCCTTCTCACCAGCCGTAAGGGCCGCGACCTGGCGGTGCTCAGCGGTCTGTTCGTGGCGATCGGCGCGCAGTTCGTGAACATCGGAGCCCAGCAGCTCAGCGGTGACAACGGCCTGGCCGTGCTGGAACCGGTCGCGCGGGTGCTGCGCTGGGTGCCGCCCGCGGCGGCGGTCGACGCCGTCCAGAGGGTCAGCGACGGCGCCTACGGGGTCGCGGCGGCCCAGTTCGCGCTGACCATAGCCGCGCTGGCGGTGCTGATGTGGTGGTGGCGGAGCACCCTCACCCACCTGATGACCACCCCGGACGCCTCGACGCTCGAGGCGGCGGCGCCGCGCGAGCGGCGGGGCTCCGGCGCGGCCGACACCCCGGACTCCTCGGGCCCGTTCGCCCGGCTGCTGCCCGCCGGCCGCAGCGGCACGGTGCTGCTGCGGACGCTGCGCTACGCCGTCCGGGATCCGAAGACCAAGTCGGCCTGGGTCACCTCGCTGGGCGTCGGCCTGCTGCTGCCCTTTGTCACGGCCGTCCAGGACAACGGCTCGGTCTACTGGTCCTGCTGGGCGTCGGGCATGCTCGGCATGCTGATGTACAACCAGTTCGGCCAGGACTCCTCCGCCTTCTGGATGGTCGCGCAGACGATCTCCTCGCCCCGCGACGCCTATCTGGAGCTGCGCGGCCGCACGCTGGCGCTTCTCCTGGTGGCGGTGCCGTACATGGCGGTGGCGGTGCTCGGCTCCGCCGCCGTTCTCAAGGACTGGTCGGCCGCTCCCGAGGCGCTCGGGATCGCCCTGGCGCTGCTCGGCTCGATGCTGGCGACCGGCGCCATGACCTCCGTGCTGGCCCCGTACTCGATTCCGCAGGACAGCGGCCACAAGAACGTCGCCCCGGGGCAGGCGGGGATCGCCTGGATCAGCATTCTGGTCGGGATGGCCGTGGGCTCCGTGCTGTGCGCGCCGGTGCTGGGCCTGACGATCTGGCTGCATGTCTCCGGGGCGCACGGCTGGCTGTGGGTGGTGTTCCCGCTGGGCGCGGTGTACGGCGCGGCCATAGCGGAGACCGGCCTGCGCATGGCGGCACCGCGGGTCGCGGCGCGGCTGCCGGAGATTCTGGCGGCGGTCAGCAAGGGGTGAGCCCC
Organism: Streptomyces niphimycinicus; assembly: GCF_018883605.1. Taxonomy (GTDB): domain Bacteria; phylum Actinomycetota; class Actinomycetes; order Streptomycetales; family Streptomycetaceae; genus Streptomyces; species Streptomyces niphimycinicus. Next base: position 11,928 of record NZ_JAHLEM010000364.1, on the reverse strand, counting down.
GGGTACGTATCGCGGCGGCGGGGCCGGGGGACTCACCCCGGCCCCGCCGCCGCGTTCTGATGTCGCACGGACCGCCCGCACCTCAACTGCCGTAACGTTCCGGCTAGTCGAGGTACTTGCTGTACACCCAGCCTCTGGTCCCTGGTCGGATTCCGGTCGTCGTCCGCTTGAGGATCTTTCCGTAGGACCAGCTCTCCTCGAAGCCCCGGGTGCGGCAGAAGTACCGGAAGGAATCACCCCGGTAAAGCGTCCCTATGGCGCGGTACCGCTTTCCCGGTCCGGTACGGAATCGAGCCCCACTGGTGGAGACCTTGAAATTGACATCCGGGGAATTGAACTGACACGCCGATGACCCCACCGCCGACGCCGATGGCGCCAGGGCCACGGAACCGCCCAGCATCAGCGTCGCCGCGAGCACGACCATCGAGGCTTTACGTTGGATCTTCACGCAACCACCCCCCGTGATCGGTTAATTCACTGCATGATCGATTAATTCACTTCGCGCCGAAGAGCGTAGCACCCGGCAATCCGGAAGCTCATGACCCGGTAAAGTCCCCACGGCCCCGCGGCGAGTCGCCGACGTACCGGTGCATCTGACAACAAGCTGAAGGCCGAAGGGAATTGTCGACCGAGCGTCAGCCGAGCGCGTCCGGGGTGAGCCGCGCCGCATCCGTATGGCCCGACAGCGCCATCGTCAGCTCGAACTCGGCCAGCAGGGAGCGGATCACATGCTCCACCCCCGGCTGCCCGTCCAGCCCCAGCCCATACGCGTACGGCCGCCCCAGCAGCACCGCGCGGGCGCCGAGGGCGAGCGCCTTGAACACATCGTCACCGGTGCGCACACCGCTGTCGAAGAGCACCGCCAGCCGGTCGCCGACCGCCGCCACCACCCCCGGCAGCGCGTCGGCCGCCCCGATGGAGCCGCCCACCTGGCGGCCGCCGTGGTTGGACACCACCACGCCGTCCATCCCCGCCTCCTCCGCGCGCCGGGCGTCGTCGGGGTGCAACACCCCCTTCAGCACGATCGGTCCGTCCCACCGCTCACGCAGAAACGCCAGATCCTCCCAGGTCTTCCCGGGGTCGCCGAACATCTGCACAAAGTGCAGCACCGCGGCGTCCCGGTCCTCGTGGACCGGTTTGGCGAGCCCGGCCCGGAACGCGGGATCGGTGAAGTAGTTGGCGGTTCCCACACCGCGCAGAAACGGCAGATACGCCTGGTCGAGATCGCGCGGCCGCCAGGCCAGCAGCGGGGTGTCGAGGGTCACCACAAGGGCCGTGAAACCACAGGCCCTGGCCCGGTCCAGAAAGCTCCTGGTGACCTCGCGGTCCTTGCCCCAGTAGAGCTGGAACCACCGCTCGCCGTCCCCCATCGCCTCCGCCACCCGCTCCATCGGCGTACTGGACGCGGAGGACAGGATGAACGGCACGCCCTGCGCCGCCGCGGCCCGCGCCGCCGCGCACTCGGCGTCCGGGTGCATGATCGACAGCACGCCGATCGGCGCGAGCGCGAGCGGCGCGGGCAGCCTGGTGCCCAGCAGCTCGACCGACAGATTCCGCCGCCGTACGTCACGGAGCATCCGCGGCACGATCCGATGCCGGTCCAGCGCCGCCCGGTTGGCCCGCTCGGTGCTGCCGTTGCCCGCGCTGCCCGCGACATAGCCCACCGGCCCGGGGCCCAGCCGGGCCTCGGCCAGTTCCTCGAGCCGGGTCAGATCGGCGGGCAGCCGGGGAACGGCGCCGGTCATCCCGTTCAGATAGATCTCATACTGAAATGCCGCCCAGTCCCTGCCCGGTTCCGGATCCGTGATGTCGCCACCGATCATGTGCTTCCCTTCATCTGTCCATTACTGGTCAATTTCCCATTGCTACAAGGGAGTAGAGGACTCGTAGGATCAACGAACCGTCGGTCGCGTTCAAGGGATCACACCGGAACGCGACGGAGACAGTTCCCTCATTGGAGTTCCACCGTGCCGCTGACCAAGACAACATGGCTGCGGGTCGGCGCGCCCGTTGCCGTGCTGGCTCTCGCCCTGACCGCGTGCGGACCATTCGGGGAAAAGGGCGATACATCCGAGAACGCACGGCACGCTTCCCACTCGGGGGCCGCCGACGGAGATCGGGGTGGGGCGCGGACGGTGGGGATGCGGTCGGAGGGTGGCTTGTTCTGGCCGGGCCAGACCGGTACGCGGGCGTTCAAGGAGGACACCGGGGTCGAGCCCACCTACCGGATCGCGGCGCAGAAGGTCGACATCGGCACGGCGGACGAGGCGAAGGCGCTGGTGGCGGACCCGGCGGACGCCAAGGGCCTGGTGCCCGCGGTCGCCCAGGTGAAGTACACCCATCTGCGCGGGGCCACCGTGCGGAAGTATCCGCGGGTCGGGGACTACGCGGAGGTGTACGCGGACGGCCGGCGGGGAGCGAAGGTCTTGGGCGATACCGGGCGGCCCAAGGGCTGCGCGGACCCGGACGAGATCAAGGACTGGAGGAACGGGCAGAGCTATCTGCTCTGCACCACCTTCCTGATTCCCGCCCGGGCCAGGGAGGTCGAGGTCATGTGGACGGAGATCGGCGGCGAGCCGTTCACCTGGGCGTTCTGAACCGGGGGGGCGCGCCGGAGTCGGACGGGGAGGACCGAGGCCAGGAGTCGCGGCGCCGTCAGACGGGGAGGGCCGAGGCCGGGAGTCGCGGCGCCGTCAGGCGGGGAGGACCGAGGCCGGGAGTCGCAGCGGCATCAGGCGGGGAGGACCGAGGCCGGGAGTCGCAGCGGCATCAGGCGGGGAGGACCGAGGCCGGGAGTCGCGGCGGCATCAGACGGGGAGGACCGAGGCCAGGAAGGGCTCCACGGCGCGGCGCCAGCCGTCCGGCTGGTCGTAGTGGACCAGATGGCCCGCGTCCACCACCTCCGCATACTGCCCGCGCGGCAGGACGCGGACCATCTCCTGCGCCTCCGCACGGCCCAGCTCGCCATCCAGCCCGCGGACGACCAGGGTGGGGCACTCGACCAGGGCCAGCTCTTCCCAATGGGCGTCCTGGATCCAGGTCTCACGGACCTTCAGCATCTGGCGGCAGGAGAAGGCCGGACGCCAGCCGTCCGAACGCTCGGCCATGACCTCGGCGAAGAAATCGCCCCGGGCCGGATTCGGCCGCTCCAGCGTCGGATCGTCCTCGCCGAACCACCTGCGCACATCGGCGAGCGTCGCGAACGGCACCGGCCAGGAGCGAAACCATTCGGCCCACTCGCGCTGCGAGGCGGCGCCGAGGGCCGAGGCGCGCATATCGCAGATGACCAGCGCCCGGACCAGATCGGGGCGGCGGGCCGCGAGCTGCCAGGCGGTGAGGGCGCCCATGGCATGGCCGATCAGGGTCACGGGGCCGAGGCCGAGCTGCTCCACGGCCGCCTCGGCGTCGTCCACATAGGTGGAGCGGTCGAAGGGGCCCTCGGCCGGCTTGTCGCTGCGGCCATGGCCGCGCTGGTCGAGGGCGACCGCCCGATGGCGGGTGGAGAGCCAGCGGGCCGTCTCCGCCCAGTGGGCCGCACGGCCCAGCAGCCCATGGAGCAACAGCACTCCCGGGCCCCGCGCTCCCTCGCTGCCGGCACCTGCCTTGGGCGGATCGGTGAACTCCCAGGCGGCGAGCCGCACGCCGCCGGTCCCGGTCACCTCGATGCGTCGCACCATGTGGTCTGGCACCTCCAGCCCTCTCTCGAACACCCTCACAGTATCGAACTCATATTCGAACACGGTGCTCTTACGTCCAACACCCCTCGTTCGAGTGACCACCGTCAGGGATTGATCGTCTGTGCCATGGGGAGACAGCTAGCGGGAGGCGGACTGCTCGGGGAAGGGAGTCCGCGGGGGACGACCCTGAGAGCTCGGGGCTCCGGGTCACCAGGGCTCCGGGTCGCACCGGTCGCGTTCGCGCGGTCCGTGCGGCCCGGGGTCCAGCGGGGGGACATGGGGAAGCGGGGCCCCGGCACCTGACGGCACCGGGGCCCTCGCTGAAGCACTCCCCCTCGGCGGCACAGCCACTCGGGCCCACCGCGGCCCCCTCCCCTGACGGCCTGCGCGTCAGCGACAGCGTCGCACGCGTCGGCCCCGCCCGCTCGGTTTCTGTCGACTCCGGTTTCGGGAAAATCCGTCGCCGCAGGTCGTGACGGCCGAATCGACTGAACGGGGTGTATCGGTCAGCGTGTCGAAGCGCGTGAGGTTGTGCGGGGGTGTATGCGGGCGGCGTTGGGCCGCCGGGCGCCCGGGACTCCGGGCGCCGAGCCCCGGGCGCCGAGCGCCGGGTCAGGTTCGGGGCGAGGCGGAGGCGGGGGCGGATCGGGGCGCGGATCAGGGCAGGAGTCGGGGATTCGGGGTCTGGAACAGGGCAGGGGGTCGGGAGCCGGGATGCGGGAAGCTCGCGCTCGCGCCCGGCCGGGGTCAGCGCGTGGCTACGAACCGGGGCCAGCGGCTGACCACGAAGACCGCAGGCGACGCATGCCCAGGAGGGCCAGGAGGGCCAGGAGGGCCAGGGTCAGCGCTTCGCCACGAAGACATGCGAGGCGATCTCCGCCTCCAGCTCCGCCGCCTCACCGCTGCTGCCGACCAGCACCCCGCCCGGCGACTCCGTGACGCTCACCACGGAGCCCGGCTGCACCCCGGCCCGCCGCAGCGTGTACATCACCTGGGCGTCGGCCTGGATGGGCTCGCCGATGCGGCGCACCACCACCGTCTTGCCCTCCGAGCCGGGCTCCAGCTCACGCAGGCTCACCATGGACTCGTCCAGGAACGGGTCGGCCTCGGCCTTCTCGCCCAGCTCCTCCAGGCCCGGAATCGGGTTGCCGTAAGGCGACTCGGTCGGATGGCGGAGCAGCTCCAGCACCCGCCGCTCCACCGCCTCGCTCATCACATGCTCCCAGCGGCACGCCTCGGCGTGGACCTGCTCCCACTCCAGCCCGATCACATCGACGAGCAGGCACTCGGCGAGGCGGTGCTTGCGCATCACCCGCGTGGCCAGCCGGCGGCCCTCCTCGGTCAGCTCCAGATGGCGGTCGCCCGCGACCGTGACCAGCCCGTCACGCTCCATTCGCGCCACCGTCTGGCTGACCGTCGGGCCGCTCTGCTCGAGCCGCTCCGCGATCCGGGCGCGCATGGGGACCACGCCCTCCTCCTCGAGCTCGAGGATGGTGCGGAGATACATCTCCGTGGTGTCGATCAGTCCGGACATGCGTGCCCCTCGAAGTGTCGTGCGGTGGCCCTCAGCCAATTCTGACGCATCCCGCCGACAACGGGGCCGAGACGGCCTCTTCCGCCGCAGGGGACCGGGCTGCTATTGACAGCGTCATGATCGGAAACCCCCACAGGGAAGGCGACGCGTTGATGAACGAGTCCAAACCGGCCGGGCAATTCTTCGACGCGGCCATCGGCCTGCTGCGGCAGGTGCGGGACGAGGAGGGCGAGCATATCGCCGCGGCGGGCACGCTGATCGCCGATACCGTCGCCGCGGGCGGCCGTCTCTTCGCGTTCGGTGCCGGGCACTCCTCCCTGCCCGCGCAGGACGTCGTCTACCGCGCGGGCGGGCTCGCGCTGATGAATCTGCTGCCGGTGCCGGGGGTGGTGGGCGTGGACGTCATCCCCGCCACCCTCGGCAGCGCGCTGGAACGCGTGGACGGGCTCGCCACGACCGTCCTCGACAGCAGTCCGCTCCGGTCCGGGGACCTGCTGATCGTGATCTCGCTGTCCGGGCGCAACGCCCTGCCCGTGGAGATGGCGATGAGCGCCCGGGAGCGCGGTGTCAGGGTGATCGGGGTGACCTCGGTCGGGTACGCGACGGGCACGACCTCGCGCAACTCCTCCGGTGGCTTCCTCAAGGACCAGTGCGATCTGGTCATCGACAACAAGATCGCGATCGGGGACGCGGAACTCACGGTGGACGGCGTCGGCGCGCCCTTCGCCCCCGCATCCACGGTCGTGACGAGCGCGATCATGCAATCCATGGTGGCCGCTGGGGTCACGGAACTGGCCGAGCGGGGGGTCGAGCCGCCCATGCTGAGGTCGGGGAACGTGGATGGTGGGCATGAGTGGAACCGCAAGGTGATGACCGAGTACGGGGACCGGATCTTCTACCGGCGGTAGGACCCTTGCCGGGGGCCTTTACCGGGGGCCCTTACCGGTGGTCAGCGCATACGCGTGGCGTTCCCCGCCGGTGGGCGCGCAGCGGGGGTGGCTTCCCCCACCCCGCCCCTTCCCGAATCCCGGGGGCGACCCCGGCCCCCGGCTGGGGCTCCGCCCCCGCACCCCGCTCCTCAAACGCCGGAGAGGCTTGAGCGAACCCCCCGGGGGCGGTGCCCCAGACCCCGGCCGGGCCACCGCCCCGGCCCCGGCACCTCAAACGCCGGAGAGGCTTGAGCGAACCCCCCGGGGGCGGTGCCCCAGACCCCGGCCGGGCCACCGCCCCGGCCCCGGCACCTCAAACGCCGGAGAGGCTTGAGCGAACCCCCCGGGGGCGGTGCCCCAGACCCCGGCCGGGCCACCGCCCCGGCCCCGGCACCTCAAACGCCGGAGAGGCTTGAGCGAACCCCCCGGGGGGCGGCGCCCGAGACCCCAGCCGGAGCACCACCCCGGACCCCGCACCCCAACCCCCACAGGCGCTTGAACCAACCCCCGGGAGGCAGCCCCAGACCCCAGCCGGGCCACCACCCCCGGACCCCACACCCCAAACCCCACAGGCGCTTGAGCCAACCCCCGGGGCGCAGCCCCAGACCCCAGCCGGAGCACCACCCCGGACCCCACACCTCACACGCCGGAGAGGCTGGATCGGCCGCAAGCGCCGGAGGGGCTGGATTGGGCGCGGGCGGCGGGTGTGCGGGGCTCCTCGGCCCGGGGCTTCACGGGTCGGGGCGTCACCGACCCGGGCCTTCAGCGGCCCAGGGCGTCACCGACCCGGGCCGTCACCGACCCGGGACGTCACCGACCCGGGACGTCACCGACCCGGGACGTCACCGACCCGGGACGTCACCGGCCCGGGCCGTCAGCGGCGGTTCAGGGCCAGGTCTACCGAGGCCGCGACGCGGGCCGCGACGTCCTCCGCGTACGCCGCGTCCGTGCGGTCGAAGGCCCGGCGGCTGGACGTGCGCAGGAAGGTGACCACGCCCAGGGTGCGGCCGCGGCTGCGCAGCACCGCGCACAGGCCGTGCACCGTGCCCTCCGGCCATTTGCGGGCCACCGCCCACTGGGCCGCCGCGGGCTCGTCCGAGCGTCTCGTGCTCGCCCGTACCGAACCGCAGCGGTCCACCGCCTGGAGCGCCGGATGGCCCTCCGGGTAGCCCAGCGGGATGCCCCCGGGGACGACGGGCGGGCAGGGGCCGGGGGCGCCGACGGGGGTGGCCGCGGCCCGGACGAGGCGGACCCGGTCCGCCGAAGCGCCCGGCGGCGGGTCCAGGACCAGGTCGATCAGGGCGTGATCCGCGAAGCCCGCCAGCGCGAAGTCCAGATGGACCGAGGCCGCCTCCATCGGGTCCTCGCATTCGGCCGCCGCCCGCGCCGCCCGGTGCAGTTGGTTGCCCCGGAAGCGCATCCGGGCGCTCTCCTGCTCCTGGCCCTTCGCCTCCGTCACATCCTGGAAGATCCAGGCCACGCCGAGCGGTGTCGGCTCCTCGCTGAGCGGTGAGGCCAGCCGGAGGAAGCCGCTGCGCCAGCAGCGGCGCCGGGCCGCCGGACCGGCCTCGCCGCGGTCGACGCCCTCGCCGCGCACCGCCTCGTCGTCGTCGAGCAGTTCGTAGCGCGCGCTGTCCGCGCCGTCGAAGCCGTCCGCCGCGTCGGCGTCCCGCAGCGTCACCCACAGCTCGGTGGGCGCCGGGGGCGCGCCCTCCGCCAGGACGTGCTGGAGCGCGGCCTCCGCCTCCTCGACGCCCTGGTCCAGGAAGTCGCCCAGCGGCCGGCCGGGCGCGGCCTTACGGGCCGTACGCAGCGCGCCCGCCGCGCTGGCGTTGACGACGGCCACCCGCAGATCCGCGTCGACCAGGACCACGTTCCACGACGCGTCCTCCAGCAGCGCCTCGCTCAGCGCGATCGACCGCTCCAGGTCGACCTGCGCATGCACCTCGCTGAAGGCGCAGTACACCCCGGCCGGGCGGCCGTCCGCGCCCGCCACCGCCGAGGACTGCGTACGGACCAGGACCCGGCCGCCGTCCTTGGTCAGCAGCGCGAACTCGTGCACCCGGCGTCCCGCGGCGCCCATGGCCTCCGTAAGGCGCGCGTCGACGTCCCGCGCGTCCCCTGGGCGGGCGGCCCAGCCGCCCAGCCCCTTGCGGCCGACCGCCTCCGCCGCCGTCCAGCCGAGGATGCGCTCGGCCTCGTGGTTCCAGTGGGTCACCGTGCCGTCGGCGTCGAACGCGCACAGGGCGGCGTCCATCCCGTCGAGCAGCGCGGCGAGCAGCTCGGAGTCGGGCCGCTCGGGCCCGTCCGGACAGTCGGGCCGGACGGACGCCGACGCGGCGGCGGCCGCCTGTCCGGGGACCCCCCGCGGAGATCGGGCGGAACGCGCCGGCCCTGCGGGTTCGGAACGTTGTGAAGCGCTCACCTGACACCCCTTGCTCGACGTGGCTGTCTGTTGTGGGGCACGTCGGACATTGAACTCGAACGTGACACGCGCCACACCGCATTCGTCGAAATCGTTGCCACACGGAAATTCGCTTGTGTGTGGCAGGAGGCGGTTCCTAGGCTTGCGGTACACGAGAAGGGAGGTGGTTCGGCAGATGTATGAAATCCGGACGCGTGAGGTGACTGCGGGCTAGCAGTCCGTCGTCGCGCTCTGCGCATCGCCGGACTGGCGCACGAAAGAGGTGCGCAGCCGGCCAATCCCATGCAGTCACCCGACCCGCGGGTCGCCGGTACGTCCGACCGGCCCCCTTCCGCCTCAGGGCGTCAGGGGTAAAGACCCGCGGGTTGTCCGCGTTTTCAGGGCCCTTCACAGGCGGCCCTTCGCGGGCGGCCCTTCAGGGGCCAGGGCTCTCGCGTACCTCAGGGGCCTCGGGGCCTCAGGGGCCTCGGGGCCTCAGGGGGGCTTGTTTCAGCGGCCTTACGGTCCGCACCGGCCCGAGCGCCCCTCCCCGAGCGCCGCCCCTACGGGTACAGCCGCTCCACCCGCCAGCCCTCCTCATCGGCCAGCCGCACATACCGCAGCCGGTCGTGCAGCCGGTTCTCCCGGCCCTGCCAGAACTCCACCGCCTCCGGCACCACCCGGAACCCGCCCCACTCCGGCGGCACCGGCACCTGCTCCCCCGGCGGATAGCGGTCCGCCAGCTCCTCGTACGAGCGGTCCAGCTCCTCCCGCGAGTCCACCACCGAGGACTGCGTGCTCGCCCACGCCCCGAGCTGCGAGCCGTGCGGCCGGGTCCGGAAGTACGCCGCCGTCTCGTCCCGCCCGGTGCGCCGCGCGGTGCCCGTGACGATCACCTGCCGGGCGATGGGGTGCCAGGGGAAGAGCAGTGCGATCTGCGGGTTCTCGCCCAGCTCGCGGCCCTTGCGGGAGCCGTAGTTGGTGTAGAAGACGAAGCCGCGCTCGTCGAAGCTCTTCATCAGGACGGTGCGGGAGCTGGGGCGGCCCGCCGCGTCGGCCGTCGAGACGATCATGGCGTTCGGTTCGAAGAGCCCGCTGCCGACCGCGTCCTCGAACCACCGGGTGAACTGCCGGAACGGATCGGTCGCGAGCTCCGCCTCGTCGAAGCCGGCCGCGCGGTAGTGCTCGCGCATGGCGGCCGGGTCGTACGTACGCGCGGAGGAAGCCGAGGGCTCCGAGTCAACGTGAGGCACGGGCATATCTTGCAACATCATCGGTCCTTCGCACGGGCTGCCCCGGAAGAGCGATCTCCCTCCCCCGACTTACCGCCCCGTAACCCTTCCGCGACGCGCACCGCGTGTGCGGCTTCTCACGCTTCCCCGTGGCGGGCACACGCACCAGACTGAGGCTGACCATGCGCCTGTGGGCGCCTGGCAGGCACCACCCCCCGTGTTCCGGAGGTCACTCCCCGTCGCGGTTGGGTGACCACTACCCGCACGGGGCACATCACCGGAGTGACCGGTACGGACCGCGAGCCGTGTCAGGCGGCCGCGTAACCGTTCCGGCACCGCCGTCGTCCGCAGCATGAGGAGCCGCCTGATGTCCGACTTCGTACCCGGACTCGAAGGAGTCGTCGCGTTCGAGACGGAGATCGCCGAACCCGACAAGGAAGGCGGCGCGCTGCGCTACCGAGGCGTGGACATCGAAGACCTCGTGGGCCATGTCTCCTTCGGGAACGTGTGGGGTCTGCTGGTCGACGGTGCCTTCAACCCTGGGCTGCCGGCCGCCGAGCCGTTCCCCATCCCGGTCCACTCCGGGGACGTCCGGGTCGACGTCCAGTCCGCGCTGGCCATGCTCGCGCCCGTCTGGGGCCTCAAACCGCTGCTGGACATCGACGCGGAGCAGGCCCGTGAGGACCTGGCGCGCGCGGCCGTGATGGCGCTGTCCTACGTCGCCCAGTCGGCCCGCGGCCAGGGGAAGCCGATGGTGCCGCAGCGGGAGATCGACAAGGCCGGGACCATCGTGGAGCGCTTCATGCGGCGCTGGCGCGGTGAGCCGGACCCCAAGCATGTCGCCGCCGTGGACGCGTACTGGACCTCGGCCGCCGAGCACGGGATGAACGCCTCCACCTTCACCGCCCGCGTCATCGCCTCCACCGGCGCCGATGTCGCCGCCGCGCTCTCCGGTGCGGTGGGCGCCATGTCGGGGCCGCTGCACGGCGGCGCGCCCTCCCGGGTGCTCGGCATGATCGAGGAGATCGAGCGCACCGGGGACGCCACCGGCTATGTCCGGCAGGCCCTCGACCGGGGCGAGCGGCTGATGGGCTTCGGCCACCGCGTCTACCGCGCCGAGGACCCGCGGGCGCGGGTGCTGCGGCGCACCGCGAAGGAGCTGGGCGCACCGCGCTTCGAGGTCGCCGAGGCGCTGGAGCGGGCCGCCCTGGACGAGTTGCACAACCGGCGGCCGGACCGGGTGCTGGCCACGAACGTGGAGTTCTGGGCGGCCATCGTGCTGGACTTCGCCGAGGTCCCGGCGCCCATGTTCACCTCGATGTTCACCTGCGCCCGCACGGCGGGCTGGAGCGCGCACATCCTGGAACAGAAGCGGACCGGCCGACTGGTGCGGCCGTCGGCCCGGTACGTCGGCCCCGGCACGCGCGGCCCGCACGAGATCGACGGGTACGGGGACATCAAGCGGTAGTCCGGCCTGATCCAAACGGCAGACCCTGGTCCTGTGGGGTGAGGATCGCCTCCAGGATCCGCGACCACTGGGCCACCACCCGCTCCCGGCGGTGGCCGTCGTCCGTCAGGAGGTTGGCCAGGCCCAGGCCGCGCCCCATGTCGAGCAGGCCCTGGACGGCCTCCCGGACGCCCGGCACCGACTCGTCGGCGCCCAGCAGCTCCACCGCCATCCGATGCGTCTCACGGCCGATCTTCGCCTCCAGGGCGGTCACCCGGGCGCCGAGCTGCTCCTCGTACGAGGCCGCCACCCACAGTTGGAGGGCGGCCCGGAAGAGCGGGCCGGTGTAGAGGGTGACCAGCGCCTCGACCACCGTGTGGACGCGGACCTCCCCGCGCGGGGCGGGGAGGGCGCGCAGCTCGGCCGAGCGCTCCTCGGCCACATGCTCGACGGCGGCCGTGAAGAGGTCCTCCCGGGTCGGGAAGTGGTGCTGGGCCGCGCCCCGCGACACCCCGGCCCGCTCGGCGACCACCGCGACCGTGGACCCTGCCCAGCCGCGCTCGGCGAGGCAGGCCACGGCGGCCTCCAGCAGCCGTCTGCGGGTCGCGCGGCTGCGGTCCTGCTTGGGGTCGCGCAATGCCGTACGGGGGGTCATCGGGACGCCCCCGCGGCCCCGGCGTCCGGTGTGGCCGCAGCGTCTCCCGC
>NZ_JAHLEM010000363.1 GCF_018883605.1 Streptomyces niphimycinicus | reverse complement strand
CCTCGGCCTGGTGCCGGGGGTCGGGGCGCTGGCGGGCGCCGTCGACCCGGTGCCGCTCGCCGAGCGGACCGACCGGCTGCGGGCGGCGCTCAGCTCGCGGTTCCGCGACCACAAGGACGTCCAGCTCGTGCTGGACCCGGTGGAGACGCTGACCCCGCTGCTGGTCAGGGAGTTGTCGGAGGCGGCAGCGGCGGTGCCGTGGCTGGTGCTGCTCTTCGACACCTACGAGCGCCTGGGCCCGCTGCTCGACCCCTGGCTGCGCACCCTGCTGACCAGCGAACGCCTCGGCACCCTCCCCGCCAACACCGTACTGGTGCTGGCCGGGCAGACCCGCCCGGACCCCGGCTGCTGGGGCGAGCTGGCCGATGTGGTCGCGGAGCTGCCGCTGGAGCCGTTCACCGACGCGGAGGCCCGGCAGTTGCTCACCGCCAAGGGGATCACCGATGAGCCGGTGGTGCGGGAGGTGCTGCGGCTCTCCGGCCGGCTGCCGGTGCTGGTGTCCACCCTCGCCGAGAACCCCGGAACCAGCGGCGATCTGGACGACCCCAGCGCCACCGCCGTCGACCGGTTCCTGAAGTGGGAGCGCGATCCGGTGCGCCGCTCCGCCGCCCTGGCGGGCGCGCTGCCCCGGCGGCTGAACGAGGACGTCTTCAGGGCGGCGGTGGACGAGGACGGAGCCGAGCTGTTCGGCTGGCTGCGGTCGCTGCCGTTCATCGGCGACCGTAACGGGGCGGCCCGCTACCACGATGTGGTCCGCGCCCCGATGCTGCGGCTTGGACGGACCACCTCACCGCAGCGGTGGCGCGCGGCGCACACCCGGCTGGCGGAGACCTTCGCCGGGTGGCGCGAGTCGGCCGCCGGGGGGCTCGACACGCGCGACGGGTGGCGGCTGGACGCCTGGAGCGGACCGCGGCTGGAGGAGTGGTACCACCTGCTGTGCGCACGGCCGTCGGCGGCGCTGCCCGGAGCGCTGCGGGACGGCATCGACGCCTGCGACGCGGGACCGGCGGTGGCCCGGCGCTGGGCATCCACCCTGGTCGAGGCGGGCGAGGACGCCGACTCGGACGCGGTGCGCACCTGGGGGCGGCGCCTGGTGGAGGCGCTGGCGGACGAACGGCGGCGCGGTATCGAGGCGCTGGGGCTGCTGCTGGCACGGGCCGGGCTGGACGCCGCCGACCGGGTCGCGGCGCTCGTCGTACGGGGGTGGCACCGCCGGTCGGTCGAGGAGTACGACGGGGCGCTGGAGGACTTCCGCCGGGCGATCGAACTGGACCCCGGGAACGTGCGCGCACACTTCGGGCACGCCGTGGTCCACCGGGCGACCGGGGACTTCACCGCGGCGATGGACGCGCTGGACGGGGTGGAGGCGCTGGAGCCGGGCTCGACCTGGGTTCAGCGGGAGCGCGGGGAGACCTGCCGCCGGGCAGGCCGTTACGAGGAGGCGCTGGCCCGGCTCGACCCGGTGGTCGCGGCCGATCCGGCGGACCATGTGGCCCTGGGCAGCCGCGGCCAGACCATGATGGCGCTCGGCCGGATCCAGGAGGCCCTGGCGGACTTCGACCGGGCCATCGAGCAGCACGGCGACTACACCTGGGCGCTGGTCCGGCGGGCCCGGGTCCGCAGCACTCTGGGGGACGCGGCGGGCGCGCTGGACGACCTGGACCGGGCGGAGGCGCTGGAGCCGGGCATCCCGGGAACGCTGGGCGAGCGCGGCGATGTCCACCGCTTCGCGGGCCGCTACGAGGAGGCCATCGCGGCGTACGACCGGGCGCTGGCCCTCGACCCCGGCTATGCCTGGGCCCTGGGGAGCCGCGCGATGGCCAACGAGGCCCTGGGCAGACGCGCGGAGGCGCTGGCGGATCTGGACCGTGCGGTGGCGCTGAATCCCGGCTACGCCTGGGCCGTGGCGCAGCGCGAGCGATTGCTTCTCGACGGGGACTCACCGGAGGGCGGACGGAACGACGGACCGGTGTGACCTCCCGGCGCCCGTTCTTCCGGCTCCTCTCCCTCCGCGGCCGGTCACCGGCCCTGTCGTGATACGCGCCCGGTGACGCAGGCCGACACCGCGTGGCGTACGGCGCGCAGCACGGCACGGCAGCGCGACAGATACCGGGCCGCGCGGGACCGGCGGACCGGGCGCGGTGCGGCCGATGGAGCCCGTACGGCCGGCGTGGCCGGTGCGCACGTCGGAGCCGGTACGGCCGCGGCCCCGGACGCGTCCTGAGCGGTGGCGTCCACCGGATCGGGAGCGGCCGGACCGTCCGGGGGCGGCGACGGATCGGTGGTCCTGGCCTGCGGGGTGACGGGGCGCCGGGTGGCTTCTGCGCGCATCATCGCGCGCATGGCGGCATAGACATCGATGGGCATGCGGATACTCCTGCGGTCTCGGGCGTCCGATGGCTGAGCGGGCAGGGCACACCGCATCCGGGATCCGCGCGGCAGCCGCGGAAACGGGATGACGGACGTGCCCGGGCCCGGTCAGCAGCGCAGGACGACGGACCGCGAGGAGAGCCGATCGGCCGGGATGCCGCCACCGGCGGCGAACGCGCCGACGCCCGCCGCGAGGTCGGCGGGGCGACCGCGGACCGCGACGAGCACGAGGGGGCCGAGGGACGTCGAGAGGGACCGATGGGCGCCGAAGGAGGCGCCGTGGACCACCCGTCCGGCATGCCGGGCCGGATGCCCGGCGCCGTCCCGGGCGAAGAGCTTGGCCGACGCCGACGCGGTGGAGCGCTCGTCCTCGGTCTCCGGCGCCACCGGAACGGGCGCCGGGACGACGGGAGTCCCGGCGGGGGCCCGGGATGAGGCGGGAGCACCGGCGGCACCGGGCGTGGCCGGGGCCGCAACCGGGTTCGGAGGCCCGGCCGCGCGCTGGTCAGGGCCGGTGGCCGGTGCGTCGCGGACGTCCCCCAGGGCCAGCACGGCATGCAGCAGCGTGACCGCCAGCAGCAGCAGGACGGCGGCCGCGCACGGGCCGCCGCACACCGCGGGGCGGTTCGTGTCGCGGCCGTGCACCATGCGGCCTCCCTCGCCGATCCCCCTCCAGGGAACCCCGCACAGCGGAAGACGGCACTCCGATTACCGGGAAAAGTCCATACTTTCACCCGTGTCGGTTATCTCCTCGAACACACATATCGTCACATTTCGAGGAGTCACCGGTCGCCGTGATGTGATCAGCCGCCGCAGGGTGATCATTCGAGCAGCGTGGCCGGTGCGGCCTGCCGCCAGGAGTCCAGCAGGATGTCCCGCAGCTCATCCACGTCCTCCAGCGCGGCGAGCCGCACCCGCACCCAGGCCGAACTCGCCTCATGGGCGGCCACCCAGAACTTCTCCGGCTCCGCCAGCACCAACTCCTTCCGCTCCTCCTTGGGACATCTGACGGCCATCGAGGTCTCGTCCTCGGGCAAGGTGGCAAACATCTTCCCGGCGACCCGGAAGGTGGGCATCGACCAGGCGATCTTCTCTGTGGTCTCCGGCAGCGACAGGGCGACGGCACGGACATCGTCGGAGGTGGTCATGGCCCGACCGTAGAACACCCCACCGACAAGCGCGCCCATGCTTGAATGCCCAGGTGACGGATCTGGACGTGCTCAAGGTGTTCTGCGGGCCCTATGGCCGCGGCGGCAATGAACTCGGCGTGGTGCGCGACGGCGCCGCCGTGGTCGGCGAGGCGGAGCGGCAGCGGGTCGCCGCCCGGCTGGGGTTCAGCGAGACCGTGTTCGTGGACGATCCGGAGCGCGGCGTCGTCGACATCTACACCCCGAGCGTCCGGCTGCCCTTCGCGGGCCATCCGCTGGTGGGCACCGCCTGGCTGCTGGACCTGCCCGAGCTGCTGCCGCCCGCCGGTGAGGTTCCCGCGCGCCAGGACGGCGAGTTCACCTGGATCACCGGCCGGCCCGCCTGGGCGGCCGGGCGGCGCACCCAGCGGTACGCCTCCCCGGACGAGGTCGAGGCGCTGCCCGCCCCTCCCGAGGGCGAGGGCTGGCTGTACGCCTGGGCGTGGCAGGACGAGGCCGCGGGCCGGGTACGGGCGCGCGCGTTTCCCCGCCGCGGCGACGGGATCGTCGAGGACGAGGCCACCGGCGCCGCCGCCCTGATTCTCTCGGGCGAGCTGGGCCGTGCCCTCAACATCACCCAGGGCGTGGGGTCGCAGATCCTCACCGGTCCCCAGCCGGACGGCTCCATCGAGATCGGCGGCCGGGTCGAGCTGGCCGAGGTCCGCTCGCTGTAGGGCGGTCGCGGAGACAAGGTGGCCCGGCGGAGGTCCGGGCGGTCGCGGTCAGTCCGTACGGGCGTAGTGGATCGCGATCCGCGCCCCGAGGCGTGCGTTGTTCTTGACGAGGGCGATATTGGTCCGCAGGCTCTCCCCCTTGGTCAGCTCGACGATCCGGCCCAGCAGATACGGGGTCGCGTCCTTGCCGCCGATTCCCGCCTCCGCCATCTCGGCGAGGGCCCGCTCGATGATGCCGTCGATCCGCTCGGCGGGGATCTCCTCGGCCTCGGGCACCGGGTTGGCGATGCTCAGCCCCGCCGTCATGCCCAGCTCCCACTGGGCCCGCATGGTGGCGGCGATCTCCTCGGGCGAGTCGACGCGCAGCGGGGAGCGGAAGCCACTCACCCGCGAGTAGAAGGCGGGGAAGTCGTCGGTGCCGTAGGTGAGCACCGGAACGCCCAGGGTCTCCAGCTTCTCCAGGGTCAGTCCGATGTCGAGGATGCTCTTGACCCCGGCGCTGACGACGGCCACCGGGGTGGTGGCGAGCTCGGTGAGATCCGCGCTGATGTCGAACGAGTGCTCCGCTCCCCGGTGCACTCCGCCGATGCCACCGGTGACGAAGACCCGGATCCCGGCGAGCGCGGCGAGCCGCATGGTGGACGCCACGGTGGTGGCGCCATGGCCGCCGCGCGCGATGACATGGGCGAGGTCGCGCACGCTGACCTTGCCGACGTCGGGGCTGGTGGCGAGCAGTTCGAGAGCGGCCCGGTCCAGACCGGCGCGTGGTGTGCCGTGGAGGACGGCGATGGTGGCGGGGACGGCCCCCTCGGCGCGGATGATCTCCTCGACCTCGGTGGCCATCTCGACGTTCTGCGGATACGGCATGCCGTGGCTGATGATCGTGGACTCCAGCGCGACCACCGGACGGCCGTCGCGCAGGGCCTCCGCGACCTCCTCGGTGAGGGTCAGCCAGGGGTGGGGCGTGGTCATGTGGTCCTCCGCAGCGGTGCGTCGAGCGCGTCCTCGATCAGACGCGGGGTCAGGTCGGGTCGTACGGTGGCGGGGGTGGCCACGGTCAGCGCGGCGGCGGCGTGGCCGTAGCGGGCGGCGTCGACCGGGTCGGCGCCGCCGAGCAGGGCGTATGCGAACGCGCCGAGCATCGCGTCGCCGGCCCCGGTGACGTCGTGCACCTCGGCCGGTGGCGCCTCCAGCGGCACCCGGCCCTCGTCGAGGGTGCTCAGCAGGGAGCCGCGCGCACCGAGCCGCACCCACACATGCCGCACGCCGCGCTCGTGGAGGGCGGCCACGGCCCCGAGCAGCTCCGGATCGTCCGCGGCGGCCTCCCCGTCGAGGTCCCGGCCGGTGAGCGCGCCCAGCTCCGCCACGTTCGGCGTGACGGCGAAGACCGGCCGCCCGGTGGCGAACAGCGGGGCGAGCAGCGCCGCCTTGGGGACGCTCACCGGGTCGATCAGCGTCTGGACGCCGGTGGCGGCGGCGATGTCCAGGACGTACGAGAGCACCCGCGGGGAGAGGTTCCCGTCCAGCACCAGCAGACCGGCGTGGCCGATCAGCTCACGCGCGGGGTGCAGATGCTCGGGGCCGAGCGCGTCGGTGGCGGCCATGTCGGCGATGGCCACGACCAGATCGCCGTCGGCGTCCAGCACCGCCGTATAGGTGCCGGTGGGATGCGGGCCGCGGTGCATATGGTCGATGCGCACCCCGGCGGCCTGAGTCTCGCTCAGCAGCCGCTCCCCCGCCGCGTCCTGACCCACGGCGGCGATGAGATGGGTGGGGGTGCCCAGCCGGGCGAGGTTCTCGGCGATATTGCGGGCGACCCCGCCGGGGCTGGTGTGGGACCGGCCCGGATTGCTGGTGCGGTACGCGACGGGCGCGAGGCTGCGCACCTTGATGTCCACATTGGCCCCGCCGATGACCACCACCGCGTGTTCCTGGCGCAGTATGTAGCCGCGCCCCAGGATGGCGCCCTTCTTGCCCAGGTTGGAGAGATGGACGTTGACCGCGGCCCGGGTGGTCCCGAGGGCGTCGGCGATGGACTGGGCCCCGGCCAGCGGGTCCCGCCGCAGCAGCGCGAGAATCTCCCGTTCCCTGCGCGTCAGCATCATGCTCAGCAGAGTAAAGGACCCTTAGCCCGATAAACAGGGCGCTGACACCCATGGGTTGGCCCGGGAGATCGTAAAAGAACGGCGGATGACATCCTGGGAAGCCATGGCGCGCCGGACACTCTCGGCAGCGGCCCGGGAACCTGTCCGGTGACGAGGAAGAAGGCCGATGAGACTCTGCTTTCTGGTGGAGGAGCGCTATCGCCATGACGGGATGCCCCGCGAGGTGATCCGTCAGCTCTCCGCCTGGGGCCACCAGGTGGACGTGGTCCGGCCGGGCGCTTCCCTGCTGCGGATGTCCGATGCGGTGCGGGCGGGCAGCCATGACGCCTGGGTGCTCAAGACGGTGTCCGGAGGCCCCGGGCTGACGCTGCTGGAGGCCGCGTCGGCGGTCGGGCTGACCACCGTCAACGACGCCCGCGCCATCCGCGGCGTACGGGACAAGGCGCTGGCCGCCGCCATCGGGCGCAGCCGGGGGCTGCCGCTGCCGCCCACCTACGCGGCGGCCCGGCCCGAGGCGCTGGAGGAGATACCCGAGGCCGAGTTCCCGCTGGTGGTCAAGCCCGCGGACGGCAGCTCCGGGCGGGCCGTGCGGCTGGTGCCGACACCGGACCGGCTGCGGGCGCTGCGCGCCGAACTGGCCGTGGAGGGCATGCTCATCGCCCAGCCCTATGTGCCGAATTCGGGCATCGACCTCAAGGTGTACTGCGTGGACGGGGAGTTGCACGCGACCGAGCGCAGCTCACCGCTCGGCCCCGACGGGGGCGCTCGCGGCCGTCGGGTGCGGCTGTCCGCCGAAGTGGCGGCCATCGCCGCCGAGGTGGGTGCGGTCTACGGCCTCGATCTGTACGGGGTGGACGTACTGCTGGGCCCGGACGGGCCGGTGGTCGTCGATGTGAACGACTTCCCCAGCTTCAAGGAGGTGCCGGACGCGGCGGCCCGGGTGGGGCGTGCGGTGCTGGAGTTGGCGCGCAGGGGCGGCGCCCGGTCCGGGACGGGGCCTGTCGGTGCCCTCACCGAGCCGATGCCGGCTCCGGAGCCGGTCCCGGCCGTGGCCACGGGCCGGATATGACCGCGGACCGTGGCCATGGGACGGCTGTGAACACGACGGTGAGCGGCGGCCGATGAGGATCGGTCTGATCACTGCCGACCCCGGCCATCAACTCCTCTCCGATACGGCGGAGTTGCTGACGCCCCGCCATGAGGTGGTGGCGCTCGACCCGGGCGGCCACGACCCCCAGCAAGACCTGGCCGACCCCGGGGAACTCGCCGACGTCTATCTGCTGAAGGCCCGGACGCCGCGTGCGCTGGCGCTCGCCCGCTCCCTGGAACGGCGCGGCGCCCCGGTGGTCAACTCCGCCGCGGCCACCGCGCTGTGCCAGGACCGGACGGCGATGGCCGAACTGGCGCTCCGCGCCGGTCTGCCGTTCGCCCCCACCCGTACCGTGGCCTCGCTCGCCGGGCTGACGGCTGAGCCGCTGCCTCGTCCGGTCGTCGTCAAGAGCCGCCACAGCCGCCGCCATGATCTGGTGGCCCGTGTCGACGACGCCGCACGGCTGCGCGCCCTGAGCGCCGACTGGGCGGATGAGCCCGTGGTGGTGCAGGACTTCACCCCGAACGACGGCTGGGACCACAAGCTGTGGGTGATCGCGGGCCGGGTGTTCGCCGCGCTGCGCCGGTCGGAGCTGGCGGCCGGCGGCCGCGGTCCGAGCCTGCCGCTCGCCCTGGACGCGCTGCCGCCCGGCTGGCTGGATCCGGTGCGGCGCGTCGGTCCGGTGTTCTCGCTGGGCGTCTACGGCGTGGATCTGATCGACGCGGGGGGCGGCGCCCCGCTGATCGTGGACATCAACGCCTTCCCTGGCGTCCGCGGTCAGTCCGGCGCCCCCGAGGCGCTGGCGGCCCTGGCCCTGCGGACCGCCGAACGGGGCCGGCTCACCGCGCCCCGCACATGACCGACACGAGGGAAATACTAGGGGACTCCGGTCCGAAATAGGGGTGGTCGCAGGTCGGACCCGTCCGGCAGGGTGGTCTACTGGTCTCCGCGCGACCCGAGGCACGCGCGCGACAGCCACCCGACAGCCGCCGTAGCACGAACGGCGCGAAAGGACATCACGTGACCGCAAACCCCACCGGCACAAGCCTGTGGATCAGGCAGTTCCACCCCGCGCCGGCCGCGGCGACGCGACTCATCTGCCTGCCCCACGCCGGCGGGTCCGCCTCCTACTACTTCCCCGTCTCCAAGGCGCTCTCGCCCACGCTCGATGTGCTCGCCGTGCAGTACCCGGGGCGCCAGGACCGGCGCAACGAGAAGTGCATAGACAACATCCCCGAGCTGGCCGACGCGCTGGTGCCGGAGCTGCTGCCCTTCACGGACAAGCCGGTGGCGCTTTTCGGCCACAGCATGGGCGCCACCCTCGCCTTCGAGGTGGCCCTGCGCCTGGAGCAGAAGGGCGTGGTGCCGGTGGCGCTGTTCGCCTCGGGGCGGCGCGCCCCCTCCTGCCACCGTGACGAGTCCGTCCACCTCCGCGACGACGACGGGCTGATCGCCGAGGTGAAGGCGCTCGCCGGGACCGACACCCAGCTCCTGGGCGACGACGAGATCCTGCGGATGGTGCTGCCCGCGATCCGCAGCGACTACAAGGCGGCCGAGACCTACCGCTACACCTCCGGCCCGCGGCTGGCGACGCCGATCCACGCGCATGTGGGGGACGACGACCCCAAGGCGAGCGTCGAGGAGGCCCGCGCCTGGGGCGAGCACACCACCGGTGGCTTCGACCTCCAGGTCTACTCCGGCGGCCACTTCTACCTCAACGACGAGGCCCCGCGGGTCATCGCCTCGATCCGCAAGGTGCTGACCGAGCGGTCCTGAACCATCGGCCGGCCGCGGGGCGTTCAGCCGTGCGGCCGGTCCGCCAGGACGGTTCGTATGTAGTCCTCGACGGTGGCCTCCAAGCCCACGTCACGCCCGGCCCGCTCGGACAACAGCCAGCGGTGTTCGAGCAGTTCGTAGTAGATCTGCGCGGTGTCGGTGACACCGCGCAGCTCCTTGGGAACTCTTCGCACGGTGGGCCGGAAGACATCGCGGACCCACCGGTGGGCGAGCACCTCAGGGCGTGCGCCGAGCGGATCGCCGGGCGCGTAGTCGTCCTGTGTGGCCATCCAGGTCTCCAGATCGTTCAGGAGGCTGCGGGCCTGGTTCTCCTCGGCGTCGAGTCCGGTCAGCCGCAGCAACTGCCGCTGGTGGTGGCCCGCGTCGACGACCTTGGGCACGAAGGTGACGGTGTCGCCGTCGGGTGAGCGCTCGATCTGCATCTCCGCCACGTCGAACCCGAGGTCGTTCAGGCGCCGGACGCGCTGGTCGATGGCGTGGCGCTGGGCGAGCGGATAGACCGACTGGCGGGTCAGCTCATGCCACAGGTCGCGGTAGCGCTCGGCGATGGCCTCGCCGAAGAGCACCGGGTCGACCGAGGGGTGCAGCGAGCCGCTCGCCTCCAGGTCCATCAGCTCGCCCGCGATGTTCACCCGCGCCACCTCGACGTCGTAATCCCGCTGTCCGCTGGTGAGCCTCGGCTGGATCTGGCCGGTCTCGGCGTCGACCAGATAGGCGGCGTACGCGCCCGCGTCGCGCCGGAAGAGGGTGTTGGACAGCGAGCAGTCGCCCCAGGCGAACCCGGCCAGATGCAACCGCACCAGCAGCACGGCGAGCGCGTCGAGCAGCCGTCGGATGGTGCTCGGCCGCATGGTCGTCTGGAACATCGAGCGGTACGGCTGCGAGCCCACCAGATGGCGGGTGATCAGCGCCGGTTCCAGTGGTTCGCCGTGCTCGTCGATGCGCCCGGTGACCACCGCGAGCGCGTCCACCGCGGGGACCGCGAGCCGGTCCAGGTCGCGCAGCAGCCCGTACTCGCGTACCGCCGCCCACTCACCGACCTCCTTGACCGCGACGATCTCGCCGCCCGCCCGCGCGAAGCGGACGACATGGCGGGAGATGCCCCGCGGCAGCGCGACCAGGTGCTCCTCCGGCCACTGCTCCAGGGGGATGTTCCATGGCAGATCGAGCAGCGACGCCGGATGCTCGGGCGAGGTGGCGGTGATCTGGAGCTCCATGACACCCCAGTGTGCGGTACGGGGGTGTGATCAGAGCCGGTCGGGCAGTGGGGTGCTCGCCGGTGCGCGCATTCCGTCGAGGACGACCGTGACACACCGTTCGACCTGGAGCCGGTCGGCCGGGAGGTCCAGCACACAGGCTCCGGCGGCGGCCGCCCTGGCCAGGAACGGGATGTCCCGCCAGGACAGATCGGCGCGCAGTACGCCGTCCCGCTGGGCGCGTTCGGTCAGGCGCTGTACGCGATCGAGCAGGGTGCGGCGGGCGGCGGCCACCTGGGGTCCGCCGCGGTCGTCGAGGGAGTCCGAGAGCCCCGCGTTCTCGCCGGTGCGCAGGGCGAGGCCGGTGAAGAACCGGGTGAAGGCCGGCCAGGAGTCGTCCTCGCCCAGGGCCTGTTCGGCGCTGTCGGCGAGTTCGCCGAGCACATCGAGGAGGACGGCTTCCAGCAGGTGGGCCCGCTCGGGGAAGCGGCGGTAGACGGTGCCGACGCCGACACCGGCCAGCCGCGCGATCTCGTGATAGCTGACGTCGAAGCCATGGACGGCCACCGCCTGGCGTGCGGCGGTCAGGACGCGGGCGGCGTTGCGCCGCGCGTCCGCGCGCGGCGGTCTGGGGGGCCGCTGAGCGGAGGACATGCCCGTCATGTCCCCAGCCTAGTCAGAAGTGGACAGAAGCTGTCCACCTCCGTACGCTGAACTCTAAACGGACAAGATCTGTCCACTTAGTCGGCGGCACCACGGCCGCCTACCCCACCGGCCGCTCGCCACACGGCCCACCCGCACGACCGAACAGGAGCCACGGGCATGAGCCATCTCGACGGCATGACCGCGGTGATCACCGGGGGCAGCGAGGGCCTCGGCTACGCCATCGCCGACGCCTTCGCCACCGAGGGCGCCGACCTGGTGCTGCTCGCCCGTGACCAGGAGAAGCTCGACCGGGCCCGGCACACCCTGGCCGGACACGGCACCACCGTACGCAGCCTCTCCGTCGATCTGGCCGACCCCGGCGCCGTGACCACCGCCGCGCGTCGGGTGCTCGCGCTCACCGGACGGGTGGACACCCTGGTCAACAACGCGGGCACGGCGCACTTCAGCCCGCTCGCCCAGACCTCGGCCGACTCCTTCGACGCCATGCTCCATCTCAATGTCCGGGTGCCCTTCCTCCTCGCCCAGGCGCTGCTGCCCGCGCTCGTCGAGGGCCGCGGCAGCATCATCAACATCAGCAGCTACTGGGCGCACAAGATGGTCGCCGACCGCCCGTCCGCGGCCTACTCCGCCACCCGCGGCGCCATCAACGCGATGACCCGGGCCCTCGCCAATGAGCTGGGCCCCTCCGGTGTCCGGGTCAACGGCATCGCCCCCGGCGCCGTCCGCACCCCCACCTACGAACGGGCCCATCTCGCCCCGATGAGCGCCGAGGAGCGCGACGACCACGACCGCCGCACCCGGGACGCCTATCCCCTGGGCCGGGTCGGCGAACCCCACGAGGTGGCCGCCGCGGCGGCCTTCCTCGCCTCCCCGCGGGCCGGCTGGACCACCGGCACCATCATGAACGTGGACGGCGGGCTGACCGTCCGCTGACGACCCTCGCGGGAACCCGGCGGCCGATGGAGCCGCTGGTTCAGTCCTCGGCCAGAACCACGACCGTATCGCCCTCCTCCAAGGTCAGCGGCGCTGTCTTGGACGGGTTGAGGTGGACGCCGTAGAGCGGTGGCTCATCGCTCTGCCGGGCCAGCCGGTAGCCGATGGCCGTCTCACCGCGCTGCCGGGCGGCCTCGATGACGGTGGCGAAGTTGGCCTCCGCTCCGGGTATCAGATAGCTGGGCGCGGGTTTGAGGTAGATCTCGGATCCCTCTGGGTCGAAGAGGTCGGCGAAGACCGCGTACAGATGGCGGTTCTCGGTGAGCTGGGTCAGCAGCAGGCTGATCACCTTGGTGGAGACGATGAAGTCGTCGGCCTTGGTGACCTGCGCGACCTCGCGGTTGGCGTCGTCGTGCATCTCGGTGACGATCGAATACGGATCGCCGAGCTGGATCTCGATGTCGCGCAGATGGAGCAGGGTGACCAGAGTGCGGTCATCGGCCCGGCCGGGGTCGATCCCGTCATCCGTGAGCACCACGATATGGCGGTAGCCGTCCAGTCCGAGCGCCTCCAGCGACGGACGGCGGGTGGGTTCGCAGTGCTTGAAGCCGACCGTGAGGTTCCTCAGCTCCCGGTTCGCCTCCTCGCGGGGCGGGCGCGGGGCGGCGATGTCCACCACCGAGCCGGGTTTCACCAGCAGGTCGAGCTGCGCGATGATCTTCTCCGCGCGGGAGTTCCAGCCGATCAGCAGGGTCCGGTCCGGTACCGGCGGCCGGAGCGCGGCCGTGGCCATCGCCGAGCGCTCGATCCGGGGCCGGGTGGCCGCCGTCTTGATGAGCAGATCGTCCTCGGCGAGCATCAGCAGCCGGTCCCCGCGCTCGATCACGGTGTCCATGGCGGGGTTGACCAGTGCCTCGCCGTCCGCGCGCCACACACCGATGGGCACACCGAGTTCGAAGGCGTTCAGCGACTCCCCGTAGGTGGCGCCGGCCAGTGCGGGCACGTGCCAGGGGTAGATCTCGTTGCCGATGAAGCTGAGCAGTTCATTGAAGACGGTGGACAGTCCGGACTGGCGGTGGGACTGCACGATCAGCCCGACCGCGATGTCATCGGCGTCGATCACCAGCGCGGTGTCCCCCGCGGCCAGCCGGGCGGCCGCCAGATTCGCCGAACTCTGCACGGCGGCCACCACATTGGGCCGTGTCCCGGTCCAGGTGCGGCCGTTGAGCAGCAACAGCGTCTTGATGACGTCGATGTCGCTGTCGTCCCCGATGGGCGAGAGCACCATGATGGCCTTGGCGCTGTCCGGGCTCACCAGCTCCAGGTCGCCGCGCTGGAGCGGATTGCCGGAGCGGCAGATCACCCGGGTCTTCCCGGTGTCCGGGATGCGGCGCCGGATCTCGTCCTCCATGTCGACCTTGTCGCGGTCGGCGAGGATCACCACACATGAGCGCCGCTCGCTCTGGTTGGCCTCCGCCAGCTCCGCTATCACCGTGAAGACCTGCTCCGACCAGCCCAGCACAATGGTGTGGTGGTGCTCGATCAGCCGTGATGTGCCCTTGCGCAACTGCTGGATCCGGGCCTCGAGGCCGGTGGTCATCACACCGATCAGCGCGCTGACGATGAAGATTCCGCCGATGGTCACCGTGAGCATGAGGATCAGGAACAGCGGCCGGCCCGTGTCCCCGCCCATCGTGCCCGGGTCGAGGGTCCGCAGCAGGCTCATCCAGACGATGCCGAGCCAACCGCCGTTGTCCGCGGTGTCCTTGTGGGCGAAGGTGACCACCACCGCGGAGACCAGGGTGATCAACGCCAGTGAGGCCAGCCCCAGCCAGCCGATCAGCGCCGGGGTGCCACGGTCCATCGTCCCGTC
Source organism: Streptomyces niphimycinicus (assembly GCF_018883605.1). GTDB lineage: Bacteria > Actinomycetota > Actinomycetes > Streptomycetales > Streptomycetaceae > Streptomyces > Streptomyces niphimycinicus. The sequence goes on along the minus strand of NZ_JAHLEM010000363.1, from coordinate 4,106 downwards.
GAACCAGTACCGCAGCCGCTCCCGCAGCCTCTTGCGCATGCCGCATTCCTCCATAGCCCATCACGCCGCCGGGCCCAACGGCCCGTGGTGAGCGGCGCTTTACGCCATGAGGGTGTCGCCTGACCCCGCTTCAGCGCCAATCGGGCGCCGCCGGTGACCAGCGGAGAGCCCATCCGGCGCGCCCGCCTGCGACCATGCGGGGCGGCGGGGTCAGCCGGGGATGTCGTCCCACTGGTCGAGGAGGTCGCCCCCCTCGGCGTCGGCCGGCGGGAGCATCGGGTCGGTCAGCGGCTGCTCGGCCCAGATGATCTTACCGTTGGGGGTGTAGCGGGTCCCCCAGCGCAGCGCGTACTGGGCGACGAGGAAGAGCCCTCGGCCGCCTTCGTCGGTGGTGGCGGCGCGCCGCAGATGCGGGGAGGTGCTGGAGCCGTCGGCCACCTCGCAGATGAGAGTGCGGGCGCGCAGCAGCCGGACGCGGCTGGGGGCGCATCCGTAGCGGATGGCGTTGGTCATCAGCTCGCTGAGGATGAGTTCGGTGGTGAAGGCGATCCCCTCCAGGCCCCATGCGGTGAGTTGCTCGGCGGCCTCGTTGCGGATGCGGGCGACCGCGGCGGGGTCGGAGGGCAGCTCCCATTCGGCGACATGCTCGGGGTCCAGCAGATGGGTGCGGGCGACCAGGAGGGCGATGTCGTCGCCGGGGTGGGCGGAGGTCATGGTGTCGAAGACGGCCTGGCAGGTCTCCTCCGGGGTGCCGTCGGGCAGTTGGGCGAGGGTGGTGCGCAGGAGGCCGAGGCCCTCGTCGCAGTCCCGGCCCTGGTCCCGGATCAGCCCGTCGGTGAACAGGGCCAGCCGGCTGCCCTCGGGCAGCTCCAGCTCGACGGTCTCGATGGGTTCGCCACCCAGGCCCAGCGGCGGGGCGAGGGGGATGTCGGGGAAGGTCACGGTGGAGTCCGGGAGGACCACCGCCGGGCCCGGGTGGCCGGCGCCCGCCACCGTGCAGCGGCCGGAGACCGGGTCGTAGATGGCGTACAGACAACTGGCGCCGCTGATCCCCGGGGCGTCGGTGCCCGCGGCGGCCTGGTCCTGGTCGAACCGGCTGGCCAGCTCGTCGAGATGGGCGATGAGCTCATCCGGCGGCAGGTCGAGGGCGGAGAAGTTGTGCACGGCGGTGCGCAGCCGGCCCATGGTGGCGGCGGCGTGCAGTCCGTGGCCGACGACATCGCCGACCGCGAGGGCGACCCGGCCGCCGGGCAGGGAGATGACGTCGAACCAGTCGCCGCCGACTCCGGCCTGGGCGGGCAGATAGCGGTGGGCCACGTCCAGGGCGTCCTGCTCGGGCAGGCCCTGGGGCAGCAGACTGCGCTGGAGGGTGGCCGCCATGGCGTGTTCGCGGGTGTAGCGGCGGGCGTTGTCGATGGCCACCGCGGCGCGGGCGACCAGCTCCTCGGTGAGCGCCACATCGTCCTGGTCGAACGGCTCGGACTGCTCGGAGCGCCAGAAGGTGGCGATACCCAGGGTGACGTCCCGGGCCCGCAGCGGGATGGTGATCATCGAGTGGATGCCGTACTTGACGATCTTCGTCGCCTGTTCGGGATCCTGCTCCTGCCATCCCTCATAGGCCCGCAGATCCGCCTCGAGCACCGGCCGGCCCGCGCCGAAGCCCAGCGCCTGGGGCACGGTGCCGGCGTAGGTGATCATCTTGCCGACCCGCCACAGCGGATGGTCGGCCCGGATGCCACTGGTGGCGGTGCGGCGCATGGCGCTGCCCGCGGGCTCGTCGCCACGCAGCACGGGGTCCACGAGGTCGACGGTGGCGAAGTCGGCGAACCACGGGACGCCGAACTGGGTCAGCTCCTCGGCGGTCCGCACGACGTCCAGAGTGGTGCCGATATTCGAGCCCGCCTCGAAGAGCAGCCTCAGCCGCCGCTCCGCCACTTCGGCCTTGCCGGACAGTGCGCGCAGTTCGGTGGAGTCACGGAGCGTGGCGACACTGCCGGATATTCCGCCGTCCCACCGGGTGGGGCGCTGGTTGACGGCGAGCAGCCGGTCCCCGGCCAGATGCACCTCGTCGGTGGCGACCCGGCCCGAAGCGAGCAGCTCGGCGGTGCGCGGCTCGATGCCCAGCTCGGTGATGCGGCGGCCCTCGGCGTTCCGGGGCAGATCGAGCAGCCGGCCGGCCTCGTCGTTGGCGAGGACGAGACGGCCATGGCTGTCGACGATGAGCACGCCTTCGCGCACGGAGTGCAGGACGGCGTCGTGGTGCTCGTACATGCGGGTCATCTGGGCGGGGCCGAGCCCTCGCGTCTGGCGCCGCAGCCGCCCGCCGACCAGCGCCGTCCCGCCGGTGGCGAGCGCCAGCGCACCGGCGGCGGAGCCGAAGACCAGCGGCAACTGGCGCTCGACCCGGCCGCTCACATCCGCGGCGGTCATTCCGGCGCACACCACACCGGCCACGGTGCCGTTGGCCCGGGGGATCGGGACGGTGGACTGGACCTCCCGGCCGAGGGGCCCCTGCACGGCCTCGGTGACGATCTTGCCCTTCACCACGGGCCGCCAGTCCGCGACGATTTCCTTGCCGATGAACTCCGGCCTGGGGTGGGTGTACCGGATGCCCTTGGTGTTCGCCACGACCACGAAGTCCAGATGTGCCCGCTTACGGGTCTCCTCGGCCCGGGGCTGCAACAGGGCGGTGGGATTGTCCGCACGCATCGCGGACGCGATGCCCGGGGAGGTGGCGAAGGTCTGGGCGACGGCGGTCGCGCGGCGGATGGCCTCCTGCTCGCTGTCGATACGCGCCTGGAGGATGAGCGCCGTCGTGGCCGCGACGATGAGCAGGCCGACAAGCAGCACTTGGACAGCGAAAACCTGCCCGGCGATGCTGCGTACGCTCAAGCTGCGCATGCTCAAGAACGAACGGAAGCGCTTCCAGGAGAGGGGGTGTGGGGCAGGTCTTGACCGACCGAAAACTCCTACCACGCACCCTTCCTACCATTTTTCACCCTCGGACCGTGAAGCCTGGTGGCCCACGATCGGGGACCGTCCCGGCCACCGATACACATCGGCACGGTGCGTGGCGGCTCGCTCACACATCGCTCACCGCGGGGCTCCTCGTCGAGCACCACGGGTCATATCGGCCCCGCTACCACGGTCACACATCGAGCCGGTGGGCCACAGCCCGCATGGCCGCCCTCGCGGCGTCCAGGTCCACCCGTGTCCGGTCGGCCACCAGATAGAGAAAGACACCCTGGCGGGTGCGCTGGCTGAGCGGACGGATCAGGTGATATTCGGTGTCCAGCGTGACCACGATGTCCTCGAGACGATCCGGGTCGTAGCCGAGCAGCTCCAGAGTGGACAGCTTGGCCCGCATGACGTCCGTGTCCCCGTACGCCACCTTCTCCAGGTCCGGACCGCGCGGGGTCTGGACGGCACCCAGGGTGATCCGGCTCAGATAGTCCACGAGCGAGGCCGCGAGCACGCCCTCGCACTCCATCATCTCGTGCAGCGACTCCTCGATGTCGATCATGGCCCGTCGCCCTCCCGGGACCTGGGGATCATGTCCACATATTTCATCCTTGCACAGGGTGCGCCGACACACCCCCGCGCCCGTCCGATGCCCGGCGCCGGGTGCCCCACCCCGTGGTGGCGGGCCGCCGATCGTCCTATTCTGCGCACGCGTTGATCGACTTCGGATTGAATCGTCGCTTCCCGCTGGAGGACGCATGACCGTCGGCAGCACCCCGTCCCGGGCCGTGGTGGTGGGCACCGGCTCCCGGGCCCAGATGTTCACCGAGGCGCTGGCCCGCCGCCCGCGGCTCAGGGTCGCCGCGCTGTGCGATCCGAACCCGGTGCGCATCGCCCACCACCAGCGGCTGCTGAAGGAGGCGGGCGAGCCGGAGGCCGCCGCCTGGAGCCCCGAGGAGTTCGAGCGGCGGCTGCGCGCGGACGATATCCAGGAGGTGGTGGTGACCTGCGTGGACGCGCTGCACGACGCGTATGTCGTGCCCGCGCTGCGGGCCGGCTGCCGGGTGGTCACCGAGAAGCCGATGACCACCGACGCGGCCAAGTGCCGTCGCATCCTGGAGACGGTCCAGGAGACCGGCAACCAT
>NZ_JAHLEM010000362.1 GCF_018883605.1 Streptomyces niphimycinicus | reverse complement strand
CGCGTATGTCGTGCCCGCGCTGCGGGCCGGCTGCCGGGTGGTCACCGAGAAGCCGATGACCACCGACGCGGCCAAGTGCCGTCGCATCCTGGAGACGGTCCAGGAGACCGGCAACCATCTGGCGGTCGCCTTCAACTACCGCTTCAACCCGGTGCACGAGGAGGTCCACCGGCAGTTGTCCGGCGGCGCCATCGGCGAGGTGCTGTCGGTGCACTTCGAATGGCTGCTGGACACCCGGCACGGGGCCGACTACTTCCGCCGCTGGCACCGCGAGAAGGAGCACAGCGGCGGGCTGATGGTGCACAAGTCCAGTCACCACTTCGACCTGGTCAACTGGTGGCTGGGAGCCCGGCCGCAGGAGGTGTTCGGCTACGGCCGGCTCGGCTTCTACGGCCGCGCGGCCGGTGAGCGCAGCGGCTACCGGCGCGAATACGAGCGGGCGCACGGCGCCGCCGCCGCCAGGGACGACCCGTTCGCGCTCGAACTCGCCGAGAACGACGCGCTGCGCTCGCTGTATCTGGACGCCGAGGGCGTGGACGGCTACCACCGCGACCGCAATGTGTTCGGCGACGGCGTCACCATCGAGGACGACATGGCGCTGCTGGTCCGCTATGACACCGGCGCCACCATGACGTACCACCTGACCGCCTACTCCCCCTGGGAGGGCTACCGGGTGATGTTCAACGGCACCCGGGGCCGGCTGGAGCTGGAGGTCGAGGAGAGCGCGTGGCAGCCGTCGCTGCTGGGCACCTCCTCCGGCCGCGGCACCATCCACGGCGACCAGGCCCTGGCCAACGCGGGCGGCCCGCGGCTGGTGCTGCGGCCGCTGTGGGAGCCGCCGCGGGAGGTGGAGCTGCCGGCGTTCGACCACGCGGGACACGGCGGCGGGGACGAGCGGATGCTGGAGGTGCTGTACGGCCCCGTGGACCCGGCGGCGGCCACCACGCAGGCGGCCGTGGACGCCTCGGACGCCTCACACCGGCGGGCCACCGAGGAGGACGGGGCGCTGGCGCTGGTCACCGGGCTCGCGGCCAACCAGTCGTTCGTCAGCGGAAAGCCGGTGGCCACGGCGGATGTCGTGACGCTGTAGCCGGGGCGCCGGGTCCAACGCGGCTCATCCCACAAGGCGTTGAGGCAGGATGAGCCGCATGGACACGGATGCGATCGACACACCCCGGGCGCCCCTTTTCCGGAGCGCCGCCCGGCGTCGCCGAAGACGGCTGCTCGGCTCTCTCGCGGCGGCCGGTCTGCTCGGCGCATGCGGTACGCAGACCTCCTCGGGAGTCGCCGCGGTGCCCGACGAGGCCACCTCCCGCCCGTCGGGCATCGCCGTCTCCCCGGACACCGCCGCGCCCACCGCCCCCGCGGGCTGCCCCGACTCGGGGGTGCTGCTGCGGGCCGCGGAGGCCAACGCGGCGATGGGGCTGCGCGAGCAGCAGATCGAGCTGGTGAACTGCGGCAGCCGCGTCTACCCGGTGAACGGCCATCCATCCGTCCAGGTCCTCGACGCGGACCTGGAGCCATTGGAGGTCACGGTCGGCCACGGGACGTCGGGCATCGCCACCGTCGACGGCTTCGAGACGGCCACCGGGCCGGTGCGGCTGAAGCCCGGTGAGCGGGCGGTGACGCGTCTGCTGTGGCGGAATCTGGTGACGGACACCACGCGCCCCGCCGCCGACGGGCGCTATCTGCGGATCGCGCCCAACGGCGACGGAAAGGACGCGCAGACCGTGCCCGACCACGTCGACCTGGGCACCACCGGCAAGCTGGGCGTCAGCGCCTGGGCCCGCCCCGCCACGGATCGTCCTGCCCCGAATCGTCCGGGCGCGGATCGCCCGGACGCCGGTTGGTGACGCTCGCCGGTGGCGCCGTAGGTCCCGCGGACCCGTCAGCCCGGAGCGCCCAGCCGCTCCTCCGGCCGGTCCGCCGGATCGAGCCCCAGTTGCCGGGCGAGCCCGGCGGCCAGGGCCTCCAGGGTCGGATGCCGCCAGACGAAGTTGCCCGCGAGCTTGATGTTCAGCCCCGTCTCCAGGCGCACCCGCAGCTCCATGGCGAGCAGCGAGTCGAACCCCAGTGACCGCAGGGGGGTCTGCGGATCGAGGGTGGCGCTGCTGAGCCGCAGCACGGCACGGATGTGGTCGGTCAGATAGGACTCCAGCGCGGTGCGGCGGGCCGGGCCCGCGGGGAGTGCGGCCAGCCGGGCGCGGATGTCGTCGGTGCTCTCCCGGGCGGCCACCGGAGTGTCGTCGCCGGGGAGCAGCGGGGCGAACAGGGCGGACCTGCGGCCGGCGGCGGGGATCCAGGTGGCCGGGTCGCCGGGGATCACACCGGTGTGCACCCGCCCGTGGGCCAGCAGGGCGCCGAGCGCGCCGAGCCCCTGCTCGGTGGGGATCGTCTGATAGCCGCGGTCGGCGAAGCCGGTGGCCACTCCGGTCTCGCCCCATGGGCCCCAGTTGACCGCGAGGGTGGGCAGGCCGTGTGCCGAGCGCCAGGCGGCGAAGCCGTCCAGCCAGGCGTTGGCGGCCGCGTAGGCGCCCTGTCCGGCGTTGCCGAGCAGTGCGGCCATCGAGGAGTACACCGCGAACCAGTCGAGCCGGTGTCCCTCGGTGGCCTGGTGCAGCCGCCACGCCCCGGTGACCTTCGGCGCCCATACCCGGCCCAACTGGTCCTCGCGGATATTGGCCACGGCCGCGTCGTCGAGGACCATCGCGCTGTGGACGACACCGTTCAGCCAGGCCCCGTCGCGGGTGGCGGCGGCCACCAGCCGGTCGGCCGTGCCCGGGTGGCTGATGTCGCCGGTCACGACGGTGATCCTGGTACCGGTGGCGGAGAGTTCGGCGAGCGTCCGCGCGGCGGCGCCGACCGGTGCGGTACGCCCGCTCAGCACCAGATGGCCCGCGCCCTGCCGGGCCAGCCAGCACGCGGTGGCGAGCCCGAGACCGCGCAGCCCGCCGGTGACGATGTACGTACCGCCCTCGCGTACCGTCAGCGGTCCGTCCGGCAGGACGGCGTCGACCCGGCCCTCCTGCGGGATGGTCAGCACCAGTTTGCCGATGTGGCGGGCGCCGGCCATCCGCCGGAACGCGTCGGTGACCTCGGCCAGCGGATAGGCGGTGCAGCGCAGCGGCTTGAGGCGGCCCTCGGCGATCGCGTCGAGCACCTCGCGCAGCATCGCGGCGTACGCCTGCGGGCGGGCCAGTTGCAGCTCCCTGAGGTCCACGGTGGAGAAGGTGATGTTGTGGCGCAGCGGGGAGAGTCCGAGCGGGGCGTCGGAGAGGATGTCGCGGACGCCGAGTTCGACGAAGCGGCCGAAGGGGCGCAGACACTCAAGACCGGCCCGGATGGCCGATCCGGCGAGGGAGTTGAGCACCACGTCGACGCCCTCGCCCCCGGTGGCCTCCTTGACCTCGTCGCGGAAGTCCAGCGACCGGGAGTCCATGACCTGGGCGATGCCCATGGCCCGCAGGAAGCGCCGCTTCTCCTCGCTGCCCGCCGTGGCCAGCACCTGGGCGCCCAGCAGCCGGGCGACCGCGATGGCGGCGAGCCCGGTGCCGCCGGTGGCCGAGTGGATCAGCACCCGCTCCCCCGCGGTCACCTGGCCGACGTGGCGCAGCGCGTACCAGGCGGTGAGGAAGGCGATGGGCAGCCCGGCGGCGGTGTCCGGGGTGAGGCCCTCGGGGAGGGGTGCGGTGCGGTCGGCGGGGACGACGGTGAACGATCCGAAGGCGCCGCCGTGCACATCGGCCGCCACCACCCGGTCACCGGCGCGGAGATGGTCGACACCGGGGCCCACCGCGCTCACCTCGCCCGCGCATTCGAAGCCGAGCCGGTAGCGGATGTTCTCGTCGCCGGGGAGCAGCCCCATGGCGGTGAGCACGTCGCGGAAGTTCAGCCCCGCGGCGAGCACCCGCAGCTCCACCTCACCGGGCCCGGGCCGGCGGCGGGGCGCGGTGGTGAGCTCCAGGCTGCCGAGGTCGCCGAGGCGGCCGGCGCGCAGCCGGAAGCCGTCGGTGCCGCAGCGCACGGTGCGGGCACTGGCGGTGGTGCGCTCGGTGTCGGTGAGGGGCGCGTAGTCCAGCTCGGCGGTGTAGCGGGCGCTGTCGCGCAGGGCGATCTCCTCCTCGGGGCCGTCGGCGAGGAGTTCGGCGGCGAGGGTTTCCGCCAGTTCGTCGGGGGCGGCCGGGTCGGTGTCCACCAAGGTGGCGCGCAGCTCGGGGTGTTCCAGGGCGAGCACCCGCAGGAGTCCGCGCAGCGGGCTCTGTCCGGGGTCGGCCAAGTCCCCGGGGGTCACGGTGCGGGCGCCGCAGGTGGCGGCGTAGAGGCGGGGCGGTTCGGGGAAGCGGGCGGTGAGCGCCTGGGCGGCGGCGAGCAGCCGGCGGGTGCGGCGCAGTCCGTCCTGCGCGCCGCCGTCGGCCGGGCGCGGGCCGCACAGGAGCACCACGGCGCGCGGCCGTTCCCCGGGGCGGGTGAGCCGGTTGGTGAGGGCGTCGCGGAAGGCGTCGAGCCCCTGGTCGGCCAGGGGTGTCTCCCATACCCGGGCGGTGGCGCCGGAGTCGCGCAGGGCGGCGGCCACCGGGCGGGCGGTGCCGTCCGCCTCGCCGACGATCAGCCATCGTCCCGGGGGCCGGGTGGCGGCGGGCCGGGTGGCGCGCCGCCAGCCGATCTCGAGGAACCACTGGTCGACCTCGGCCGTGCGGTCCGCCGCGCTGTGGACGATCCGCAGCCCGTCGACGGCCAGCACCGGGCGGCCATCGGCGTCGAGCAGGCGGACGTGTCCGACGGTGGCCCCGGGGGTGGTCTCGGCGAGGCGGGCGTGGCAGTAGACGGCGGTCTCGGGGTCGCCGAGGACGCGTACGCTCTGCATCCGCGCGGGCAGCAGCAGCCGCCGGTCGTCCTCGTCGAGCAGTCCGGCGACAAGGAGTTGGGCGCACAGGTCGACGAGGACGGGGTGGATGCGCAGTCCGTGTCCGGGGGCGCGGGCGGCCTCGGGGATCCGTACCCGGGCCCAGAGGCTGTTGCCGTGGCGGGCGGCGGACACGTCGGTGATGCCCTGGAACGCCGGTCCGTGTGTCACGCCCCGGGCCCGCAGATTGGCGTAGAGGGCGTCGGCCTCGACGGGCAGCGGATGGCGCAGGGCGAGGGTCCGGACGGAGGCGGGGCGGGAGCGCGGCGGTGCGGCGAGTCTGCGGAGCACCGCGGTGGCCTGTCGCACCCAGGCGCCGTCCTCGTCGCGTCCGAAGATCTCGCATTCGGCCCGGTCGGCGGCGGCGAGGGTCACCGTGGTGGAGAGGTCGGTGCGGTCGGCGAGCCGCAGCAGTTCGCGGAAGTGCAGATCGGTGACCTCGACCTCCTCGGGCCCGGCGCCGAACACCTCGCAGGCGGCGGTGAGCGCGAGGGCGTAGGAGGCCGCGCCGGGCAGGACGGGGGCGTCGTGCACCCGGTGGTCGTCGAGCCAGGGCAGGGCGGCGGTGCCGGTGCGGGCGCGCCAGGAGTGGCGGACGGGGTCGCCGGGCAGCTCCAGATG
>NZ_JAHLEM010000361.1 GCF_018883605.1 Streptomyces niphimycinicus | reverse complement strand
GCCCGGCCCGTCCCGGACGCCCCGCCCAGCGGCCGGCCGGCCGGTCAGCAGACGGCCGACTTCAACGGCACCGACGGGTCCTCGGCCCGCGTCCGGTCCAGCCGGGCACCGCGCTCGATCAGCTTGCGCCCCTGGGCCAGATCGCGCGGACGGCCGACCGCCAGCAGGGCGACCAGGGCGCCCTCACGCAGCCAGCACACCGACCAGGCGGCACCGGCCGGATCGCCGCGCCAGACCAGTTCGTCGGCCTCCGAATGGTGCCCGGCGTACTGCACGAAGCGCCCGAACTGCTCGGACCAGAAATACGGCACCGGGTCGTAGACCGCGCCGGGGAAATCGGCTGCCGTCCGGCTCCCCACCACATTGGCGGCGACGGTGCGCGGCCCCTGGAGGGCGTTGTCCCAGTGGTGCACCAGCAGCCGGGTGCCGTAGCGGGCGGACGGGAAGGATGCGCAGTCGCCGACCGCGTAGACATCCGGCGCCGAGCTGCGCAGCCGGTCGTCGGCGGCGACCGAGCGGTCCGCGGCCAGCTCCACGCCCGAGCCCGCCAGCCAGTCCGTGGTGGGCCGGGCCCCGATCCCGACGACCACCGCGCCCGCCCGCAGCCGGGTGCCGTCGCCGAGCACCAGCCCGCTCTCGTCCACGGAGGCCACCCGGGCGCCGGTCACCAGCCGGGCGCCGTAGTCCTCGTACCAGGCCGCCATGGGGGCCGCGACCTCGGCCGGGAGGGCGCCCGCCAGCGGCCGGTCCGCGGCCTCGACGACGGTCACGGCGCAGCCCGCCTCACGCGCCGCCGTGGCGAACTCGGCGCCGATCCAGCCCGCCCCGACGACCGCGATCTCGCGCTGCCGGGCGAGCACCGGGCGCAGCCGCACCGCGTCGTCCAGGGTGCGCAGCAGATGGACGCCGGGTACGCCCTCGCTGCCCGGCAGCGTGATCGGCTCGGCGCCGGTGGCGATCACCAGGACGTCGTACGGGAGCTGTCCGGTCGCGGTCTCGACCAGCCGCTTGTCCGTGCGGAGCCCGGTGACCCGGACCCCGAGCCGCAGCGTGATGCCGAGCCCGGCGAAGTCCACGTCGAGCGTCGAGCCCTCGGCCTTGCCGAGCAGCACGGCCTTGGACAGCGGCGGCCGGTCGTAGGGCTGGTGGGGCTCCGCGCCCAGCAGGACGATCTCCCCCGTCCAGCCCTGTTCGCGTAGCGCGACGGCGGTCTGCACCCCCGCCATGCCCGCTCCGACGATCACCACCCGCTGTTCGCCGCCACTCGAGGACGGCTTCGTCGTCGTCTCATCGCTCACACGATCACTGTATTGCGGCTGGTGGGGCGGACCGGAGAGGGCGAGGGGAGATCTCGGGCACAGAGGGGTGGGGGCGGGGGGTGATTGGCTTCTGGTGGGGGTGGCTTGGTTTCCGCCGGGGTGCGGCTTGGTTTCCGCCGGGGTGCGGCTCGGTTTCCGCCGGGGTGCGGCTCGGTTTCCGCCGGGGTGCGGCTCGGTTTTCGCCGGGGTGCGGCTCTGCCCTCTCGCTCTGCGCCTGCTCGGCCCGGTCCCGCGCTGGGGCCTGCTCAGGCCCCGCTGGGGGGTTCTGGCGAGAGCCGGGGCGGGGGCCGGATGAGCCGGATGGCGGGTGCGGGCTTGTGGGCTTGTGGGCGCCTTCGGCGGTAGTCCCCCCACCCCGCCCCTTCCCGCAGCATCGATTTGCGGCTCCGCCGCGTGGGGCGAGGCTCCGCCCCCTCGGCCCCCGCCGGGGCTCCGCCCCGGACCCCGCTCCTCAAACGCCGGAGAGGCTGGATTGCCGGGGCTGGATTGCGGAAGCGCCGCAGGGGCTGGGTGGGACGCCGGAGGGACTCGGGCAGGGTGCCGGAGGGACTCCGGCGGGGTGCCGGAGGGGGCGGGTTACGGAAACGCCAGGGCTGAGTTGAGGCGCCGGAGCGGCTGCGTAAAGGCGTCGGAGGGGTTGGGTTGGGACCCGGTGGGGCCCTGTCGCATGGCGGGTGGTCGGGGTTTCGGGGGATTCGGGGGCGTACTAGGGTGGCGGGGCAGAGCACTCGCGGGAGCCCGGGCGGACCGGGCTGAGAGGGAGGCTGAGACGGCCTCCGACCGTACGAACCTGATCCGGGTCATGCCGGCGAAGGGAGGGGCAGCGTGTCCACGCACGCACCAGGTCACTACGACGGACCACACACCTCTGGGCTTGGCGGCCGACCATCCGTGGGCGGGCCGCCCGACGGGCGCTACGACGTCCTCGTCATCGGGGGCGGCATCATCGGCCTGGTCACGGCCTGGCGGGCGGCCCAGCGGGGGCTGCGTACCGCCCTCGCCGACCCCGCGCCCGGCGGCGGAGCCGCCTGGGTGGCGGCGGGGATGCTGGCCGCCGTCACCGAGCTTCATTACGGTGAGCAGACCCTGCTCGGGCTCAACTTGGCCTCCGCGCGCCGCTATCCGGACTTCGTGGCCGAGCTGGAGGAGGCGAGCGGCCAGGACGTGGGGCACCGCGTGTGCGGCACGCTCGCCGTGGCGTTCGACGCCGACGACCGTGCCCATCTGCGCGAGCTGCACACGTTCCAGCAGGGGCTCGGGCTGGAGTCCGAATGGCTGACGGGGCGTGAATGCCGCCGTCTGGAACCGATGCTCGCGCCGGGCGTACACGGCGGGCTGCGGGTCTCCGGCGACAACCAGGTGGACCCGCGGCGGCTGGCGGCGGCGCTGCTCATCGCGTGCGAGCGGGCCGGGGTCGCCTTTCACCGCGCCCGCGCGGAGCGGCTGTTGGTGGACGGCGAACGTGCCACCGGGATCGAACTGACCGGGGGCACGCGCCTGGCCGCCGAGCGGACCGTACTGGCCGCAGGCAGCCTCAGCGGACGGCTCGCGGGCGTCCCGGACGACGTGCTGCCGCCCGTACGACCCGTCAAGGGGCAGGTGCTGCGGCTGTCGGTGCCCGAGCGGTACGCGCCGTTCCTCTCCCGGACCGTACGGGCCGTGGTGCGCGGCGGGCCGGTCTACCTGGTGCCGCGCGAGAACGGCGAACTGGTCATCGGCGCGACCAGCGAGGAGCTGGGCTGGGACACCACGGTCACCGCGGGCGGGGTGTACGAACTGCTGCGGGACGCCCATGAGGTGGTGCCCGGCATCACCGAACTGCCGCTGGTGGAGACCTGTGCCGGGCTGCGCCCCGGCTCCCCCGACAACGCCCCGATGCTCGGTCCGACCGCGCTGCCGGGGCTGCTGCTGGCCACCGGCCACCACCGCAACGGCGTCCTGCTCACCCCGATCACCGGCGATGTCATGGCCGAGGCGCTGACGAGCGGAGAGCTCCCGCCGGTGGCCCGGCCGTTCACCCCGCTGCGCTTCGCGGCCCCCTCGGACGCCGGGGCGGCCCCGACCGTCCCCGCCGCCCCCGCAGCCACACCCACCCCAGCACAGGAGCAGCACCCATGACCGTCTCCGTCAACGGCGAGCCCCGCGAGGTCCCGGACGGGACCACCCTCGACCGGCTTGTCGCGACCCTCACCCAGGCGCCCTCGGGCGTCGCCGCCGCCGTCAACGAAACGGTCGTCCCACGCACCCAATGGCCCGCGACCCCGCTCGGCGACGGTGATCGCGTCGAGGTCCTCACCGCGGTCCAAGGAGGCTGATCCCACCCATGGCTCCCACCACGGCCGCTACGGCCGCCACGGCCGCCACACCCGTCACCACCGCCCCGAACGCCTCGGGCCGCGCGCCCCTCGCCACCCCCGACCCGCTCACCATCGCCGGAACCGACTTCGGCTCCCGCCTGATCATGGGCACCGGCGGCGCTCCCAGCCTGGAGATCCTGGAACGCTCGCTGCTGGCCTCCGGCACCGGGCTCACGACCGTCGCGATGCGGCGGCTCGACCCCACGGTGCAGGGGTCGGTGCTCTCCGTCCTCAACCGGCACGGCATCCGCCCGCTCCCCAACACCGCCGGGTGTTTCACCGCGGGTGAGGCCGTGCTCACCGCCCGCCTCGCCCGGGAGGCCCTGGGCACGGACTGGGTCAAGCTGGAGGTGGTCGCCGACGAGCGCACCCTGCTCCCCGATCCGATCGAGCTGCTGGACGCCGCCGAGACGCTGGTCGACGACGGGTTCACGGTCCTCCCGTACACCAATGACGACCCGATCCTGGCCCGGAAGCTGGAGGATGTCGGCTGCGCCGCGATCATGCCGCTCGGCTCCCCGATCGGCTCCGGTCTCGGCATCCGCAATCCGCACAACTTCCAGCTCATCACCGAGCGCGCCACCGTGCCGGTGATCCTGGACGCGGGCGCGGGCACGGCGTCGGACGCCGCGCTGGCCATGGAGCTGGGGTGCGCGGCGGTGATGCTCGCCTCGGCCGTCACCCGGGCCCAGGAGCCGGAGTTGATGGCGGGGGCGATGCGGCATGCGGTGGAGGCGGGTCGGCTGGCGCACCGGGCGGGCCGGATCCCGCGCCGCCACTTCGCCGAGGCGTCGAGCCCGGGCGAGGGCCTGGCGGCCCTGGATCCCGAGCGCCCGGCCTTCGGCCAGGCCCCGTCCGGGCCCGGCGCTCGGCCTGTGGGCGCCTCCGGCGGGTAGTCCCCCACCCCGCCCCTTCCCGCAGCATCGATTTGCGGCTCCGCCGCGTGGGGCGGGGCTCAGCCCCTCGGCCCCCGCCGGGCCCCGCCCCGGACCCCGCTCCTCAAACGCCGGAGGGGCTGGATTGCCGGGGCTGGATTGCGGAAGCGCCGCAGGGGCTGGATTGCCGGCCCGGCGCGGCCCTCTACCGTGGATTGAGGGAGCAGCGCGCAGCGCGGAGGTGGTCGCCGTGTCCGTGACCGTGGACGACCGGATCGAGCGCGAGGTGTACGTAGCGGCGCCGATCGACCGGGTGTGGCGGGTGCTGACGACGCCCGAGCACATCCGCGTCTGGTACGCCCCCGGCGGCTGCGAGATCGATCCGCACCCGGGTGGGAGGCTCCGGTTCCGGTGGGACGAACACGGGGAGTTCCACGGTCAGGTCGAGCGGGCGATCCCCGACACGCTCTTCCGCTTCCGGCTGGCCCTGGAGCCCGATCACGCGCCCTCGGACCCCGGGGAGGCGACCCTGGTGGAGTTCGCGCTCTCCCCGGAGGGGCGGGGCACCCGGCTGCGGCTGGTGGAGAGCGGTATCCGGGCCCTGGCCGTCCCCGACGGCACCAAGGCCAAGCACGCCGAGTACGCCACGCTGTCCTGGACCTCCGCGCTCGAGGAGCTGGCCGCGATCGCCGCCGCGTCGCACAACTGACCCGCCGTTGTCACCGTTCCGCTCCAGTACCCGCCCCACCTGGGGCGGGCGGTCATGGCTCAGATCGATGCCTCGTAGACTTCCCCCGTGGATACGACCCTCCAGGACCCCCTCGTCGGGCAGGAGCTCGACGGCCGCTACCGCGTTGAGGCGCGGATCGCCGTCGGCGGGATGGCGACGGTCTACCGGGCCGTCGACACCCGGCTGGACCGTGTGCTCGCACTGAAGGTGATGCACCAGAGCCTCGCCTCCGACGCCGCCTTCGTCGACCGCTTCATCCGTGAGGCGAAGTCCGTCGCGAGACTCGCGCACGCCAATGTGGTCGCCGTCTACGACCAGGGAGCGGACGGCGGCCATGTCTATCTGGCCATGGAATACGTCGCGGGCTGCACCCTGCGCGATGTGCTCCGCGGGCGCGGGGCCCTGCATCCACGCGCCGCGCTGGACATCCTGGAGCCGGTGCTGGCCGCGCTCGGGGCGGCCCACCGCGCCGGTTTCGTCCACCGCGACATGAAGCCCGAGAATGTGCTGATCGGGGACGACGGCCGGGTCAAGGTCGCCGACTTCGGCCTGGTCCGGGCGGTGGACACCAACACCAGCGCCTCCACCGGCACCGTCCTCGGCACCGTGTCCTATCTCGCGCCCGAGCAGATCGAGCACGGCACGGCCGACCCCCGCGCCGATGTCTACGCCTGCGGTGTGGTGCTGTACGAGATGCTGACCGGCGCCAAGCCGCACGGCGGCAGCACCCCGGCGCAGGTCCTCTACCAGCATCTGAACGAGGACGTCCCGCCGCCCTCCGACCTCGCGCCCGGGGTCGCCCCGGAGCTGGACGAGCTGGTCGCCTCGGCCACCGCGCGCGCGGCCGAGGGGCGCCCCGTCGACGCCGTCGCCCTGCTGAGCGCGACCCGCGCGGTGCGGGCCGTGCTGAGCGATGACCAGTTGGACGCGGTGCCCCCGCAGGCCAGGGAGGACACCTCGGCCGGCGCCGAGAACCGTACGACGGTGATTCCGCGCCCGGCGGCGGCCGTCGACGACGAGCAGGAGCGGCTCAACCTCACCAGCCGTCTTGAGCTGCCGACGGAACCCCCCGGCCGGCAGGGGCATGGCCAAAGCGGCCGGGGCCGGATGTCGCGCCGCGGGATCATGACGATCGCCGCCGCGGTGGTGCTGGCGATCGCCCTCGCCGCCGGTATCTGGTACATCAGCGTCGGCCAGTTCACCGAGGTCCCGCCGGTGCTGCGGAAGACCCAGGCGGAGGCGGAGAAGAAGCTGCACGGCGCCGGGCTCGATGTGAAGGTCGTCAACGAGTTCAGCGACGTCATCCCCAAGGGCAAGGTCATCGGCTCCAAGCCGGGCCCGGGCGAGCGCGTCCGCGACACCGGCACCGTGACCATCCGGGTCTCCCAGGGTCCGCCGCGGGCCGAGGTGCCCAATGTGGTGGGCATGCCGCTGGCCGAGGCCAAGCGGAAGATCGCGGACCAGGGGCTGATGGTCGGCAAGGTCATCCGCCGCTTCAGCAGTGAGACGGCCCAGGACTCGGTCCTCTCCACCAGCCCGGCCTCCGGCTCCGTGCGCCGCCCCGAGACACCGGTGTCGATCGTGGTCAGCAAGGGCCGGCCGGTCGACATCCCGGACGTGGTGGGCGATTCGGTCGACGAGGCCCGGTCCGCGCTGGAGGACCAGGGCTTCAAGGTGAAGATCGCTGACCGGCAGGTGTTCTCGGAGGAGGACAAGGGCTCGGTCGCCGAGCAGTCCCCCTCGGGAGACGGAGCCGAACAGGGCGCCAAGGGCGATACGGTCACGCTGACCATCTCCAAGGGCGTGCAGATGATCGAGGTGCCGGACGTCACGGGTATGACGGCCGACGACGCCAAGGCGCAGCTCGAAGGGGCCGGCTTCAAGGTGGACGTCCAGAAGGCGCTGCTGTTCCCCGGGGACAAGGTGCAGGACCAGTCGGTGGCCGGCGGGGACGAGGCGCCCAAGGGGAGCACGATCACCATCAAGATCAAGGGCGGCGTGTTCTAGGGCGCCCTGCTTCCGGGGCCCTCCAGGGCCCCGGCCCAGCGGCCTTGCGGCTGCCGGACGGCGAGCGCGATCCGCGATCCGTCCGGCAGCAAGTCCCTGGCGCCAGCCCCTGGCCCGTCAGCCGAAGCTGACCCGCTCCAGCCAGAAGTCGAGCAGCTTCTCATCGCCCAGGATCTCGACGCCCGCGCTCCGGGCCGGGCGCCGCTTGTAGATGATCAGCAGCAGATCGGTCAGCGGCCCGCGCACCGCGACCGCGGCCTTCTCATGCGCCCGGCGCCAGGTGATCGCGTCGCCGGTGAGGTCGACCACCCACTCCGCCGCCACCTCCGGTGCGGTGTCGGTCGCGTGGAAGTGGAGGGTGCGGCCGGGCCCGAGCAGCTCGCGCATCCGCGGGTGGATCTCGAAGTGCATCGGCAGCGAGCCGAGCGCCATCCACTCGTCGAGCCCGTCCAGGGCGACCTCCTGGTCGAGGGTGTACTCCTCGCCGAGGGCGAGGACCGCATCCGCCCGGTGGAGCGCCGTCTCATGGGTGAAGCGGCGGGCGTAGAAGTCCGCGCGCCCTCCGGCGACCTGCCCGAAGTCCGGCACCGGGGTCCACAGCTCCGCGTCGGGCCCCGCCTCACGCAGCGTTTCGGCCAGCAGCTCGGCGCCTTCGACCAGCCAGGGGGCGATCTCGGCGGCGTCCTCCTCCGCGTATGGCGACAGATCGCGGAAGTGCTGGTCGGGCAGCGCGCTCGTGGCCCGGGTCCGCACCGTCTCCTCGGCCCACCGATGGGTCCCGCCGAGATGACGCAGCAACTGCCCGACGTTCCAGCCGGGGCAGGGGGACGGGCCCGATCACACGGGCCCTGCTCACCTGGGAACCTTGATGACGTGAGTACGCATCGCATCCGCAATCCCATCGGTGGCCATGTCCGTGTGGCCGGTGGTCTCGCCACTGTCGGTCTGGCGCACGCCGCCGACATCGGCGCCGAGACCGTCCAGGTCTTCGTCGCCAATCCGCGCGGCTGGGCCACCCCGGCCGGTACGCCCGCCCAGGACGAGGCGTTCCGAGCAGCCTGCGCCGAGCGGTCGATACCTGCCTACGTCCACGCCCCCTACTTGATCAACTTCGGTTCGCACACCGAGGCCACGGCCGACCGCTCCGTGGAGTCCCTGCGCCATTCGCTCCGGCGCGGGCGGGAGATCGGTGCGCTCGGCGTCGTCGTCCACACCGGCTCGGCGACCGGGGGACGTGCGCGGGCCACCGCGATCGCGCAGGTGCGGGAGCGGATGCTGCCGCTGCTGGAGGAGCTGACCCGGGACGACGACCCCTGGCTGCTGCTGGAGCCGACCGCCGGGCAGGGCACCTCGCTGTGCGCGCTGGTGGAGGACCTGGGCCCGTATGTCGAGGCGCTCGACCGGCATCCCCGGCTCGGTGTCTGCCTGGACACCTGCCATGTGTTCGCGGCGGGCCATGACCTCGCCGCCCCGGGCGGTATGAAGCAGACCCTGGACGAGCTGGTGGCCGTCGCCGGTGAGGGGCGGCTCAAGCTGATCCACGCCAATGACTCCAAGGATGTGGTCGGCGCCCACAAGGACCGGCACGCCAATATCGGGGCCGGGCATATCGGGGCGGAGCCGTTCCGCGAGCTGTTCAGCCACCCCGCGACGGACGGGGTGCCGCTGGTGATCGAGACGCCGGGCGGACCGGACGGTACGGAGGGGCATGCGGCGGATGTGGCCCGGCTGAAGGAGCTGCGTGCCGGGGTGGCCTGAGCAAGGTGGTGGACGATCGCGCGGGGCGAGGGGCATGCGGTGGTGCGCCAGTACCACTGACCGCGAACTGGCCTAGAACTCCGGGCCGTCGCCCGGCTCCTCCTGGTAGGAGTAGCGCTGCTCCGCCCACGGGTCGCCGACGTTGTGGTAGCCGCGCTCTTCCCAGAAGCCGCGGCGGTCGGCGGTCATGTACTCCACGCCGCGCACCCATTTCGGGCCCTTCCAGGCATAGAGATGGGGCACCACCAGCCGCACCGGAAAACCGTGCTCGGCGGTAAGCGGCTCCCCGTCCTTGTGGGTCGCGAAAATCGTGCTCTCCGCCATGAAGTCCGTCAGCCGCAGATTCGAGCTGAAGCCGTATTCCGCCCACACCATCACGTGGGTGACATCGGGTGCGGGGGGTGCGAGCCCCATGATCTCCAGTGCGGAAACCCCGCCCCATTCGGCGCCGAGCATGCTGAATTTGGTGACGCAGTGCAGATCGGCCACGACCGTCGAGTACGGCAGTGCCGAAAACTCTTCATGCGTCCAGCAGTGCTTATCGCCGTCCGCCGTGGCGCCGAAGACCCGGAACTCCCATCGCTCCGGCCTGAACTTCGGGACCGGCCCATAGTGCGTAACCGGCCAACCGCGTTGCAGTCGCTGCCCAGGGGGCAGCTTCGCGAGCTCCCCCTCGCGGCTTTCCGACTGACCCATGGGCTCCATGGTCTCAGACCGCCGGGGGTGGTCATGACCAGGGCATCGAGAACGGGCACAACTCGTACTAAGCGTGCACTTACTGGACGCCCCAACAGGCGCGGTGACACGATGCGCGGAACCTGCCGTTCCCGATCGGATTGGAAGGAGCCCCTCCGATGCAGGGTGACCCCGAGGTCCTCGAGTTCCTCAACGAGCAGCTAACCGGCGAGCTGACCGCGATCAATCAGTACTTTCTGCACTCCAAGATGCAGGACCACTTTGGCTGGACTCGGCTTGCCAAATACACCCGGTCGGAGTCTTTCGACGAGATGAGGCATGCGGAGCTTCTCACCGACCGGATCCTCCTCCTCGATGGCCTGCCCAATTACCAGCGGCTCTTCCATGTCCGGGTGGGGCAGACGGCGACCGAGATGTTCCAGGCCGACCGGCAGGTGGAGGTCGAGGCGATCGATCGCCTCAAGCGGGGCATCGAGCTGATGCGGTCCAAGGGCGACATCACCTCGGCCAACCTCTTCGAGTACATCCTCGCCGACGAGGAACTCCACATCGACTATCTCGACACCCAGCTCGAACTGATCGAGAAGCTCGGTGAGGCCCTCTATATCGCCCAGCAGATCGAGCAGCCCAGCAACGATCACGGCGGGGGCAACTGCTCCGGGAACGGACACCCCAAGGGCCACTGAGCCCGGAGCGACGCCCGAAACGACGCCCGGAGCGACGCCGGGATCGACGCCCGAAACAACGGCGGGATCGACCGGGCCGAGCCGCTGGTCAGGCCGCCTCGGCCGCCGTAGGCGCCGGGACGGAAGCGGCAGCCGTCGCCGCGGCCGTCGTCAGGACGACCGGGTCCAGCGCCTCGCGCCGGGGGCACGCACCGCGGCCCAGCAGCGCCTGGATCTTCCGCACGCACGATCCGCAGTCCGTGCCCGCCTTGCAGGCACCGGCGATCTGGCGCGGGGTGCACGCGCCCGTTTCCGCGTGCTGACGCACCTGCTGCTCGGTGATGCCGAAGCATGAGCAGACGTACACGGGCTCTCTCCAGCGGTGGCGTTGATCAGTGAGGTAACCCTTACCTTACCTGTCGCATCGGAGCCCCACAACGGACAAGGGGCGCGGATCGTTGTGATCCGCGCCCCACCTGCGTCTTTATGATCTCTACCGGATGACCCTCACTGGTCCCGGTACATCTCCGCCACCAGGAACGCCAGGTCCAGCGACTGGCTGCGGTTGAGCCGCGGGTCGCACGCCGTCTCGTAGCGCTGGTGCAGATCGTCGACGAAGATCTCGTCGCCGCCGCCCACGCACTCGGTGACATCGTCGCCGGTCAGCTCCACATGGATGCCGCCCGGGTGGGTGCCGAGCTCCTTGTGGACCTCGAAGAAGCCCTTGACCTCGTCCAGCACATCGTCGAAGCGGCGGGTCTTGTGCCCGGAGGCCGCCTCGAAGGTGTTGCCGTGCATCGGGTCGCAGACCCAGACGACCTGGGCGCCGGAGGCGGTCACCTTCTCCACCAGGTTGGGCAGCTTGTCGCGGACCTTGTCCGCGCCCATCCGGGTGATGAAGGTCAGCCGGCCCGGCTCGCGGTCCGGGTCGATCCGCTCGATCAGCGACAGCGCCTCTTCCGGCGTGGTCGTCGGGCCCAGCTTCACGCCCACCGGGTTGCGGACCTTCGAGGCGAACTCGATATGCGCCCCGTCGAGCTGCCGGGTGCGCTCACCGATCCAGACCATATGGCCGGACACGTCGTACAGCTCACCGGTGCGGGAGTCGGTGCGGGTCAGCGCCGTCTCGTAGTCCAGGATCAGCGCCTCGTGCGAGGAGAAGAACTCGACGGTCTTGAACTCCTCCGGGTCCACCCCGCAGGCGTTCATGAAGGACAGCGCCCGGTCGATCTCGCGCGCCAGCGCCTCATAGCGCTGACCCGACGGCGACGACTTCACGAAGTCCTGGTTCCAGGCGTGCACCTGGCGCAGGTCGGCGTAGCCGCCGGTGGTGAAGGCACGCACCAGGTTCAGCGTCGAGGCCGACGCCTGGTACATCCGCTTCAGCCGCTGCGGATCCGGGATCCGCGCCTCGGGGGTGAACTCGAAGCCATTGACGGAGTCGCCACGGTAGGTGGGCAGGGTCACCCCGTCGCGGGTCTCGGTCGGCTTCGAGCGCGGCTTGCTGTACTGCCCGGCGATCCGGCCCACCTTCACCACCGGGACGGACCCGGCGTAGGTCAGCACGGCGCCCATCTGGAGGAGCGTCTTCAGCTTGTTACGGATCTGGTCGGCGCCCACGCCGTCGAATGCCTCGGCGCAGTCCCCGCCCTGGAGCAGAAACGCCTCGCCCCGCGCCACGGCCCCCAGGCGGTGCCGCAGCGCGTCGCACTCGCCCGCGAAGACGAGCGGCGGATAGGACTCAAGCTCAGCGATCACATCGCGCAGAGCCGCTCGGTCCGGCCAGTCGGGCTGCTGCGCCGCGGGAAGAGACTGCCAGGTGTGGCCACCGGCGTGGGTTTCAGCGTTCACGGTCACCCGCACAAGGTTACGGGGTCTCCACGGGCGTCCAGCCGGTTGCCCACAGGGTGAGACATCTTCCACCACGGCATGGACGCGACCCGCGCCCCCGCCCTCGTCCCACCGCATGCGAAAACCCCGGCTCGGCCGCCGGACCGGCCGGCTCCGGCCCCGCGATCCCCCTCCCGCCGCGTACTCTCGCCCCATGAGTGCCGAGCCGCTGCCCGACTGGGTGATCCCGCCGCCTGGCGGCTTCACCGCCGAGGATCTTCTGCGGCTGCCCGGACTTCCTCCGCACACCGAGCTCATCGACGGAAGTCTCGTCTTCGTGAGCCCGCAGCAAAAATGGCACAGCCGGGTGATCAATCTGCTGGTCAGGGAGCTGGACCGGCAGGCCCCGGACGGTTTGCGGGCCGATCGGCAGATGACCGTGCGCCTCGCCAAGCGCCAGGCTCCCGAGCCGGACGTCATCGTGGTGACCCGTGAGGCGTACGAGCGCGACGAGCCATCCACGTTCTACCTGCCCGAAGACGTCGTGCTGGCCGTCGAAGCCGTGTCGCCGGACTCGGAGGAGCGGGACCGCGACACCAAGCCGCGGAAGTACGCGAAGGCCGGTATCCGTCACTACTGGCGGGTCGAGAACGACGAGGGCCGCACCGTCGTCCACACCTACGAGCGCGACCCGGCCACGGAGTGCTTCTCCCTGACCGGAATCCACCACGACAAGCTCGCGATCACGACGCCCTTCACGGTGGACATCGACCTCACCACCATCGGCAGGCGCTCCACCTGAGCCAGTGCCCACCCCTGAGGTAGAGTCCGTTCCATGTTCGCGCGACTGACCATGACCTGGTGGTGGACCGCTCATCCGGCGGCCCACTGAATCGCGCACTCCAAGATCTCGCGAAGGCCGCCCGAGGGGCGGCCTTCGGCGTTTCCGCGGGTCGTTCCTCATTCCGGAAGGAACCATCCGCCATGCACCACACCGCTGAGGCCGTCGTCGCCCGGCTGCTCGCCGACGACGCGCCGCCCTTCGCCCTGCTGCACCGACGCACCCCGGGCCGGGCGCCCGACACCGTCGAGGTGCTGCTCGGCCCGGTCGGCGAGGTGGAGCGGCTGACCGACATCCCGCTGCCGACCGGCGCGCCCAAGGACGGCGCGCCGGTGGCGGACGCCCTCGCGCTGGTGCCGTTCCGGCAGATCCGCGAGCGGGGGTTCGAGGTGCGCGACGACGGGACGCCGCTGGCCGTGCTGCGCCCCCGGGAGAGCTACGAGCTGCCGCTCGCCGAGGCGATTGAGGCGCTGCCCGCGCACCGGGTGCGGGTCGAGGACGGGGCGTTCGACGTGGCCGACGAGGCGTACGCGTCGATCGTGAGCCGGGTCCTCGAGGACGAGATCGGCACCGGCGAGGGCGCCAACTTCGTCATCCGGCGGACGTTCCGGGGCGAGATCCCGGGCTTCGGCCGCGGCGACGCGCTCGCGCTCTTCCGGCGGCTGCTGGCCGGTGAGCGGGGCGCCTACTGGACGTATGTGGTGCGGCTGCCGGACGGGCGGACGCTGGTGGGGGCCAGTCCCGAGGTGCATGTGCGGATGTCCGGGGGGACGGTCGTGATGAACCCGATCAGCGGGACGTACCGCTACCCCGAGAGCGGGCCGAGCGCGGAGGGGCTGCTCGACTTCCTGCACGACCGCAAGGAGGTGGAGGAGCTGTCCATGGTCGTGGACGAGGAGCTGAAGATGATGTGCACCGTCGGCGACATGGGCGGGACGGTGATCGGGCCCCGGCTCAGGGAGATGGCGCACCTCGCGCACACCGAGTACGAGCTGCGCGGCCGTTCCTCGCTCGACGTCCGGGAGGTGCTCCGGGAGACGATGTTCGCCGCGACGGTCACCGGGTCGCCGGTGCAGAACGCCTGCCGGGTGATCGAGCGCTATGAGCCCCTCGGACCGGACGGGGCCGGGCGCGGCTACTACGCCGGGGCGCTCGCGCTGATCGGACGGGACGGCGGCGGCGCCCAGACCCTGGACTCGCCGATCCTGATCCGCACCGCCGACATCAGCCCCGGGGGTTCGCTGAAGGTGGCGGTCGGCGCGACGCTCGTCCGCCACTCGGACCCGTACGGCGAAGTGGCCGAGACGCACGCCAAGGCGGCCGGGGTGCTGACCGCGCTGGGCGTACGGCCGGCGCCCGTACGGCCAAAGGGGCAGGGCCCACGGCCCCGGCTCGCGGACGATCCGCGGGTGCGGGCGGCGCTGGACGCGCGGCGGGCGGACCTGGCGCCGTTCTGGCTGCGGATGCAGCAGACCCCGTCGTCTGCGGACGGGCCCCTGGCCGGAGGGCTCTGCGGGCATGCCCTGGTGATCGACGCCGAGGACACCTTCACCGCGATGCTCGCCCATCTGCTGCGCACCTCGGGGCTGACCGTGACCGTGCGGCGGTACGACGAGCCGGGGGTGCGGGAGGCGGCACTGGCGCATCGGGGGCCCGTGGTGCTCGGCCCGGGGCCGGGCGACCCCGGCGACGCGGCCGACCCCAAGATGCGGTTCCTGCGCTCGCTGACCGCCGAGCTGGTGGCCGGGCACCGGCACGGGCTGCTGGGGGTGTGCCTGGGGAACGAGCTGATCGCGGCCGAGCTGGGGCTGGAGATCGTGCGCAAGGACGTGCCGTTCCAGGGCGCGCAGGAGCGGATCGACTTCTTCGGGCGCGAGGAGACCGTCGGCTTCTACAACACCTTCACGGCGCGCTGCGACGAGGCGGCCGAGGCGGAGCTGGCCATGCACCGGGTGGAGCTGAGCCGGGATCCGGTGACCGGCGAGGTGCACGCGCTGCGCGGACCGGGCTTCGCCGGGGTGCAGTTCCACCCGGAGTCGGTGCTGTCGCGGGACGGGGCGGCGCTGGTGGCGGAGCTGCTGGCGGCCGTGCTGGTCTGAAGGCCCCACCGGCCCGCGAGGCTGCTGATCCGGACGGCCCGCCCGTCCGGGCGGCATGACGATGGGCATGACGATGGGCCGGGTGCGGTGAACGCGCCCGGCCCATCGCCGTACTGCACCCAGACGGCCTCAGCCGAAGAAGACCTCGGCCTCGGCGTAGAGCGAGGGATCGACGGTCTTGAGCCGTGCGGTCGCCTCGGCAAGCGGAACCCGGACGATATCGGTGCCGCGCAGCGCCACCATCTTCCCGAAGTCCTCGTCCCGTACCGCGTCGATGGCGTGCAGCCCGAAGCGGGTGGCCAGCCAGCGGTCGAAGGCGCTGGGTGTGCCTCCGCGCTGGACATGGCCGAGGACGGTGGTGCGGGCCTCCTTCCCGGTGCGCTTCTCGATCTCCTTGGCCAGCCATTCGCCGACCCCGGAGAGCCGGACATGCCCGAAGGAGTCCGTCGAGTCGTCCTTGAGGACCGCGTCGCCGTCCTTGGGCATGGCGCCCTCGGCGATGACCACGATCGGGGCGTAGCGGATCTTGAAGCGGGATTCGACCCAGGCGCAGACCTGGTCGACGTCGAAGCGCTGTTCGGGGAGGAGGATGACATTGGCGCCACCGGCGAGCCCCGAGTGCAGGGCGATCCATCCGGCGTGACGGCCCATCACCTCGACGACGAGCACGCGCATATGCGATTCGGCGGTGGTGTGGAGCCGGTCGATGGCCTCGGTGGCGATGTTGACGGCGGTGTCGAAGCCGAAGGTGTAGTCGGTGGCGGACAGGTCGTTGTCGATGGTCTTGGGGACGCCGACGCAAGCGATCCCGTACTCGCCGGAGAGCCGGGCGGCGACGCCGAGGGTGTCCTCGCCGCCGATCGCGATCAGCGCGTCGACCTCCTCCTTGACCAGGGTCTCCTTGACCCGTCGGATGCCGTCCTCGCTCTTGAGGGGGTTGGTGCGGGAGGAGCCGAGGATGGTGCCGCCGCGCGGCAGGATGCCGCGCACCGCGCGGATGTCGAGGGGAACGGTGTCGTTCTCGAGAGGGCCGCGCCAGCCGTCCCGGAATCCGATGAAGTCATAGCCGTATTCCTGTACGCCCTTGCGCACGACGGCGCGGATGACCGCGTTGAGCCCGGGGCAGTCACCGCCGCCGGTCAGCACTCCGACCCGCATCGTTTCTTCCCTTCTCCCATGGAATCCCGTGATTGGGCCCGGTACGGAGAGCCACGCTAACGGTGATCCAGGTCACACGGGATGGGGCGTCAGTCGATTCCCGTGCGGATCAAGGGAGTTGGTTTTGAACTTCACCCGTACGAGGGGTGCGGCGGCGTTACGGCGTCAACCGGACGGCCTCAGGCATCGTCCAGGCCGCGCTCGATGGCGTAGCGGACCAGTTCCACCCGGTTGTGCAACTGGAGCTTGCCCAGGGTGTTCTGGACGTGGTTCTGCACCGTGCGATGCGAGATGACCAGCCGCTCGGCGATCTGCTTGTACGACAGCCCCTTGGCCACCAGCCGCAGCACCTCCGTCTCACGCTCGGTGAGCTGCGGGACAGCGGGCTGGTCGGCGGCGGTGGGGGCGGGCTCGCCCGCGAGCCGCCGGTACTCGCCGAGCACCAGGCCCGCGAGGCCGGGGGTGAACACCGGGTCGCCGGCCGCCGTGCGGCGCACCGCGTCCAGCAGTTCCTCGGTGCTGGCCGACTTCAGCAGATAGCCGGTGGCCCCGGACTTGACCGCCTCCAGAACGTCCCCGTGCTCACCGCTCGCGGAGAGCACCAGCACCCGCAGCTCGGGGCGGTCGGCGAGGACCTCCTTGCACACCTCGACCCCCGGCAGCCCGGGCAGGTTGAGGTCGAGCACCAGGACATCGGGCCCGGCGGCCTTGGCCCGGCGGACCGCCTGCGGTCCGTCCCCGGCCGTGGCCACCACGTCGAACCCGGCCTCGGCCAGATCCCGGGCCACCGCGTCGCGCCACATCGGATGGTCGTCGACCACCATCACCGTCATCGGGCGGCCGTCGTGCTGAGCGGTCATCGTGCCGCTTCCCCCTTTGCCTTCGCCTTCTTCGCAGGCGCCTTCGGAACCGTCAACTCCACCTCGGTGCCCTGCCCCGGCGCCGAGATCCACGCGGCGGTGCCGCCGAGGTCGCGCAGCCGTCCCCGGATCGACAGGGCCACCCCCAGTCGGCCCTCCGCCTCCGCGTCCGCCAGCCGCCCCTCGGGAATGCCGGGGCCGTCGTCCCGTACGGTCACCATCACCGCGTCCGGCTCGTCCTCCAGCAGGATCCAGGCGTGGGCGTCCTCCCCGGCGTGGACCCGTACGTTGTCCAGGGCGGCGCCCACGGCGGCGGCCAACTCCCCGGCGACGCCCGCCGGGAGGAGCACCGGGGCGCCCGGTTCGGAGAAGGTGACCCGGGAGCCCGCGTGCGGTGCCAGCAGGGCCCGCAGATCGCAGGGGCCGCCGTCGGAGCGCTCGGGGTCGGGCGGACAGGGCGGGGCCGACGGGCCCGACGCGTCCGCCCGGCCGTCCGGGTCGGGTGCGGCGTCCGCCCCGCGCGGCGGGGTCACCAGGCCGGTGGAGACCAGGGTGCGCAGCGCGATCTCCTGCTCCCCCGCCATCCGGCCCAGTTCGGCCGCCTCGCCGCCGATCGCTGCGCCGCGCCGCTGCACCATGGCGAGCACCTGGAGGACGCTGTCATGGATGTCGCGGGCCAGCCGCTCCCGCTCCCGGGTCGCCGCCTCGATGCGCAGCGCCCGGGCGAGGGTGCGCTCACTGGCGCGGGCCACCTCGACGACGTAGCCGATGCCCACGCTCGCCACCCATACCAACGCCAGCATATGGAGGGTGTCCTGGGCGAAGCCGCCGCGCTCGATCACATTGGCGGCGCAGACCACGGTGGAGGCCGAGGCGCCCCAGCGCCAGCCGCCCTTGATCGCGAAGCCGAGGACCGCGCCCATCGTCCATATGGAGGGCAGGGTGGGCGTGCCCTCGGCGATCCGGTCGTGGCTGTCCACGAGCGGGGTGAGCAGAATGCCGATCACCGCGATGCCGAGGTCGCCGACGAGGAACCGCCGGGTGCAGCGCTCGGCCGAGGCGACCATCCGGAAGGTGAGCGCCGTCCACAGCGTGAGCACCGCCAGATAGACGACGGCGCCGAGCGGGTGGTCGTAGTCGTCGAAGGAGTAGACGCACAGGCCGAGCGCGTAGAGCAGGGTGAGCACCCGGTAGGCGGTCAGCGCCTGCCACAGCGGCTGCTCGACGGACATCCGCACCACGCGCTCGCCCCCGGCGCGCTCACCTCTGGACCGCTCCGTCAACGTCCCCCACCCCCGGTGCGGCGCGGCTAGGCGCCGGACTTGTGTTTGTCCTTCTCCTTCTCGGCCGCCTTACGGGCCGCTTCGGCATCCGCGATCTGCCGCTTGGCGGCGGTCGCGTAGACGTCCACGTACTCCTGGCCGGAGAGCTTCATGATCTCGTACATGACCTCGTCGGTCACCGAGCGCAGGATGAAGCGGTCGCCGTCCATGCCGTGGTAGCGGCTGAAGTCCAGCGGCTTGCCGATCCGGATACCGGGCCGCATCAGCTTGGGCATGACCTTGCCGGGGGGCTGGATCTTCTCGGTGTCGATCATCGCCACGGGGAGCACCGGCGCACCGGTCGCGAGCGCGACCCGGGCCAGGCCGCCCGGCTTGCCCCGGTAGAGCCGTCCGTCGGGCGAGCGGGTGCCCTCGGGGTAGATGCCGAAGAGCTCACCCCGCTTGATCACCTCGATGCCCGCCTTGATGGCGGCCTCGCCCGCGCCGCGCGAACCCGAGCGGTCCACCGGGAGTTGACCGACGCCCTTGAAGAAGGCCGCCGTCAGCCGGCCCTTGACCCCGGGGGTGGTGAAGTACTCCTGCTTGGCGATGAAGGTGACCTTCCGGTCGAGCATCGCGGGCAGGAAGAAGGAATCGGAGAAGGAGAGGTGGTTGCTCGCGAGGATGGCCGGCCCCTCGGCGGGGACGTTCTCCAACCCCTCGACCCAGGGCCGGAAGGTGAGCTTCAACGCGCCACCCACCGACAGCTTCATAGCGCCGTAGAACAACCGGGACCTCCTGTATCCGACGAGGAGACCTTAACCTGCCTACCCCGTACGCGGCGCGCCGCGTACGCTGAGGACCTCGATACCCGCTTCCCCAGTGAACGGAGATCCGTGGTGCCGCTCCTGCCCGGAGCCGAGCCGTTCCGCCATGACGGCGGAGAGATCGGCGTCCTCGTCTGTCACGGCTTCACCGGTTCCCCGCAGTCCGTGCGGCCCTGGGCCGACCATCTCGCGGCCCGTGGTCTGACCGTCTCACTGCCGCTGCTGCCCGGCCATGGCACCCGCTGGCAGGACCTCGCGGTCACCGGCTGGCAGGACTGGTACGCGGAGGTGGACCGCGAGCTGCGGTCGCTGAGCCGCGCCTGCGAGCGGGTGTTCGTCTGCGGTCTGTCGATGGGCGGGGCGCTCGCGCTGCGGCTGGCCGCCCAGCACGGTTCGGCCATCAGCGGCCTGGCCCTGGTGAATCCGGCCAACCGCATCCACGATCCGCTGGCCGTGGCCCTTCCGGTGCTGCGTCATCTGGTGCCCTCGGTGAAGGGCATCGCGAGCGATATCGCCAAGCCGGGGGCGCGGGAGTCGGGCTACGACCGGATGCCGCTGCACGCCGTGCACTCGATGCGCCGCCTCTACCGGGTGGTCGACGCCGAACTGCCCCAGGTCACCCAGCCGCTGCTGGTGATGCACAGCCCCCAGGACCATGTGGTGCCGCCGGCCGACTCCGAGCGCATCCTGAGTCAGGTGTCCTCGCGGGACGTCACCGAGCGGCTGCTGGAGCGCAGCTTCCACGTGGCGACCCTGGACCATGACGCCGAGTTCATCTTCGAGGAGACGGACACGTTCATCACCCGGCTGACGGCGGGTATGGGTGAGGACACCGACACCCGGACCGACCTCGGGAAGGGAAGCGGGAAGGAGGGGGCGGCGGCCAGTGGCTGAGCGCGACTCGAATGAGAACGAGGCGGACGCGCGGCGCGATGACGACGCCGCCTTCGCCGCCATCGTCGCGGCGTACGGGGAGGAGCCGCAGGACCCCCCGGGCGCCGAGCGATGGCCCGCCGCCGAGAACCTCGACGAGGAGCGGGAGCGGGACCAGGACCGCCCCTCCGCGGCGGACGACGACACCGGCTCCGACGCCGGCACTGTCACCGATACCGACACCGACCGCGACGGCCCCGGTGACGGCGAGGCCGTCGGCGGGGCGGCGACGGGCGGGCTGACCAAGACCGACAAGACCGGGAAGCCGGTGGGCGGCTTCATCGTCTACGCCCCGGGTGTCGGCCCCCGCGACTGGGAGCCCGAGGAGCCGTCCGAGGACGACTTCGACGAGACCGACGAGGGCCATTTCGTCCCGCCCGAGCCGCCGCCGCTCCCCGAGTCCGACACCACCTCCCGCTTCGCCTGGCTGGGTGTGCTGGGCGGGCCGCTGCTGCTGCTCGGTGTGGTGCTGTTCCAGGTGGAGATGGTCTGGTGGATCGCGGCGCTGGGCGTCGGGGGCTTCCTGGGCGGCTTTGTCACGCTGGTGATGCGGATGAAGGACGACGACGAGGAAGAGGACGAGGACCCGGGGCGCGGCGCCGTCGTCTGACGGCGGGGCTGCCGTCGTACGGCCCTGGGCCGCCGTCGTACGGCCCCGGGGTGCCGTCGTACGGCCCTGGCGCTTCGGAGCCGGATGTTCCGGCTCCGGCTCCCCACGGGGCGATCGGCCTCCGCACGGGGGCGATCGGCCTCAGGCCGGAGCGAGGCGGGGCAGCCGGAGCGCGGCCAGGACCGGAAGGTGGTCGGTGGCCGCCAGGAGGTCCGCGTCGGTGACGCCGGGCAGCCCGGCCGGGACCCCACAGCCGATGATCTCGACGCCCTCGGAGGCGAAGACGGCGTCGATGCGCTGATGCGGGTTCTTGGGGTTCGAGGTGGCCTCGCTCCCCCAGGGCTCGGTGGCCCAGCCGTCCCGCAGCCTGCCCGCGATCCGGCGGAAGGCGAGGCCGTCCGGCCGGTCGTTGATGTCACCGGCCGCGATGGCGTACGGGACGTCCAGCGCGGCCAGATGGTCCAGCAGCAGCCCGGCCTGCTCGTAGCGCTCGGCCTCCGCGAGGCTCAGATGGCAACTGACCACGCCGAGCCGGACGCCGTCGGCGCTCTCCGGGGCACCGTCGCCGCTCCCCCGGGCTCCGGGATCGCTCTCCAGGGCACCGTCGCCGCTCCCCCGGGCTCCGGGATCGCCCTTCCGGGCGCCGTCGGCGCTCGCCCGGGCGCCGGGGTCGCGGTGGCCGCCGCCGAAGCGCAGCACGGCGGTCGCGAAACCGCGCCGGTGCAGCCCGGGCACACGGGGCAGCAGGGTGTCCTCGGCGTGCTCCACATGGGCGCGCAGCGAGGTGAGGATCATCGGACCGGCGGCGGTGGCCCCGCCCGTGGTGTAGACGAGGCCGGTCTCCCGGGCCAGCCAGGCGGCGGCCTTGCGCCAGCGGAAGAAGCGCGGCGCCTCCTGGACGCAGACGACATCGGGGGTGCAGGCCCGGATCACCCGGGCCAGCGCCTCGCGGTCGTCACGCATCGAGCGGATGTTGTAGCTGAGCACCCGCACCACGGCCGCGTCCGGGCCGGTGGTGGATCCGGGCAGGTCCGCGAGCGGCACGATGACGGTTCCCCCCCTCGCCGCTCAGCCCTGGCGGGCCAGGTCGGCGGCGCCGACGAGCCCGGCCTTGCCGCCGAGCCGGGCGGCGAGCACCTGGGCGTGCGGACGCCACTGATTGCCGACCAGCCAGCGCCGGAAGGACTTGCGGATCGGCTCCAGGACCAGATCGCCTTCGTCGGAGACCCCGCCGCCGACGATGAACGCCGAGGGGTCGAAGAGCGAGGCGAGGTCGGCCAGCCCGGCCCCGGCCCAGCGGGCCAGCTCACGGAAGGAGTCGATGGCCACCGGGTCGCCCTGGCGGGCGGCGTCGCTGATGTGCTTGCCCTCGATGCCCTCGGAGGTGCCGTCGCCGAGGCCGAGGAGGATCGTGGCGTTCTCCGGGGTGGCGGCGGCGCGCTGCCTGGCGTAGCGGACCAGCGCACGGCCGGAGGCGTACTGCTCCCAGCAGCCCTGGCTGCCGCAGCCGCACAGCAGACCGTCGGGGACGACCCTTATATGGCCGAACTCGGCCGCGACGCCGAAGCGGCCGCGATGCAGCCTGCCGCCGATGATGATGCCGCCGCCGAGGCCGGTGCCGAGGGTGATGCATACGACGTCGTCATGGCCGACCCCGGCGCCGAAGCGGTATTCGCCCCAGGCCGCGGCGTTGGCGTCGTTCTCCACCACGACGGGCAGGCCGACGCGCTGCTCGACCTTGTCCTTGAGCGCCTCGTGCCGCCAATTGATGTTGGGCGCGAAGAGCACGGTGGCGCGCTTGTCGTCCACATACCCGGCCGCGCCGATACCGACGGCCTCGATCTCGTGACCCTCGCTGACGATGCGCACCGCGTCCGCGATGGCGTCGACGACTCCCTCGGGAGTCTGCGGGGTCGAAACCTGGCTCGTCTCGAGAATCGAGCCCTCTTCGTCGACCACGCCGGCCGCGATCTTCGTACCGCCGATGTCGACGCCGATGGTGAGTCCCATGAGTCCCTCAGTTATTTGGTCGAACCCCGCCGACGCTAACGGTACCGGAGGTGGCGCTCAGTCGAGGTCGATGTGTTCACTACTCGAACTCTCCGATTCCTTGCCGCGATCCTTGGAGCCGCCCTCGGCGCCCTGGGTCCAGCGTCGCTCCTGGCCGGTCACGGCGGCGCGATAGGCGGCGAGCAGCTCGGATCCGGCACTCGCGAGGTGTTCGAAAACATCGGGATTGCGCTCTATGACCGGTTCCGCGGCGGCCTTCGCCTGTTCGATCAATTGTTGTACGGCCCCCTGAACCGCCGTCCCGGCCAGCGGCGCCTGGAGCCCGGCGACCTTGTCGGCGAGCGCGTCGGCCAGCTTGAGGAACTCCTCGGCGACACTCCCCGGCTCCTCGGCGGTCTGCCGGGTCCGCCGCCTGGCCCGCTCGGCGGCGAGGTCCTCGGCACACGCCCGCTCCCAGGCGTCGGGGTCCATCTCGGTGACCGGTACATCGGTGAGCGGAGGCTCTGCGGGGCGCTCGGTGGCATCGCTCATGGCGAACTCCTGCGGCGGGGATGCTGGCCGCCCGGTGACGTTCATCCGGGCTTGTGACCGACGTTACCCGAAGGAGGGGGGCGGGGTCAGAGCCCGGGACCGGCCAGGACCGGCGCCGGCGACCGGCCGGCGACCGAGCCCCGGACCGCCCTGGCCCCCAGCCGGGTTCAGAGCCGCTTCGGCCATAGGTCGGGGTCGGGGGTGAAGCGCACCTGGAGCCATCCGTCGCGCAGCCCGGCGCCGGAGACGGTGCAGCGGCGCAGGGCGGACGGCAGCGGCAGCACCCGGTGAAACGGGCCGACGCTGACGATCAGTTCGTCGCCCCGGCGCACCAGCCCGAGCCCGTCGCGGTCGGCGCCGGGCAGCGGCAGCCGCCACAGCAGCACCCCGTCGTCGGCCAGCCGGTCCTCGACGGTCCAGGGGTCGGGGGCGGGCCGGTCGGGCCGCGCCGCGGGGG
>NZ_JAHLEM010000360.1 GCF_018883605.1 Streptomyces niphimycinicus | reverse complement strand
GGGGGCCGTTCGCCGTCGGCGGCGCGACCACGTGCCCGGGGCCCTCGCCGCCCGGGGCGGCGACCGCCTCGGACCCGTCCGCCAGCAGCCGCCGGTAGACGGCGCTGCGCGCCCTCAGCTCCTCATCCGTGCCCACGTCCACGACCCGGCCCCGGTCCAGGACCGCGATGCGGTCGGCGAGGGCGAGCGTGGAGGGGCGGTGGGCGATCAGCAGGGTCGTACGGCCCGCCATGACGCCCCGGAGCGCCTCGTGGATCTCGTGCTCGACGCGCGCGTCCACCGCCGAGGTGGCGTCGTCGAGAACGAGCAGCCGGGGGTCGGTGAGGATCGCGCGGGCCAGGGCCAGCCGCTGGCGCTGGCCACCGGAGAGGGTCAGCCCCTGCTCGCCGACCTCGGTGTCATAGCCGCCCGGCAGCGCGGAGATGAAGCCATCGGCCTGGGCGGCGCGGGCGGCGGCCCGGATCCGCTCCTCGCTCGCGTCCGGCTGCCCGTAGGCGAGGTTGGCGCGCACGGTGTCGGAGAAGAGGAAGCTGTCCTCCGGCACCAGCCCGACCGCGCCGCGCAGCGAGTCGTACGTCAGCTCCCGCACATCGTGGCCGCCGATCCGCACCGCGCCCGACGACACGTCGTAGAAGCGCGGCAGTAGCATGGACAGCGTCGACTTGCCGCTTCCGGAGGCGCCCACGACGGCCAGGGTCTCGCCCGGTTCGATCCGCAGGGACACCTCGGAGAGCACCGGACGCTCGGGGTCGTAGCCGAAGCTCACCCGGTCGAACTCCACCGTCGCGGGGGCGTCCTCGGGAAGCTCCCGGGCGTCCGGGCGCTCGTCGATGACCGGCTCGGTGTCGATCAGCTCGAAGACGCGCTCGACGCCGGCCCGTGCCTGCTGCCCGATGGTCAGGATCATCGTGAGCATCCGCACCGGGCCCACGAGCTGGGCGAGATACGTCGAGAAGGCCACGAAGGTGCCGAGGGTGATC
Organism: Streptomyces niphimycinicus; assembly: GCF_018883605.1. Classification (GTDB taxonomy): domain Bacteria; phylum Actinomycetota; class Actinomycetes; order Streptomycetales; family Streptomycetaceae; genus Streptomyces; species Streptomyces niphimycinicus. The sequence goes on along the minus strand of NZ_JAHLEM010000360.1, from coordinate 8,350 downwards.
TGGCCGCGGGTGGCCATCCAGCCGCCGAGCGCCAGCATGGCGACCTGACCGAGGGCGGGGACGGCCTGGAGGGCGGGGGTGTAGCGGGAGTTCAGCCGTACGGTCCGCAGCCGGGCGGCGAACAGCCGGCGGCCGACCGCCCGCAGCTTGTCGGTCTCCTGCGCCTCCTGCCCGAACCCCTTGACCACCCGGACACCGGTCACGGCCCCGTCCACGACACCCGCGACGGCGGCCGCCTGCCCCTGGGCGTACCAGGTGGCGGGGAAGAGCCGGATGCGGCTGCGGGAGGCGAGGATCCACAGGGCGGGGGCGACGGCGAGGGCGACGACGGTGAGCAGCGGCGAGAGCGTCACCATCACGACGAGCGAGACCAGGAAGAGGAGGACGTTGCCGATCATCATCGGCACCATGAAGAGCAGGCCCTGGATCAACTGGAGGTCGCTGGTGGCCCGGCCGATGATCTGGCCGGTGGAGAGGTTGTCCTGCCGTCGGCCGTCGAAGCGGGCGATGGAGGCGTACATCTCGGTGCGCAGGGCGTGCTGGACGTCGAGGGCGAGCCGTCCGCCGTAGAAGCGGCGGATATAGGTGAGGACGTACACCACGAGGGCGGCGACGATCAGCAGGGTGGCCCAGGGGGCGAGCGACCGGTCGTGCTGGACGATCACATCGTCGATGATCAGCTTCGGCACCAGCGGGACGAGCGCCATGACGGCCATTCCGGCGAGCGAGGCACCGAGGGCGAGCAGCACATCCTTGCGGTACAGCCAGCAGTAGCCGAACAGCCGCCTTACCCAGCCCTGCCCGGTATCCGGCCCATCCGCATCCGGCCCGCCCGTATCCTTTTTGCCCGTTTCATCCGTTGCGTCCGCCGCTACGCCCGCCACCCGCTGACCTCCCGATCCGCACACGCTTCCGGAAGGCACCAACACACTGATGTGCGGATTTCATCCTTCGGCAACAATCGGACCGGGTCACATCCGGCCGGGCCGCCGCCTCGGCCCGCTCCGCCCCGCCCGGATACGCGTTCGCGGAATCACCCAAAAGCGGACTGTTCAATACCGGACCGTTCATCAAACACTTAGCAGTGCCGTCTAAGGTCGCGTCCACCGAAAAGCTCACCACCGTACGGCGAAAGGGTGATGATCGTGACGGGACTCCAGATCGACGACATCCCGCCCGAGGAGCGATTCGCGGCCTGGCGCGCCCTGTGCGAGCTGACGGCGATACCGATGGAACTCCGCAGCGACCATGAGCACGACTTCCGGGCGAGCGTACGGGGCGGAGTGAGCCTCGGCGAGGTGATGCTGACCTCCACCTCCGTACCGTCACTGCGCAACGAGCGGACGGCGGCCCATATCCGGCGCTCCGACCCGGAGCTCTACCATCTGCGGCTCACCCTGCGCGGGGAGAGCGATGTGCGCCACGGGGACACCGAAGCCACGATCGGCGCCCGGCAACTCATGCTCACCTCGACCTCCACGCCGTATGTGGCGGTGTGCGAGCGCGGCAGAGTCGACGGGATGTCGATCACCCTCCGCCCCTCGCTGCTGCCGTTCCCGGCGGCCGAGCTCAACCGGCTGCTCGGGCGGCGGCTGTCCGGGCGGTCCGGGATCGGGGCCATGCTCGCCGACTTCCTCACCCGGCTGGCCGCCGAATCCGACCGCTACGGCCCGGCCGACGCACCGCGCCTCGGCACCGTCGCCATCGATCTGCTCAACGCGCTGCTCGCGCATGAGCTGGACGCCGGTGCCGAGGCGCGCGCCGAGAACCGGCTCACCCCCGAGAGCCGTCGGCGCACCCTGCGGTTACGCATCGAGGAATTCGTCCGGCAGAACCTGCACAGCCCGGGGCTCACCCCGGCGTCGATCGCCGCGGCCCATCACATCTCGCTCCGGTACCTCTACCGCCTCTTCGAGGAGCAGGGGCACACGGTCGCCGCGTGGATCCGCGCCCAGCGCCTGGAGCGCTGCCGCCGCGACCTCGCCGATCCCGCCCTGGGCGACACCCCCATCCATCTCATCGCCGCCCGCTGGGGATTCAGCCACGCCGCGGACTTCAGCCGTGCCTTCCGCGGCGCCTATGGCCTGCCCCCACGGGACTTCCGCCATACGGCGCTGTGGACGAACAGGTGAGCGGGGCTCCCCCCGTGGTAACCCTGCTCACCCGTCACTGATCAGCATGGGCCCGGCGGGGCCGGGATGTCATTGGCATCCTGTGCACAGTGCCTTGATCCTCTGTGCACGGATCCCCTTCTCCGTGCACGGACCGCGTTCTCCGTGCACGGGGAGCGCCATCCCGGGCTCCTCCGCGCTCGCCGTCGCCTTTCCGCAGCGCTCGCCGTTTTCCGCAGCGCGCGACGTCACACCCCCGAGGAGAAACCGGTCAGAACGCCGACGGGCGCACCAGCCCCGTCTCGTAGGCGAAGACCGCCGCCTGGGTCCGGTCGCGCAGCCCCAGCTTGAACAGGATCCGGCTCACATGGGTCTTCACGGTCTGCTCGGCCACCACCAGCCGCGCGGCGATCTCCGCGTTCGACAGCCCCTGGGCGATCAGGGTGAGCACCTCGGTCTCGCGCTCCGTCAGATCGCCCACCCGCTCCCGGAGCGGACCGCGCGGGACGGCGGCGCTCACCCGGGAGAACTCGCCGATCAGGCGCTTGGTGATGTTCGGCGCCAGCAGCGCGTCACCGGCCGCCACCACCCGTACCGCATGGGCCAGTTCATCCGCCGAGGCGTCCTTCAGCAGAAACCCGGACGCGCCCGCGCGCAGCGCCTCGTAGACGTACTCGTCGAGGTCGAAGGTGGTGAGGACCAGGATCTTGACGGTGGCCCCGGCGGGTTCGGTGAGCCGGCGGGTGGCCTCGATACCGCCGACTCCCGGCATCCGTATGTCCATCAGGACCACGTCCGGGGCCAGCTCGGCGACCTGGTCGATGGCGTCGGCCCCGTCCACGGCCTGGCCGACGACCTCGATGTCCGGCTCGGCGTTCAGGAGCACCGTGAAGCCCTGGCGGACCATCATCTGGTCGTCGGCGATCAGGACGCGGATGGTCGTCGTCATGCGGGATCCTCGGCGGTTTCGGGCGCGGCGGCGGACGGGTCGGGGTGGTGCGTGGGCAGCACGGCGGTCACCTCGTAACCGCCGTCCGGCGTCGGGCCGGTGGTCAGCTCACCCCCTAGCATCGCAGCGCGCTCCCGCATCCCGAGCAGCCCGTGCCTGGCGCCCGGCGACGGCGGAGCCGGCCGGTCCGGGGCCGTATTGACGATCCGGACGGTGAGCCCGCGCCGCTGGTACCCCAGCTCCACCCGCGCCTGGGCGCCCGGCGCGTGCCGCATCACATTGCTCAGCGCCTCCTGCACGATGCGGAACGCCGACAGCTCGACGCCCGGCGGCAGCGGCCGCCGCTCCCCGGTGACATCCGTAAGGATCGTGATCCCGGTTCCGCGCACCGTGCCCACCAGCTCGTCCAGCCGGTCCAGGGTGGGCTGCGGGGCGTGCCGGGCGCCGTCGGCCAGGGCGTCCTCGGAGCGCAGCACGCCCAGCACGCGCCGCAGTTCGGCCAGCGCCTCGACCGCGTTCTGGCGGATGCCCGCGAGGTTCTCCTTCAGATCGTCCGAGGGGTTCTCGGCCAGATGCGGGGCGACCTGCGCCTGGATGGAGATCACCGACATGTGATGGGCGACCACGTCGTGCAGCTCGCGGGCGATGCGGTTGCGCTCCTCCAGCAGGGTGCGCCGGGCCCGTTCCTCCGCCGTGAGCTCCTCCTGCTCGACCAGCCGGGTCCGCGCCACCCGGCGGCCGCGCAGGGCCGCGCCCACCACCACGGCGGTGGTGAAGGACACGAACGCCTCGTAAAGGCCGTCCGTATGGGGCCGGGTGGCGAAGGCCGAGGTGGCCACCCCCACCAGCAGGGTCAGTATCAGCGCCTCGGCGACGATCCGGGGGCGGACCCGCAGCGCGAGGAGGAGCAGCACGACGGTGTGCAGCGCGATCTGACCGTAGTTCCAGGGATAGGGCACATAGTCGGGGACGCGATTCTCCGCGACCAGCGCCGTCACGAACAGCATGGCGGTCGAGAGCCACCACGCCGGTATCGGGCGGGTCAGCGCCACCTGGACGGCCAGCGCCTGGAGCACCACGAAACCGATCATGGGCACCGGGTCCTGGGCCGTCCCCGGACTGGCGGGCTCCTGGAACTGCGCCATGCTGAGCCAGGCCATGAGCACCGCGAACAACACCACATGGCCATGGGGCAGCCGACCCAGCCAGCGCAGCCGCGGCAGCGGGTCACGCGCCACCGTCCACAGGTCCGCGCGGAGGATGCCCGGCACCGCGCGCAGTCCCTCGCCCATGGTGCGCGGCAGGGTGCGCGCGCCCTCCGCCAGCCGGTCCGCCATCCGCCCGCCCGTCATGGCCTTGACCTTAGACACTGGGCTTCTCCACCTGCCGGGCCTCCCGGGCCGAAGGTCCCTCGCGAACGACGCGGCTCCCACCGCGAACGACGCCACCACCACCGCGAACGACGCCACCACCACCGCGGACGACCCCGCCACCGCCCTTCCGCGGTCGCCCCGCCTCGTACCCGTGGAACGCCGCCCAGCAGATCAGCAGCGCCCCCGCGAACACCGGCAGCCAGCACAGCCGCGCCAGCACCCAGCCGGGGCCGTCGGGCACGGTGTGCAGCCCCGGCAGCGGCCCGTACAGCCGCAGCGTGGTCACGCTGACCGCCATCATCGCGGTCTGGTGCCACAGGAACACGGTCATCGCGGAGAGGTTGACCAGCGCCACCACCGCCCAGGCGGCGGGCCGCGCCAGCACCCGGCGCAGGGGTCCGCGCAGCAACAGGGCCGCGCCGCACTGGGTGAGACCGAAGGTGACGGCGGCCAGGGTGGGCGGGTTGAGGTTGGATATCGGGGCACCTGGCACCCCGACCATCGCCGCCGGATAGCCGCCGAACAGGACGAGCCCGGCGGTGACCACCGCGCCCCCGATCAGCAGCACCCACCCGGCCGTACGGCCGCGCAGCAAGCCCCGGCCCCAGGTGGCGCCCAGGCAGTACGGGACCAGCCAGCCCGCCGCCAGATTGATCCAGCCGAGCCAGGCCGGGCCGCCGAAGCCGAACCGGATCAGGTCGACATGGAGCACGACGGCCAGCGGCCACAGCGGATGCAGCCGCGCCACCAGCGGGGTCGCGGCCGTGAGCACCGCGTAGACCAGCAGGAACCACAGCGGGGACAGAACGAGTTTGAGCAGGGTGTGGACGGTCAGCAGGCTCCCCCCGGAGCCGAGTATCGCCCCCACCGCCACGGCCCATACGACGAGCACGGCGGCGACGGGCCGGAACAGCCGGGCCAGCCGGGCGCGCAGCCACCGCCGGTAGCCGATCCCCCGGGCGCGGGCACAGGCATGGCTCTTGGCACTCATCTGCCCGCCGACCAGGAAGAACACCGCGAGGGTCTGGAACACCCAGGAGACGGGGGTGAGTCCGGGCTGGTACAGCAGCGGGCTGGCCGCGCGCAGGGTGCCGCTGTCGGCGACCAGTGCGGTCACCAGCCAGTGGCCGAGCACCACGCCGAGGATGGCGATGGCCCGCAGGGCGTCCACGGCGCGGTCGCGGTCGGGCGGGGTGGCGGCCTCGATCCGCCGGACGAGGTCCCGCATGCGGAAGGTGTCCCGCGGACGAACCGGGTCGGGCGTATGAACCGGGTCGGGCGTACGGAAGGTGTCACGCGGACGAAGGAGGTTACGCATCGCGGCCCTCCACGATCCGGCCCATGCTCACCAGGGCGGCGGATCCGGGCTCGAGGTAGTCGCTGTGCCCGACGTCCCCGGCGTCGAATTTCCGTGCGCCGAACCGCCCGGAGACGGGATCGGTGCCGAAGCCGACGGTCGTGCCCAGCAGCCGGATCCGCATATGCGGCACCCCGCCGATCCAGTCGTTCGCGCCCCGCCCGGCCCACACGGTGGCCCGGGTGCGCAACTGCCGGGCGTCGTCGAATCCCGTACCGGGGCTGCCGTACAGGACGATGTCCGCGGCCTTCAGCCCTCGCGCGGCCCGGGCGCAGACCACCGAACCGTAGGAGTGGCACAGGAGCGAGATCCGGGCCCGGGGCTTGGCCGCGTTCAACTCCCTTACGAATGCGGCCAGTCGGGGAGCGGCCCCGGCGGCCCGGCCCGTGGTCAGCACCTCGGGTCCCACGGTGCCCGGCGTCTTGTACCCGAGCCAGCCGACGACGGCGGTACGGCTGCCGAGTTGATGGCTCAGCGCGAGGGCCCCGGCCCGGAACCGGTCGTATGTCTCCAGGTTGGTGTCCGACCCGGGCACCAGCACGGCGACGCGCGTGGCCCGGCCCAGGTCCCCGTACACCTCGACGGCGCGGCCACCGTTCCGCCCGTCGAAGGACAGGAAGTGCCGTGATGGCTTCCGCATCTTCCGCAGCGCCCGCTCCCGCGCCCGGTCGCCGTACCGGGCCGCCATCGCCTCGGCCGCCGCGATCCCCTCCCGGTTGGCCGCGTACCGGTGGTCCAGCCCCTGGACGCTGACGGGCCCCAGGGCCACGGGTGCGGGCGCCGGCACCTCGCTCGGCCCTGCGGCCCCCACCAGGGGCACCACCACCGAGGTGGTGACGAGCGCCGCGAGCAGGGCGCGGCGAAGACGGGACGCCATGGCTGGTCCTTCCGTACCGACAGCTTGTGTGAGTACGGAAGTTATGGAGTCGGCCGTGTGGTTGGCGTCCTACCGGGGAGTGCATCCGCGGGGTAGTCCCCAGGTACTACGGGTAGGGGGTCGGGCCGGTGCGGTGGTGCGCAGCGGCCTCGCGGCGGGCCCGCGCGGCTACCCCTGGGGTACGTAGAACTGCGTGGTCGCCCGCATCGTGGCGGCCGCCACCTCCGCCGGTGCCCCCGAGGCTTCGTACGCCGCGCCCCAGGCCGCGCTGGAGCGGGTCATGAACTCCCGCGCCTCGTCCGAGGTCTGCCATGCCTCCGGGTCGGCGGGTGTCCGTCCGGCAAGGTGCAGGGCGAGGCCGAGCAGTGCGCCGTCCCAGCCGACGCCGACCGCGCCGGGGCCGAACTGGTCCCACATCTCGGGCGGTACGACGGCGACATGCTCCAGCTCGAAGACGGTCCGCTCCTCGCCCTCGGCACTCAGCCGCACCCCGACCTCGCTGAAACCGGGGTTCTCGCCGAACAGCCAGCTCACCGTGAGCAGCCGCGGGGGCTCGCAGCGCAGGATCTCGCCGCCCGCGTTGCCCTCCAGTTGGTAGTGGCCACCGAGCTTCAGGTCGCCGCTCACCGGCAGGAACCAGCGGCTGATCCGCCGCGGGTCGGTGCACGCGTCCCATACGTCCTCGATCGCGGCGTCGTAGGTGCGCCGCAGCAGGACGGTACGGGCCTCGCCGTCGGCCACCTCACGGGTGCCGACCTCGCGGTGGACGTCGTTGATCTGGTCGACGATCTCGCTCATGACTTATGTTTCCTCACCGGTTCGACTGTCGCCGCCGCGCCCCTGATCGAGCCGCCGCTGCCGCTTGCCCCGCGCCAGTTCGGTCCCCAGCGCGTCCAGCCGCTGCTCCCAGAAGCCCCGGAACTGATCCAGCCACCGGTCGACCTCCCGCAGGGGCGCGGCCTCGACGGCGTATAACCGCCGTGTGCCCTCGGCCCGTACGGAGGCGAAGCCGCCCTCCCGCAACACCCGCAGATGCTGTGACACGGCGGGCTGCGAGATGCCGAACTCGGACCGGATCACCGTGCTGACCTCGCCGGAGGATCGCTCCCCCGCGGCCAGCAGCTCCAATATCCGGCGCCGGACGGGGTCTCCGAGGACATCGAGTGCGTGCACGCCAGGACTATGCCAGTCGCCGCTTATATAAGTCAACGCTTAAATTCGTTCATGGCCGCCATGGACGGCCGAAAAATCCGCCCACTGGCGGAAGCGCGGCAGGTCAGCGCGGACTCGACGTCCTTACCGCGCCCGCGCCGCGCCGGTGGGCATCAGCCCTCCAGCGGCTTACCCAGAAGATCGGAGGCGGCCTCGACGGGGTCGGCCGCGGCGACCGCGGGCGCCGGGTGACAGGTGAAGCCGAGGCGCGTCATCGCCCGGATGATCTCGCCCGCCGTGAAGTCGCGGCGGTCCTGGCGGGTGACCACGGCGCCGACCTGCTTGACCGGGTAGGCACGGCGGCCGATCTGGACCGAGGGACCGGTGATCGGTTCCGGGCTGACGCCGCTCATGGCGTCCGTCACCTCCCGCGCGGTCAGGTCGAAGGCGAAATTGGCGATGATGCAGCGCATAGTGCCTCAACGGGGAGAGAAGGGAGCCGGGACCGCCAGCGTGTCACACCTCGAAGCG
>NZ_JAHLEM010000036.1 GCF_018883605.1 Streptomyces niphimycinicus | reverse complement strand
CTGGGCCGCGACGGTGTCCTCGGTCGAGGGCGGGCGGGTCCGTCTTGACGCGCGGATCCTCAAGGCCGACGGCTCCGAATGCGTCACGGGGACGGTGGAGGTGACGCTCGCCGGGTGAGAGCCCGGCTCGTCCGGGTGCGGGTGCGGGAGCGGTGGAACCCAAGGCTGACAGGGGCCTTGGGTTCCACCGCTCCCGTGTGTCCGGGCCACGGTGTCCGGGCGCCACCGGTTGCTCGCCGTGTCCCGGCGCCACCGGTTGCTCGCCGTGTCCCGGCAGGCGGACCGATTCCATTGGACCGTGATCCGGGCCTGCCTACGCTCCCTTTCCATGAGCGTTCTCAACGTTGAGCCGGTCGCCGCAAAGGACGCGGCGGTGGTCGAGACGGACATCCTGATCATCGGCGCCGGCCCGTCGGGCCTGTACGGCGCCTACTGCGCGGGCTTCCGCGGACTGCGGGTCGCCGTGATGGATGTGCTGCCCCAGCGGGGCGGCCAGATCAGCGCGATGTACCCGGAGAAACCAATCTTCGACATCGCCGGATTCGCCTCGGTCCGCGGCCGCGACCTGGTCGACAACCTGGTCGCCCAGGCGGAGACACATGGCACCCGCTATCTCCTCGGCCACCGCGCGACGGAGCTGTCCTACGACGACGGCCTGCCCGTGGTCCGCAGCGACCGGGGGACGACCGTACGGGCCGGGGCGGTGGTGATCACCGGTGGCGTGGGGACCTTCACTCCCCGCCCGCTGCCGGCCGGGGAGGACTTCCTCGGCCGCGGCCAGGTGTACTTCGTGCCCGACCCCACCGCCCACGCCGGCCATGACGTGGTGGTCGTCGGCGGTGGCGACAGCGCCTTCGACTGGGCGGCCCTGCTGGCGCCCATGGCGCGCTCGGTCCGGCTGGTGCACCGCACCGCGCGGTTCCGCGCCCACCGCGCGTCGGTGGAGAAGGTCCGGGCACTGGGCATCGAGATCCTTACCGACTCCGAGGTCAGCGGCCTGTACGGCGGCGTGCTGCTGGAGGAGGTCGAGATCCGCCACCGCGTGACGAAGGACACCACGCGCCTCCCCGCGCAGACCGTGGTGGCGGCCCTCGGCTTCATCGCCGACCTCGGCCCGCTGCGGGACTGGGGCCTCACCCTGGAGGCGCGCCGAATCGCCGTGGACACCCACATGGCCACCAACCTCCCCCGCGTCTTCGCGGCCGGCGACATCACCGACTACCCGGGCAAGGTGCGCCTGATCTCCGTCGGCTTCGGCGAGGCCGCCACGGCCGTCAACAACGCCGCCACGGTCATCGACCCGGAGGCGGCGCTGTTCCCCGGGCATTCCACCGAGAAGGAGAACTGACATGGCCTACGTCATCGGCGCGTCCTGCGTTGACATCATGGATCGGTCCTGCATGGAGGAGTGCCCGGTCGACTGCATCTACGAGGGCGAGCGCAAGCTCTACATCAACCCGGTGGAGTGCATCGACTGCGGCGCCTGCGAGGTCGCCTGCCCGGAGCAGGCGATCACCGTGGACCGGAAGGCGGATCCCGAGCACCGCGCGGACAACCGGCGGTTCTTCGAGGAGGTCCTGCCCGGCCGGGACGCCCCGCTGGGCACCCCCGGTGGCGCCGGGGCGGTCGGCCCACTGGGCGCCGACACCGCTCTGGTGGGGGGCGGCTGAGCGCACTGGACGCGGCGCTCCAGCCGGTGGCCCCCACCGGATTCCGACCACTCACACCATTCCTACCAGGCAAAAAAATCTCTATATTGTCCATCCTCAGAACTAATGGTGTCCTTGGTCGAGGCACACCAGCGGGCGAGGAGGGCATGTCGTGACGACTGCATCGGTACCTCGTGGCAACGGCGAGGAAGCCCGGTCGGACGGGCGGTCCCCCAGGTCCGTCCTCGGCAAGGTCGGGCTCATCCTGTCCGCGTTCGGCGACGGCGACCTCGCCCTCAGTCTCACGGAGCTGACGGCGCGCACCGGGGTCGCCAAGGCCACGGTGCACCGGCTCTGCCAGGACCTCGTCGCCTGCGAAATGCTGGAGCGGGACGGCTCGGACTACCGGCTCGGCCTGCTGTTGTACTCGATCGGCCTGCGCGCGCCCCGGCAGCGCACCCTGCGCCACGCCGCACGACCTGCCCTGGAGAACCTCGCGCAGGCCCTCGACAGCCCGGTGAGCCTGTCCGTGCCGAACGGCAGCGAGCTGCTGTGCATCGACAACGCGGGCCGCCACCGCAACCGGGCCGGGGCCTCGATCGGCGGGCGGCTGCTCCAACTGCACAGCACCGCCCCGGGAAAGCTCACCCTGGCCCTGCTGCCCGAGCAGTACCCGCTGGCGCGGCTGGCCCCCCATATGCGCCGGATGACCGCCCGTACCCTCACCGCCGACCGGCTCCCGGGCGAACTCGTCCGCATCCAGGAGCAGGGCTACGCCACCGACTGCGAGGAGCACCGGCTCGGCTATACCGCCGTGGCCGTGCCCGTGCGCGGGCCGCGGGACGGCACCTACCTGGGCGCGCTGTCGGTCGTCGCCCCCACGGCACGCCAGAACGTGCCCCGTACGCTCGCGGCGCTGCGGACCGCGTCGGACGCCGTCACCACCCGGCTTTCGGTGATCGAGGCATACCGCACCGAGCCGTAGCCCCCAGCGCGTGGCCCCAGTCCGGAGCCCCTGGTCCGTGGCCCCGGCCGGTAGCCCTCAGTCGACGAGCAGCCGGGCTATCCCGCGTTCGCTGAAGACGTCCCCGGTGGCGAGGGCCACCGCACCGTGCAGGGCCGAGGCGGCACCGAGCTGTGTGGTGGTGATCGTCAGCTTCCGCGTGGCCAGTGGCAGGGCGCGCTGGTAGACCACCGCCCGCACCCCGGAGAGCAGGTCGTCGCGCAGTTCGCTGAGCGGCCCGCCGAGGACGAGGGTGCGGGGGTTGAACATGTAGACGAGCATGGCGGCGAGTTCGCCGATCTCGGTGGCCGCCTGCCGCAGGGCGCGGACCGCGGGCGGGTCGTTGTTCGCGACGCGCTCCGCGAGTTCGTGGACCCCGTGCAGCGGATCCTCCTCGGTGGACTCGGGGATGCCCAGAGTCCGCAGTACGGCGCGGTGCGAGGCGATGGCGCGCACACAGCCGACATTGCCACAGGTGCACAGGGCGGTGCCGCCGCCGAGAGACCGGATGTGGCCGACATCGCCGGCCGCGCCGTCCGCGCCGCGGTAGATCCGGCCCTCCGCGGTGGCGAGCCCCGCCCCGATCCCGGTGGCGATCTTGAGGCAGAGCACCGGGGTTTCGGCCCGGGCGTGCACGGCCTCGCCGAGGGCCATGAGGTTCGCGTCGTTGTCGACCTGGGCGGGGGCGCGGAACCGGGTCCGCAGCCGTTCGGCGACCGGGAAGCCGTCCCAGCCGGGCATGCCGTTGGGCCGGAGGGGGGAGCCGCGCCACGGGTCCACCGGGGCGGGCAGGCCCATCACCACCTGGCGGACCCGGTCGGGGTCGCACCCGGACCGCTCCAGCAGGGCGAACAGCCGGTCGCACACCAGCTCCAGGACCGTTTCCGGTCCCGCGTCGATCCGCACGAGCACCGTGTCCCGCGCGAGGATGCGTCCGCCGAGGTCGGCGATCGCGATCCGCGTCTCCAGGTTGTCGACGTCGGCGACGGCGATGGTTCCCGCCCGCGGGCTCAGCGTCAGCAGCCGCGGGGGCCGCCCGCGCACCGATTCGCCGGACTCCAGCTCCTGGAGGATGTCGCGGCCGAGGAGTTGGTCCACCTGCTGGCCGACCGTGGAGCGGGCCAGACCACTGCGCCGCGCGATCTCGGCACGGTTGGTCGCCTCACCGGCCACCACGAGGTCCAGCACTCTGCGCAGTCCGACGGGGACCGCGGGCAGCAGTGCCCGGTCGGCGGAACGACCGTCATCTTCACGCATTTCCTCAACCTAGCCGTCGTGGATCACCGGCGGCCAGCCTTCCTTTAAGACGTTATTAGTTTGCAAGGAAAATTAACAACTGCCTCTTGTTCGAGGTAACCGAACTAAACGAAGGTGTTGGGCGAGGCGAACACGCCTCAGTCAACCGCCAGAAGAGGGCCGTCCTCTAGCAATCCCCGTTCCCGAAGTCAATGGCGGTGGACCGCTCCACGAGGTGCGGCCCGCCTCCGCGGCACCCGTGCCGCGGCCGTACGCGACCCGCGCACACCGACAAGATCCCGTTCACCCGGCTGTTCACGGCCCTCCAGTCCGGCCAGTACGCGATGTCGTGGTTCAAGCTCCAGTCCGGCCAGCCCTGGGACTTCATCCAGTCCGAACTGGCCAAGGGCGCCGCCTGGAACCCCGCCAAGGACTTCGACCTCAAGCTCAACTCCATGGTCGACAAGGCGCAGAAGGCCCGGGAGCGGCACAGACCGCCGCGTTCCGCGAGATCAACGCCTACCTCCAGAACCACGCCTTCAACGCGCCCTGGGATGTGCTGGACGCCGTCCAGGGCAACTCCAAGAAGATCAAAGTGACGCCCCGGGCCTTTGTCTCGGCGGTACCGATCTACGGCATGGCCTCCGCCGGCTGACGCGACGGCGGAGCGGACCGCACACCGCCCCGCCCCGTCCGCGACAGATCCCGCATCCGCCGACGCAGAAGGAACGAACGCGATGCTGACCTTTCTCGTGCGCCGCGTCGCGGCCGGTCTGGTGCTCCTCTATGCGCTCGCGACGATGGCGTTCGCGATGATGAGCCTCACCGGGACCGACGCCGCGCGCAATATCGCCGGCAATATGGCGACGCCCGCGCAAATCGCCGCCAAAGAAACACGAGTTGGGCCTGGACCGGCCGTGGATCGCCCAGTACGGACAGTGGCTGAGCCATGCCGTCCGGGGCGACTTCGGGACCTCCTGGTTCGGCGGTGACTCCGTCTCCGAAAGCCTGGTGCTCAAGGCACCGGTGTCCCTGTCCATCGTGGTCGGCGGACTTCTGCCGGCCGCCGTCCTCAGTGTGGTGCTCGGTGTCGCCGCCGCCGTACGGCGCGGCCGGCTCGACCGGGTGGTGCAGGCGACCGCGATCGTCGGCTACGCGGTACCGAGTTTCCTGATGGCGCTGATGCTCTCCGCCACCCTCGCCGTCCAGTTGCGCTGGCTCCCGGCGACCGGATACGTACCGCTGGCCGACTCCCCCTCCGGCTGGCTCCAGTCCATCACCCTCCCCGCCGTCTCGCTCGCCATCGGCGCCATCGCCGCCACCGCCCAGCAGGTGCGCGGCTCGGTCATCGACGTACTGCGCCAGGGCTTCGTACGCACCCTGCGCAGCCGGGGCATGAGCGAGCGGCGGGTGCTCTTCCGGCATGTGCTGCGCAACGCGGCGCCCCCGGCACTGACCGTGCTCTCCCTTCAGTTCATCTCCCTGGTCGGCGGCGCCGTCGTCATCGAGAAGGTCTTCGGACTTCCCGGAGTGGGCTCCGCCGCGGTGACGGCGACCGTCAACGGCGACACGCCGCTGGTCATGGGCGTCGTGGTCTACCTCGTCCTCATCGTCGTGGCGGTCAACCTGCTGGTGGACCTCGCCTACGGCCGGCTCAATCCGAAGGTTCGTGTCCGATGACGCAATCCGCACGCCGCGACACCCGCGGCACCCTCGACCCCGCTCCGGGCACCGCCCGCCGGCGCGGCCATCCGCTGAGCCGTCTGCCGCACAACCGGGTGGCGGTGGTGTGCCTGGTCCTGCTGGCCCTCATCGTCGCGGCCAGTGTGTTCGCGCCGCTGCTCACCTCGGCCGGCCCCACCCGCTCCACCCTGGACGACGCCTTCGCCCCGCCCGGCGGCGGTCACCTCCTCGGCGCCGACAGCGTCGGACGGGATGTGCTCGCACGGCTGCTGTACGGCGGCCGGGTCAGCCTGCTGGGCGGGTTCATCGCCGTGGCGGTCGCCCTGCTGATCGGTGTTCCGGCCGGGTTGCTCGCCGGCTACTACCGTGGCCGACTCGACGCCGTCGTGAGCTGGGTGGCGAGTCTCGTCATGGCCGCGCCCGCCATCATGGTGCTGCTGGTCTCCATCGCCGCGATCGGCCCCGACACCAATGCGACGATGGCGATGCTCGGCCTCATCCTCGCCCCCGGTGTCTTCCGCCTGGTGCGGGCCTCCGTCACCTCGATGCGCGAGGAGCTGTACGTCGACGCCGCCCGCGTCAGCGGACTCGGCGACGCCCGCATCGTGCGGCGGCACATCCTGCCGGTGGTACAGGCACCCACCATCATCCAGTCGGCGCAGATGTTCGGCGTGGCCGTCGTCATCCAGGCGGGCATCGAATTCCTCGGCCTCGGCTCGGCCGGGCAGGCGAGCTGGGGCGCGATGCTCAACGAGGCGTTCGCCAATCTGTACACCAAGCCCTCGCTGCTGGTGGCTCCCGGCCTGACGATCGTGATCACCGTGGCGACGCTCGGCCTGCTCGCCAACGCCCTGCGTGACGCGCTCGTGGCGTCCCTGGGCGCCACGCCCGTTCCGTACGACGGCGATGACACCGCGGACCGGCTGGCCACCGCGCTTCCTCAGGGGGCCGACGCCGTGCTGGACCTGGTGGGCGGCGATGCGCTGGACACGGTGTCCACCCTGATGTCCCCTGGCTGTCGTGTCCTCACGGTGGCCGACCCGGACACCGCGGCCCGCTTCGGCGCCCGGCCGCTGTCCCGCGGCAACCGGGCGCAGCCCCTCGGCGAACTCGCCCGCCGGGTCAACGACCAGATCAAATGAGCTGGTTGATCATTTCGTCACCGGGCGTCAACGGTGAAACCCTGTTCCGGAGCCGCCCCGGTACGAGACCGCTTCGCAGCAGCGCCGGCAAGGCGCGGCCAGTAGCCCACCGCGCGCCCGACTCCGGACGAGGCGGACGAGGCGGTGGCAGTGGCAGCGTGGCGACGGCGAATCCGTGAGGATCCCCTCGTCGGGTCCTTGTTCACCCTTGGGTGTGTTCGGGCGGGTTGATCCGCGACGCGTCGATCGCGGAGGCGCTGGTGCCCCACTTCTTGAGGATCCGGGCGTAGCTGCCGTTCTCGATCAACTCGTTGACGGCGGCCTGGAAGGCGCGGGTGAGCGGGGAGCCCTTCTTGAAGGCGAAACCGACGTCGAGGCGGTGGTACTCGCCGAGGAAGGAGGTATGGGCGGCGGACTGGGCCGCTTGGTAGCGCAGTCCGTTGATGGTGGACATGACGACGTCGATGCGGCCTTGTTGCAGGGCCGTGAGGACGGCCCCGTTTTCCGCGTAGACCTTCACGTCGTACGGCTTCTTCCCGGCCTTGGCGCACACCCCCTTCTGCCGGGTAAGGGTCGCCTCGAAGGTGGTGCCGGCCCCGGTGCCGATGGTCAGCCCGCACAGCTCGGTCAGATCGCTGACCTTCCGGCTGAGCGCCGTGCCGCCCTTCTTGACCGCGAAGCCCTGGCCGTCGTTGATATAGGTGACGAAGTCGATGGTCTTCAGACGCTCGGCGGTCACGCCGAAGTTGCCGGTGCCCACGTCGAACTTGCCGCTGCCGAGGGCGGGCAGGATCGTCTCGAAGGAGGCGTCCTGGCGTTCCAGCCCGACACCGAGCACCTTGGCCACCGCGTCGGCGATGTCGATGTCCTGGCCCGCGGGCTTCTTGTCCGGGCCGTTCGGGTAGTAGGCGCCCGGCGGGAACCCGATCGAGCTGCCCATCCTCAGGGTGCCGGATCTGGCGACGTCGGCGGGCAGCAGGGCGGCGACGGAGTCCACCTTCCGTACGGCGGCCACCGGGTCGTCGGTCGGCGCGGGAGCTGCCTGGGCGCCCGCCGGCGTTGTGCCGTCCGTGCCGCCGGAGCCACCGCAGGCGGTCAGCGCCAGGAGTGACAGCAGCGTCAGCGCGGCGATGCGCGGCCGAGTTCTGGTCCCGGGGTGGTTCACAGGCTGGGGGCCTTTCCGTTCCGCGCCCTGATGGCGGCGATGGGGATATCCGTGTGGGCGTGCGACGGAGGTCATCCGCGCACGGCGGCCAGGGTCTGCGAGCCACGCGCCGCACGCTCGGCATCACGCTTGGCGACCTCCTCGCGGACGATCGGGATCACGTGCCGGCCAAAGTCGATGGCGTCGCCCAGCAGGTCGTAGCCGCGGGCGGACAGGATGTCGACGCCGAGGTCGTAGTAGTCGAGCAGTGCCCGGGCGACCGTCTCGGGGGTGCCGACCAGGGCGTTGGAGTTGCCCGCCCCACCGGTCGCCGCGGCGGTCGGCGTCCACAGCGCGCGGTCGTAGCGCTCCCCCGCCTCGGCGATGGCGATCAGCCGCTGTGAGCCGGAGTTCTGCGGGTGTGCCTGCCCGGTGTGGCGCCTGGTGACCGGCTCGCCGCTCGCCTTGCGGGCCTCGATCGCGCCCACCGTACGGCGGGCCTTCTCCCAGGCCAGTTCCTCGGTCGGGGCGATGATCGGGCGGAACGCCACCTGGATGCGCGGGATGTCGGTACGGCCCGCGGCCTTCGCGGCGGCCTTCACCGCCTCGATCTGCTCGGCGGTCTTCTCCAGGGGCTCGCCCCACAGGCAGTAGATGTCGGCTTCGGCGCCTCCCGCGGCGTACGCGGCGGGAGACGATCCGCCGAACGAGATGTCCGGGCGGGGCTGTTGGGCCGGGAAGACGTCACTGACGAAGTCACGGAAGCGGTAGTGCTCGCCCTCGTGGTCGAAGGACTCGTGAGTGGTCCAGATCTTCCTGACGATCTGGATGTACTCGCGGGTGCGGGCGTAGCGCTGGTCCTTGGTGAGCGTGTCGCCCTCACGGCCCTGCTCGTGGTCGTTGCCGCCGGTGATGAAGTGCACGGTCAGCCGCCCCTCGCTGATCTGGTCGAGAGTGGCGAAGGTCTTGGCGGCGAAGGTCGGATACGAGACGTTGGGCCGGTGGGCGAGCAGGATCTGGAGCCTGTCCAGCCTGCTCGCGATGTACGCGGCGGCCGGCGCGGGGTCGGGCGATCCGGATCCGTAGGCGAACAGCACCCGGTCCCAGCCATGGTCCTCGTGGGCCCTGGCAAGCCGGAGTGTGTACTCCTTGTCGAATGCGCCACCGGAGCGCGCTGTGGTCTCGGAACCGTCATGGGTCGCGGCGATGCCGAGGAATTCCACGGGCATGGAAATGGCCTTTCGGGAGGACAGGGGGAGCACGCGGACAGGCCGGAATGGCCTTCGCATGGCCGTATGTGACGGCATTGGGGAAATGCCACTGGCTGGAGCAGGCGTGACGACGCCGGGGCGTCGGGAAGGGGTGGCGGCAGCGTGTGTCCGGGCGCTCGCAGGGCCGTGTCCGAACGCGGCTCAGCGCCCGCGTACGGCGGTGATACGACGAGAGAGCTCGGCCCGCGACGGGGTCACCGAGGGAGGGAAGGGCCGGTCAGACAGCCCGCTGCCGAGTCAGGCGCAACATGCGGCCGACCACACCCGACCGAAGTCGATGTGGCCACGGGTGACCAGACGCTGCTCGGTATTCATGGGAGCAATTAGGCAGTACACAACGCCTCTCGTCAACCACCGCCCGCATACCGGACCGGCGTTGACCGGTTCCCATGTGTTCACCGGTTCCCATGTGTTCTTGACAGACGCATGCGCTGGGCACATAAGATCGATGACGGACGGGCCCGCCGCGCGCGGAGGCCCTTCCGGCCGCGTTGAGGGACGCGGTGAGCGTGATGACGCCGAGCCCGGCCGCACCGTACCCGCGTACCGCCTTCTCGGGTGTTCGTGTGCGCGTCCCGCCGGACTGTCGCCGACGCCCGTGCCCCCTCACCCGGAGAGCTTCCCGATGGCCACGCCTTCCCGTACCACCGCTCCCGACGCGGTGCCCGTTCCCGTCGACAAGCGCCCCGAGACGGGCGTCCCCGGTCCCGGTGACCTGCCGCGGATCGTGCCGCGCCGACGCATCGGGCGCCGGCTGACCGCCGCCGCCGCGCTCCTGGTCTTCGCGATGGTGGTCAACTCCGTTGCGCGCAATGACGCTTTCCAGTGGGACGTGGTGGGCCGGTACTTCACCACCCGCGCCGTGCTGGACGGACTGCTGCTGACCCTGTGGCTGACCGGCGCGGTGATGGTGCTCGGGTTTCTGCTCGGCATCCCGCTGGCGGTGATGCGGCTGTCCACCAACCCCGTGCTGTCCATACTGAGTTGGGGCTATGTGTGGATCTTCCGCGCCACTCCGCTGCTGGTGCAGTTGCTGTTCTGGTTCAACATCGGCGCTCTGTACCCGACACTCGGCCTCGGCGTCCCGTTCGGCCCGCAGTTCGTCACCGTCAAGACGGTCAACCTGCTCGGCCCCACCCTCACCGCCGTCATCGGCCTGACCCTGCACGAGGCCGCCTACGCCGCCGAGGTGATACGCGGCGGCATCCTGTCCGTGGACTCCGGCCAGACCGAGGCCGCCCAGGCACTCGGGCTCGGCAAACGGCGCACACTGCGCCGGATCGTCATTCCGCAGGCGATGCGTTCCATCGTGCCGACCGCGGGAAACATGCTGATCGGCACGCTCAAGGGCACCAGCATCGTCAGCGTGCTGGCCGTGCACGACCTGCTGTACTCGGTGCAACTGGTCTACAACCAGAGCTACCAGGTCATCCCGCTGCTCATGGTGGCCACCCTCTGGTACATCGCGGTCACCACCGTACTGAGCGTGGGACAGTTCTACGTCGAGCGCTACTACGCACGGGGGTCCGCGCGGGCACTGCCGCCCACCCCACTGGAACGGCTGCGCGCCCGTGCGGCCGCCGTCCCGAGCGCCCGATCGCGCGCCACGACGGCCAAGACCACCGTCTGACGCCGTGGTCCCGTCCGGCCACGAGGGCCGGACGGGACCATGCGGTACCCCACCGCGTCATCGGGTTCAGGACCGGGTGCCTTCCGGTATCAGGGGGGTGGCGTCGAGACGGTGGAACGCGCGGTTGAAGTAGACGAGGCTCTGGCCGCCCGAGTGGGTGCGGATCCGCTCGATGTCGACGAAGAGCACGCTGTGGGAGCCCATGGGGACGGCGTGTGTGATCGTGCCGATGGCGCTCACCAGGGCGTCCTTCAGGACCGGCACATCGTGGGCGCGGTCCCAGACGTCCCAGGTGAAGCGCTCGGCCATCGGCACCTTCGTGGCCCCGGCGAAGTGCAGGGCCAGTTCCTGCTGGGCGCCGCCGAGCACATTGACGCAGACCCTTCCATTGGCCCGGAACACATCGTGCATGGCGCTGCCGCGGTTGACGCAGACCAGAACGGTCGGCGGATCGTCGGTCACGGAGCAGACCGCGCTGACGGTGATGCCACAGCGGCCGTTCGGGCCGTCGGTGGTCAGGATGTTGACGGCCGCCGGGAGATGCGCCATCGCCTCCCGGAACTGGGACGGGTCGGGGGTCACGGCGGTGCCCCTCCTCTCCTGGTTCGGTTCGGATTCGCTCGAGCGGTCGCGGTGCCCTGAGGTGAGCGTCAGCGCATGTACAGGCCGCCGTTGGCGTCCCAGCACGCGCCGGTGACCGCGTCCGCGTGGTCGGCGGCGAGCAGCACGGCCATGTCGGCGATGAACTCCGGGCGTCCCAACCGCCCTACGGGGATGGCGCGTTCGAAGGCGTCGATCTTGTCCGGCGGAATGATGTCGCGGACCACGGGCAGGTCCAGGGGGCCAGGAGAGATGGCGTTCACCGTCACCCCGTGCGAGCTGAGCTCGCGGGCGAACACCTTCGTCAGGGTGGCCACTCCCCCCTTCGCCGCCGCGTAGTGCCCACCGGTCCCCGAGCCGCCGTTCTGACCGGCGAGGGAGGCGATGTTGACGATGCGCCCATACCCCCGCTCGGCGAAGTAGGCGCCGAAGACCTGGCAGCCGAAGAAGGCGCCGTTGAGGTTGGTGGACACGATCCGGTCGAAGCTCTCGGAGCTGATGTCCATCAGCGATTCGGCCTTGGTCAGGGCGGCGTTGTTGACCAGCACATGGACGGCGCCCCAGCGGTCGACGAGCTGATCGCGGACGGCCGCGAAGGCGTTCTTGTCGCGTACGTCCAGGGCGAGCCCGGTGGTGGCGTGGCCTTCCGGATCGAGATCCGCCGCGGCCTGCACGGCGCCCGCCTCGTCCAGGTCGGTGAGGGCGACACGGTAGCCCTGGGCGCACAGCCGGCGGGCGATGTGGGCGCCGAGGCCGCCCGCCGCTCCCGTCACCAGGGCGACGCGGACGTTCTCGGTGGTCATCGGCCGGCCTCCGGCTCGGGCAGCGGGCGGCCGAGACGCGCCTCGATCTTCATATAGCGCCACAGGCCGTGCTCGCCGACCTGGACGGTGCGGAAGAGGTTGCAGGCGGCGGCGACCGTCGGCTGGTCGACCACGTCGGCGAGCACGTAGCTGGTCCAGGGCCAGGAGGCGGAGGGGCCGACCATGTGCTGGTCGTCGTCGATGGTGCCGAGGACGCTCACCCCGGGCAGTGCGTAGAGCCGCGAGAGCATGGAGGTGAAGCCGTCCCAGACGGCCTTGCCCTGGCCCGTGGGCAGATCGAAGAAGTTCTGGTTGACGCCGATGCAGAACAGCACGCGCAGGGGTGTCTCGGGGGATTCGGGCATGGATGTCCCGCCTTTCGAGGTAGCCGGGGGCAGAGGTGGTGGCCGGGGGGTTCAGAGGTGGCCGGGGGTTCAGAGGTGGCCGGGAGTTCAGAGGTGGCCGGGAGTTCAGAGGTAGCCGGGGAAGGGCTGGACGCCCATGAGGACCGCGCCCGCGCCGTCGTACATGCCCTCCTGAAGGAAGGCGTGCTGGGGGACGACCGAGGCGTCGCGCAGATAGCGTTGCATGGGGCTGCCGTCGGCGATGGCGGCGATGCCACCGAGCTGGTAGGCGGCGCGGACCACCTCGAAGGAGGTCTTCGCGAGGTGGGCGGAGGCGAGCCGCAGCGCGCTGGTCTGTCCGGGGCTCGCCGGGTCCCCGGCCGCCACGGTGGCCCACACCTCCTCGGTGGTCTCGTAGAAGTAGGCCCGCGCGGAGCGGAGTTGGGCCTCGGCCTGGCCGACCGTGATGCGATAGGTGGCGCGCTCGGCGGGTTTCGGGGCACCCGTATAGCTCGCGCGGCCGCCCTGGGCGATGACATGGTCGAGCGCGGCCCGCGCCACCCCGAGGCCGACGACGGCCAGCACCTGGGCGGCGTACGGGACGGTCGGGTAGCGGTAGAGCGGCTCGTCCACGGTGGGTTCGCCGCCGCGGACGAAGGTCCAGTCCTCGGGGACGACGGCCCCGTCCACCACCAGGTCGTGGCTTCCGGTGCCACGCATGCCGATGACGTCCCAGTTCTCGACGATCTCCACCTGCTCGGGCCGCAGCACGGCGGTGAGCGGCCGGCCACCCCGGTCCTGACCGCCCTTGATGCCCACGCCGAAGACGTCCGCGCCCTTGCAGCCGCTGGCGAACTTCCAGCGGCCGGCGACCCGGTGACCGCCCGGGACCCGCTCGGTGGGCTGCACCGGGAACAGTCCCCCGGCGAAGACCACATCGGGCCCGTCGGCGTACAGCTCGGCCTGGGTATCGAGCGGCAGCGCCGCCAGGTAGACCAGGGACGAGCCGAAGCTGGCGACCCAGCCGGCCGAGCCGTCGACGACCGAGATCCGCTCGATGAGACGGAGGAACGCGGCGGGCGGAAGGGCCTCGCCGCCGAATCGGCTCGGGGCGCTCGCCCGGTAGATTCCCGCGGCCTTGAATTCCTCGATCACATCGCGCGGAACATGCCCCATCTCCTCGAATTCGGCGCGCCGCCGGGCGACCACGTCCAGCGCCCGGTCGAACGCCGATCCGGAGGGCGACCGCCCCGCGGCCGCCGCGGCGGCGGCATCCAGCGTCTGCGTCATGAGCGAATCTCCTCGCGTTGCCGGGCGGTTCTCCCGCCCGCCTTGTCATCACGCTAGGCGCGGCCGCTCAGCGGCCTCAATGGGGAGTTGGATGCTTCCGCTAGGGGATTTCCCCTACCCGCCCCGCCCCGTCGGCGGGCAGCGTGAACCGGAAAACCGCGCCGCGCGGCTGGTTCGCGTGGACGTCCATCCGGCCGCCGTGGCGGGTGATGATGCGGTGGCTGAGGGCGAGGCCGATACCGCTGCCGTTCTCCTTGGAGGTGAAGACACCGTCGAAGAGCCGGTCCTCCGCGGGCGGGCCGTTCCCCCAGTCCTCGACGGCGAGCACGGCGGACCCGTCCTCGCCGCGCCGGGTGGTGATCCGCACCCTGCGTTCCGCCTCCGGCCGGCCGGCCATCTCGTCCACCGCGTTGAAGGCGAGGTTCATCACGACCTGTCCGATGAGCACGTTCTCGCAGCGCACCGGCAGCGGCTCGGCGGTGAGGTCGCATGCGACGGTCACCGCGTGTTCCTGGGCGCGCAGTTCGATGAAGTACGCGCAGTCGCGCACGATCGCGTTGAGGTCGGCTCGTTGCTCGGACTGTTCCAGGCGGCCGACATAGCTGCGCAGGCTGGCCAGGATGGTCCGGGCCCGCTCGATCTGCCGTACGGCGTTGTCCAGCCCCCAGGCCACGCTCTCGTCGCCGCGTCCGAGCCGGCCCCGTGCCCCTTCGACGAAGTTGTACGCGGCCGCGAGCGGCTGGCTCACCTCGTGGGCGATGGCCATCGCCATGTCGCCCATGGCGTTGTTGCGGGCCAGATGGTCCAGGCGCTGGGTGTCGCGGCGGTGCTCCTCCTCGGCGCGGACCCGGTCGGTGATGTCGTAGAAGAGCAGCATCCGGCCGTGCAGATCGCTCTCGATCTCGATGTACTGGCAGGTGGCCGCGTACCAGCGGGGCTCATCGCCGGGTGCGGCGAACCGGTAGCGGCCCTCGCGGTCGGGTACGGTCCCGTCGCGGCAGTAGCCGGTGAAGTCCGCCCCGTGGAGGTCGCCGCCGAGCAGCCTGGCCGCGGATTCGCTGGCGAAGACCACCCGGTCGGTGTCGTCGAGGACGACGATCCCCTCGGCCAGGCCGCTCAGAAAGGCCCGCAGCCTGCTCTCGGTGCGGAACAGATCGCGCCGGACCGCCTTCTCCTCGGCGATGTCCCGGAACTGCACCATCACCACCGTCCGCGCGGGCAGGGCGACGCGGATGGCGATGGCCTCGGTGAGGATCTCCTCGCCGCTCTTGGACCGGTAGCACCACTCGGTGGCGCTGATGCCGTGCTCCGCCGCCTGCCCGAGCCAGCGGTGCCCGAGCGCCCGGCTGTACTGGAGGGAGTTCTTGCTCATGTCCGGTGCCTTGAGGGGCCTGAGCTCATCGACGGTCCAGCCGAGCAGTTCGCAGGCGGCCCGGTTGGCCCAGAGGATGTCGTAGGTCCGGGCGTCGTGCAGCAGGACGCAGTACTTCAGGGCCTGCATCAGCGTCTGGAAGCCGGATGGCGCAAGACGGTCCACGGCCGGGTCCCTCATCGGTCCGCCGTGGGCCGCAGCCCCAGCCGGAGGATGTCGTGCACAAGGGCCGCGATGCTCTCGGCGCCGGTTTTCTCCCGGATCCGGGCCCGGTGCACATCGACGGTCTTGGTGCTGATGCCGAGCCGGGTGGCGATGCGCTTGTTCGGCACTCCGTCGACGGACAGCGCGAGCACCTCCCGTTCGCGGGCGGTCAGCCGGTCCAGGCTCGTCCGCAGCTCCCGCCGGCCGGCGGCCCGCTCGAAGCGCTCCCGCGCGGTGCGGAGCGCGGCCTGCACGACGTCCAGCATGTGCTGGGGGTCGTACGGCTTCTCCAGGAAGTCGACCGCGCCGTTCTGAAGGGCGCGCACCGACATCCGGATGTCGCCGTGCGCGGAGACGAAGACGACGGGCAGCGGCGCGCCCGTCTCGTTCAGCAACTGCTGTACGTCGAACCCGCTCAGCTCGGGCATGCGCACGTCCAGGACCAGGCAGGCGGGCCGGTCGCGGTCGTAGGAGCGCAGAAAGGCGTGGGCGTCCCGGAACCGCTCCGAGCGGATGCCGACCGACTCGAGGAGCCAGGCGAGCGATTCGCCCAGCTCCTCGTCGTCGTCCAGGATGTAGACGAGGGTCATCTCAGCGGGCCCGTCGGCGAACCCCGTCGAGTCCCCGGGTGCGGAAGGTCATGAGGCGGCCTCCTTCAGCCGTTCGGCCCGGCGCCGCGCCTGCCGGTCGGGGTCCGGCACCGGCGCCGCCAGCAGCAGCAGCAGCAGCAGCCGTGTGTAGGCGTGTTCCGGACGCTCGGTGACCTGGGCGGCGGTGCCCGTCTCCACGATGTCGCCACGGTACAGCACGGCCACCCGGTGGCTGATGTGCCGGACCACCGACAGGTCGTGGGTGACGAAGAGATACGCCACGCCCGTCGCCTCCTGGATCTCGGTGAACAGGTCGAGCACCCGGGCCTGGGTCGTCAGGTCGAGGGCGCTGACCGGTTCGTCGCAGACGATCAGCCGGGGGTCCCGGCACAGGGCGCGCGATGGCGATCCGCTGGCGCCGGCCGCCGGAGAACTCCCGGGGCAGCCGGTGGACCGCGTCGTGCGGGAGATACACCCGGTCGAGCAGGGTGCGCACGCGCTGTTCGGCGTCGCGCCGGGCGACGCCGGTCACCAGCAGGGGCTCGGTGAGGATGTCCAGGACCGTCATGGCCGGGTTCAGTGAGGTGAACGGGTCCTGGAAGACCACCTGGATGTCCTCGCTGAGCGCCCGCCGCTCCCGCTTGCCGAGCCGGGAGATGGCCCTTCCGCCGTACCGGATCTCGCCGCCGGTGACGGGCGCCAGACCGAGGACGGCCCGGTCCAGTGTGGTCTTGCCGGAGCCGGACTCGCCGACCAGGCCGAGGGTTTCGCCCGGTGCGATGGTCAGGGAGATGCCGTGCAGGACGCGGAAGGGATTGCGGCCGCGGCCCTTTCCGGGGTACTCCACCACGACGTCGTCGAGTTCGAGGAGCGGAGCGGTCATGATGTGGCCCCCTTGAGAGGTTCATCGGCACCGGAGTGGGCGCAGAGTCCGCCGCGGACCGGCCCGCCGTCCAGCGTCGAGTCCAGGAGAGTGCGGGTGTACGGATGCTCGGGCGCCGCGAAGATCTGCCGCATCGGCGCCGTCTCCACGATCCGCCAGCCGCGCATCACCGCGACCCGGTCGCAGATGTCGGCTACCACGCCGAAGTCATGGGTGACAAGGATCATCCCCATCTCGTGCTCCTGCTGGAGGGAGCGCATCAGGTCCAGCACCTCGGCCTGGACGGTGACGTCCAGCGCCGCGGCCCGGGACAGCCCGAGGTGGGTGCGCATGGGCTCCACGAGCTGGAAGCCGATCCGGAAGCACGGGTCGAGGTTGGACATGGGCTCCTGGGGGACGTATCCGATGCCGTGGCCGCGAAGGCGGTTCAGCGCGGCGGTGTCCATGCCCAGCAGATCCTGCCCGTCGAAGGTCAGCCGGTCGGCCGTCGCCTCGGCGTCGTCCGGCAGCAGGCCGAGGACGCAGAACGCCGTCCGGCTCTTGCCCGATCCGGACTCGCCCACCAGGCCGAGGACTTCACCGCGTGCCACGGTGAGGTCCACCCCGTCGACCACTGTCTTCTCGCCGCCGGGCTTCGGATAGCCGACGCGCAGCCCCGCCACGGTGAGGAGGCGGTCCGCGGGGTAATCGGCGGCCGGTGCGCTTATCCGCGCCAGGCGCCTACGGCGCTTGTTCACCGCCGGGCGCTCGGTGGTGTCCAGCGCGTCGCGCACCGCGTTGCCCAGCAGGCTGGAGGCCAGAATGGTCAGGCCCATCGCGGCGCCCGGCCACACCAGCGGCATGGGGGCGTTGTAGATGTTGGTGAAGGCGTCGCTCAGCATCGCGCCCCAACTGGCCTGGGACGCCTTGCCCCTCGGCATCCCCGAGTCGACCGACGACGACCCGCTGCACGGCACCCGGGTGCTCGCCCAGCGTGTCGCCGACAGCGACCCGGCCGCACTGCACGCCGTACGCCAGGCGGCCACGGAGGTCGGGGAGGTGGTCGCCGTACTGGTCCATATGTTCAATCCGCGCAGCATCATCCTGGCCGGTCCGCTGAGCGAACTCCGCGACGACCTCGTCTCCGCCGTACGAGCCGCCGTGTACCAGCGCGCCCTCCCGCTGGCCACCCGCAAGCTGACCATCACCGCGAACAGCTCAAGGGCCGCTCCGGGCTCCACGGTGGGTTCGCCCTCGCCACGCGGGACGTCTTCGGGCCGGCGGGCATCGCACGGCTGCTGACCGACGAGCCCGGAGCGGAGGGCTAGGCGGGCCGGCGGGAAGCCCGCCGAGCCCGCCGAGGCCGTCGTCGGCCGGGTATCAGGCCACCGGGGCCGGGTAGGTCGGGTACTCCACTCCGGAGACGTACTGGACGACGCGGATGACCTGGCAGGAGTAGCCGAACTCGTTGTCGTACCACAGGTAGAGGATCGCGTTGTCGCCCTCGACCTTGGTGGCACCGGCGTCGACGATCGAGGCGTGGCGCGAGCCGATGAAGTCGTTGGAGACCGCGTCGGGGGCGCTGGTGAAGTCGATCTGGCGCTTGAGCGGCGAGGTCAGGGACACATCGCGCAGATAGTCCAGGACCTCCTCGCGGCTGGTCTCGCGGGCGAGTTGCAGATTGAGGATGGCGATCGAGACGTCCGGCACCGGGACGCGGATCGAGCTGCCGGTGATCTTCGCCTCGAGGTCGGGCAGGGCCTTCGCGACGGCGGAGGCGGCACCGGTCTCGGTGATGACCATGTTGAGCGGCGCCGAGCGGCCGCGGCGGTCGGACTTGTGGTAATTGTCCAGCAGGTTCTGGTCGTTGGTGAACGAGTGGACGGTTTCCACATGGCCGCGCAGGACGCCGTACTCGTCGGCCATCGCCTTCAGCGGCGGGACGATCGCGTTGGTGGTGCAGGACGCGCAGGACAGGATCTGCTCATCCGGCTTGATCGTGTCGTGATTGACGCCATGGACGATGTTGGGCACATCGCCCTTGCCCGGCGCGGTCAGCACCACCTTGTCGATACCGGGGCGCAGATGCTTCGAGAGCCCTTCTCGATCGCGCCATTTGCCGGTGTTGTCGATGAGGATGGCGTCCTTGATGCCGTACGCCGTGTAGTCCACCGCCGTCGGGTCGTCGGCGTAGATCACCTTGATCTCGTTGCCATTGGCGACGATCGCGCTGTTCGCCTCGTCAACGGTGATCGTGCCCTGGAACTGGCCGTGAATGGAGTCGCGGCGCAGCAGCGAGGCGCGCTTGACGAGATCTTCGCCGGCCCGGCCGCCGCCCCCGCGGACGACGATGGCGCGCAGCCGCAGCCCGTTGCCGGACCCGGCCTTCTCGATGAGCAGGCGGGCGACGAGGCGGCCGATGCGGCCGAACCCGTAGAGGACGACATCGCGCCCCTCACGGCACTCGATCTTGTTGGCGCCCGTGGCACCGGCGACGGCCTCGGCGGTGAACTCCGCCACCGACAGACCGCGGTCGTCGGCTCGGTATGTCTCGGCGAGCATGCCGATGTCGATCTGGGAGGGGCCCAGGTCGAGCGCGGTGAGCGCCTTCAGGAAGGGCAGGGTGTCGGTGACCGAGAGTTCCGCACCGGCGATCTGGCGGGCGAATCGGTGGGTCTTGAGGATGCTGACGACCGACTTGTTCACCAAGGAGCGGCTGTGCAGCAGGACCGTGACGTCCCGCTCCCGATGCAGCTTCCCGATGACGGGGATCATCGACTCCGCGATCTCCTCGCGGTGCTTCCAGTTGGTGAACGAGTCCTCGTTGAGAGTCACAAATCCATCTTTCGAGCTAGGTGGCGCTCATATGGTAACCCCCCAGCTCATGGCGGAACCCAGCACCCCCGACGGCGACCGGGAGGGAGCCTGTCGAGGAA
Organism: Streptomyces niphimycinicus; assembly: GCF_018883605.1. Taxonomy (GTDB): domain Bacteria; phylum Actinomycetota; class Actinomycetes; order Streptomycetales; family Streptomycetaceae; genus Streptomyces; species Streptomyces niphimycinicus. Next base: position 62,052 of record NZ_JAHLEM010000036.1, on the reverse strand, counting down.
CGGTCGCGGGTGAAGGAGCCTCAGCTCGCCGGGCCCGGACCTCTTTCGTATACGGCCGGCGTTTCGCTTATGAATTGCGACGTGGATATCGGCTGTAAAATGGGAATTTAGTGGGCGACTCTTTTCGGCCAGCGACCACCGCGAAACTTACCATTAACAGGAATTTACCAGTGAGAAATACCACTCCCCCAGGGGACTGCGCCCGGTAGCGATCCGCCTCCGGAGAGGTAGATGGTTTTCACAGGCAACCATCTCTGCTGAGTGAAAGGGATGATCACTGTGTGCGGCATCACCGGATGGGTCTCCTACCGCCGCGATCTGACCTCCCATCGCCAGGTCCTCGACGCCATGACCGAGACGATGGCCTGCCGAGGCCCGGACGCGGCCGGAGCGTGGGTGACCGGCAAGGCCGCGCTCGGCCACCGCAGGCTGGCCGTCATCGACCTGCCCGGCGGGGCACAGCCCATGACCGTCGACACCCCCGACGGTCCCGTGAGCATGGTCTACTCCGGTGAGGCGTACAACTTCACCGAACTGCGCGACGAACTGCGCCGCAGGGGCCATGGCTTCACCACGGACTCCGACACCGAGGTCGTCCTGCGCGGCTATGTGGAATGGGGCGAATCCCTCACCGAGAAGCTGAACGGCATGTACGCCTTCGCCATCTGGGACTCCCGCGCCGAGAAGCTGGTGATGGTCCGGGACCGGATGGGCATCAAGCCGTTCTACTACTACGAGACCGACGACGGCGTCCTCTTCGGATCCGAGCCCAAGGCCATCCTCGCCAACCCGCTCGCCGCCCCCGAGATCGGCATGGACGGGCTGCGGGAGATCTTCTCCTTCGCCAAGACACCGGGGCATGCGATCTGGAAGGGAATGAGGGAGCTGCGCCCCGGCCATATCGCCGTCGTCGACCGCAATGGACTTCGCGAGCAGGCGTACTGGCGCCTGGAGGTCTCCGAGCACACCGACGACCAGGACGCGACCGTCGCCCATGTGCGGGAGCTGCTGGAGGACATCATCGCCCGGCAGCTCGTCGCCGATGTGCCCCGCTGCACCCTGCTCTCCGGGGGTCTCGACTCCTCGGCGATGACCTCGCTCGCCGCCCGCAAGCTCGGCGAGCACGGCGAGACCGTCCGCAGCTTCGCCGTGGACTTCCCCGGGCAGGCGGAGAACTTCCGCGCGATCGACGTGGCGCCCAGCGTGGACACCCCCTATGTGCACGCCGTGGCCGAGCATGTGAAATGCGACCACCGGGACATCATGCTCGACGGCTCCGCCCTGTCCGACCCGGCCGTGCGGCAGGCGGCCATCGCCGCCAGGGATCTGCCCACCGGGCTCGGTGACCGGGACAACTCGCTCTATCTGCTGTTCAAGGCCGTTCGCGAACAGTCGACCGTGGCCCTGTCGGGCGAGTCGGCGGACGAGGTCTTCGGCGGCTACCCGTGGTTCCACGACGAGCGGCGCGAGGCCGACACCTTCCCGTGGCTCGCCGGAGGGCTGACGCTCGGCGACACCAAGAGCCTGCTGTCCCAGGACCTCACCGAGAAGCTCGACCTGGACACCTACCTCCATGACCACTACCTCAGCGCCCTGGGCGAAGTCCCCCTCAAGGACGGCGAGACCGGCCTGGAGAAGCGCATGCGGCAGGTCTGCTATCTGCATCTCACCCGCATGGTCAACACCCTGCTCGACCGCAAGGACCGGATGAGCATGGCCGTCGGCCTGGAGGTCAGGGTGCCGTTCTGCGACCACCGCCTCGTCTCCTATGTCTTCAACACCCCCTGGTCGCTGAAGACATTCGACGGGCGGGAGAAGAGCATCCTGCGCGAGGCCACCCGCGATGTGCTGCCCGAGTCCGTGGCCAACCGCAAGAAGAGCGGCTACCCCGGCAGCTTCGACCCCGCCTATCTCTCCGCCATCAAGCAGCAGGCGGGCGACCTCATCACCTCGGGACACCAGGCCCTCGAACTGTGCCGCACCGAGACGCTGAAGGAGGCGATCGCCGCACCGGCGGAGGACATCACCACCCAGCAGCGCGCCATCATCGAACGCGCCCTCGACCTTGCCACATGGATGGACCTGCGCAAGCCCACCCTCACGCTCGACTGACACCCGCGGTTCGACCGCACCGAGAGGGACGTACGGGGACCTGGCCCGCCAGGTCCCCGTCCGTCGTCCCGGTGGCCCCGCGTCAGCCGCCCTCGCGCGCCGGAGGTGCCACGGCCGCGGACGGTGCGGCCGTGAGGTAGCGGGTGAGCATCGCGACGAGTTCGTTCTCCAGCCGGGTGGTGTCGATCGACTCGGGCGCGGCGATGAGCACATGGACGACGAGCTCGATCGTGGACACGGTGAGCCGGGCGGCGACATAGGTGTCCTCGACCCGCACCTCGGGATGGCGCTCGAGCAACTCCTGGGTGTAGGCGACCCGCTCCCGCTCCTGGCGGGCGATCTTCTCGAACAACTCCGGTGAGCGCGGGGCCTGTTCGCCCATGACGCGCAGAAGCTGCGGGTCGTCGAGGTGGTTCTCGATCACGGTGCGCGCGAAACCACGGAGGATCTCCTCGAGGGAATCGGGCTCCTCCTCGTCCTGTCGTTCACGGATGGCGGCCGCCCCGGCATCGAGATGACGGGTCGCCAGCTCGGCCAGGATCGCATCCTTGTTCGGGTAGTACTGGTACAGCGAGCCGATCGAGATCCGCGCGTGCTCGGCGATGCGGTTGGTGGTCCCGGCGGCATAGCCGTATTCGGCGAAAACGTGAGCAGCCGCCGTGAGGATGCGCTGCCGGGTGAGCTCGGCCCGGGCCTGGCGGGGCTGTTTACGTGGCTGAAGTCCGCGCCGGCCTGTCGTCATGGCACCTCCTGGACGGCGCCTGAAAAGCGAGTGGCGCAAGACCTGAGTAATTACTCACAATGGTGCCATGAACTGCGGCGGAGCGGTGAACCACCGTCGTCGGCAGGGAGCGGGAGGCGACCGGCACGGCCCTCGCGCGCCCGCCGCTCCCCCCTCCCGGAAGGAGTCATCGTGACGCAGACCAGCACCCGCCCCCGACGGCTGTCGCCGGCCGAGGTCCACGCCCGGCTCGGGGATCCCGAAGCCATGGTCAAGGACAAGAAGGTCGACCATATCGACGAGCACTTCCGATTCTTCATCGCGCACTCCCCCTTCCTGACCCTGGCCACGGCGGACGCGGCGGGGCGCGCCGACTGCTCGCCCCGTGGCGACTACCCGGGCTTTGTGAAGGTCCTCGACAGCCATACGCTCGCGATTCCCGACCGCCCCGGCAACAAGATCGCCGACTCCTTCCGCAATCTCGCCGAGAACGACGGGGTCGGGCTGCTCTTCCTCATCCCCGGGATGCGGGAGACCCTGCGGGTCAACGGCCGTGGCTATCCCACCGATGAGCCCGATGTACTCGCCCGGATGCAGACCGAGGCCAGCGAACCGGTGCTGGCGATCGTCGTCGAGGTGGCGGAGGCGTACTTCCACTGCGGCCGCTCGCTGATCCGCTCCCGGCTGTGGGACCCCGCGAGCCAGGCCCTGGCCGACGAGATGCCGTCGGTCGGTGAGGTCACCGCCGCCCAAATGGGGACGGACATCGATCCGATGGTGCTCACCCACGCTCTCGAAGAGAGCTACCGCAAACTCTACTGACCACGGCACAAGGTGAATCGCGATGCAACAGACCATCGTCGGCGCCATCGAGCGGGTAGCCGAAGACGTCGTATCCCTCGTCCTGAAAGGCGCCACCGGTCCGCTGGCGCCCTGGGAGCCGGGGGCCCATATCGACCTGGCCCTGCCGAACTGGCTGACCCGGCAGTACTCGCTGTGCGGCGACCCGGCGGACCGGGAGTCCTACCGCGTCGCGGTGCGGCACGACCGCCTCAGCCGGGGCGGTTCGGAGTACATCCACCGGTTTCTGCGCCAGGGCCGCACCCTGGACGTGTCGCTGCCGCGGAACCATTTCCCGCTCCTCCCCGCGCCGGAGTATCTCTTCCTGGCCGGCGGGATCGGCATCACCCCGATCCTGCCGATGCTGCGCGCGGCGGCGGCATCGGGCGTCCCGGCGTCGCTCGTCTACATGGGACAGTCCCGCGCGTCCATGCCCTTCGCCGACGAACTGCGCTCCCGCTACGGCGATCGGGTCCGGATCATCGCCACCCGAGAGCAGGGCAGGCCGGACTTCGCCGCTCTGGCAGCCGCACTGAACCCCGGTGCCGTGGTCTATGCCTGCGGCCCCGGACCGATGCTCGAGGCGGCCGAGGCCGCGTTCCCGGCCGGACGGCTGCACGCGGAGCTGTTCCGCCCGGTGGCCAGGTCGTTCGCCCCCAACACGGCGTTCGAGGCGGTGTGCGCGCGGTCGGGGCAGACGGTTCAGGTGCCGGCCGACGAATCGCTGCTGGACGCCCTGACCCACGCCGGATATCCGGTGGCGTCCGGATGCCGCGAAGGGGTCTGCGGCAGTTGCGAAATCGCCGTCGTCGACGGCGAGCCCGAGCACCGGGACGCCATCGGCGCCCCCGCGGGCCGGATGTACGCCTGTGTGTCCCGCGCCCTGTCCCCGCGGCTCGTCGTGGACCTGTGACCCCACGGCGAGCGGACTTGAGCGGAAGGCGAGGAAAGACGTGTTGCCCAAGGTGCGCACACCAGAATCACGGCGAATGATCACGTTGGAGGTACGCGGGAACACCACGCTGACACCCGGCTTCTCGACCATCACGCTCGGCGGCGCGGAACTGGAGCATCTGAAGCCCACCGGTTTCGACCAGACCGTGCGGCTGTTCTTTCCCCGCGAGGGGCAGGACAGCCTGAGAATGCCGAAGCTCTCCAGCGAGGCGTGGATGGCGGAGATTCTCCTGCTGCCGAAATCACGCAGGCCCTGGGTACGCAACTTCACCATCCGCCGCGCCCGGCCCGAACTCGGCGAAGTGGACATCGAGTTCGCCCTGCACGGCGACACCCCGGCCGCCGCATGGGCCCGGCGCGCCCGGCCCGGAGACCCGGCGGGCATCTTCGACATGGGCGTGACCTATCTGCCGCCCGCTCATGCCGAATGGCAACTGCTCGCCGGGGACGAGAGCGCCGTACCGGCGATCCTCGCCATCCTCGAGCACGCTCCGGCGTCACTGGCCGCGGAGGTCTTCCTGGAGGTTTCCGGGACCGCCGACATCCGCGCGGACATCACCGCTCCCGAAGGCGTACGGGTGCGGTGGCTGGCCCGGGACGGCGCGGACGCGCTGCCCGGCAGGCCGGCCCTCGACGCGGTCAGGAAGTCGTCGCTGCGGCCGGGCCGGTTCTACACCTGGGTCGCCGGGGAGGCCGGAATGGCCACCGGGGTGCGCCGCCATCTGGTGCGGGACCGCGGCGTACCGAAGCCGGACATCGCGTTCTTCGGGTACTGGCGGCACGGCCGTTCGAGCCCCGGCTGACCCTGCCGCTGTGCCGGTGCGGTGTGCTCACACCGGCGGTTGCGGTGTGCTCACACCGGCGGCTGCGGGTCGTACTGGATGCCACGTCGCACCTGACGTGCCCGCTCCGGCGAGGCCAGCCGGGCGACCAGATGAAGAGCCATGTCGATACCGGCCGAGACCCCCGCGGAGGTGATCATGTCACCGTCGTCGACGAACCGCTCCTCGGGCCGTACGTCGATCGTCGGGTCGAGTTCGGCGAGCAGGTCCAGCGATCCCCAGTGCGTGGTCGCCGGCCGCCCGGCCAGCAGTCCGGCCGCCGCGTAGACCAGCGAGCCCGTGCACACGCTGGTCATCAGGGGAACCGAGCGCCGCTGGGACCGGACCCACTCCAGGTGCTGCTCGTCCTCGAGCTGGGGCCGGGTCCCCCGGCCGCCGGGGTGCAGCAGCACATCCAGTGGGGGCAGGTCGGCCATCGCCTGATGCGCCTCGACGGTGAGCCCCTTCGCGCAGGTCACGGGGTTGCCGTCGGCGGAGAGGCAGAACACCTGCCACCCGTCCTCGGCGAAGGTGCGCGTCCAGTACGACAGCACCTCCCATGGACCGATGGCGTCGAGTTCTTCCACGTCCGGGAACAGCAGGATCCCGATCTTCCGCGTATCCGCATGGGCCATACGGTGATCCAACCAGACCCGCCCCCGTTCAGCCATGGGTTCCCCGCGAGGCCGCCGAGCGCCGTCGGTGGCCTCGCTCGCCGCCCTGGTGCGGTCGCGGGCGGCCGGTCAGTACGGCAGCGGCCGGTTCTCCCGCGCCCAGATCCGTTCCGCTTCGCTGCGCGGGGGCGGCGGCGCCATCCCGTCGATCATCCAGAGGTCCCGGGGCGTCTCGTCGATATGGAACTCGCAGTGCAGCCCGCGATCCCGGGTGTGCGGGGCCAGCACACGGTCGAGCCCCTCGACGGACCTCTTCCTCATGCCGGGGTCCGACAAGTGGCGGGCGATGTGCTCGATCACGACCCGGACGGTGCGGTTCGACGGCTCGCCGCCGACCAGGAACGAGGACTCCGGGACGTCGTGGAACAGGGTGACGACGTAGAACTTCGGCAGACCGACCTGGGTGTAGTACTCCGTGACGTCCGCGGCGAATTTCCGCTTCTGCTCTGCGGAATAGGCGTCGACCGGATGGTAGATGTGCCACAGGGGCATGGCTCTCTCTCCTTCGAGGAAGAGTGAAGTCGAACGGTGGCGACGAGCGGTCAGCGTCCGAGGAGAAGGGTGAGCCCCTCCACCGGCCCGGCGAGCGCCGCCTTCATCTGCCGGGTCACATCGTCGACGAGCACCTCGTCGGCGCCGTTCTCGACGCCGTCCAGAACCGCCTCCGCGACCTCGGCCGGGGAGATCTTCCGACTCGGGATCCCGGCGGCCATGTCAGTGTCGGCGAGCCCGAGGTGCACGCCGACCACCTGGGTCCCCTGCTCGGCCAGCTCTATCCGGAGAGAGTTCGTGATCGACCACAGCGCGGCCTTCGAGGCGCCGTAGGCGGCAGCGCCCGCGCCCCAGGACAGCACGGAGTGCATGTCCACCAGCGCGCCGCCGCCGTTCGCCGACAGGGCCGGGGCGAACTCACGTGCCACCCGGAGAGGCCCGAAGACATTCGTTTCGAACGTCGCCACCACATCGGCCATGTCCGCCTTCAGCAGCGGCGAGGGCAGCAGCACCCCCGCGTTGTTGATGACGATGTTCACATCCGCGGCCCGATCGGCGAGGGCGGCGACCGCGTCCGGATCGTTGACATCGAGGGAAACGGCCTCGACCCGCGGGTCCTCGCTGGGGCTGGGCTTCCGCGCGGTCGCGTAGACCTTCGCCGCGCCACGCCCGAGCAATGCCTCCACGAATGCCTTGCCGATGCCACGTTGACCTCCGGTCACCAGCACCACCGAACCATCGATCGCAACCATGTCGGACCCTCCTCGTCTCGGAGCGCGCTCGAACCGGCAGGGGCGGCGGACCGTGAGGCCGCCGTCCCCGTGGCGCGCTTAAATAGATTATTAGCATCATCTATAACGGGTCGCAAATATCATCGGTGCGGTAACCGGCATCCCGTACCCGAGTCCGGCAACCTACGCAGAAGGAAGTACCGACCATGCCCCGAGCATCCCGAGCCGAGGCCGAGCGCCACCGCGAGCAGGTGATCGCGGCCACCGCGAAGCTGGTGCGCACCCACGGCGCCGACAAGGTGAGCGTTCCCCAGGCGATGGCGGCGGCGGGTCTGACCCACGGCGGGTTCTACCGCCACTTCGCCTCGAAGGACGATCTGATCGCCCAGGCGTGCTCGGCCGCGTTCGCCGAACGCCTCGCGGACATGGAGGAACCCCCCGAGGGCGAGGACACGGGCGAGGACCGCGGCCGCGGCGTCCGGGCCGCTTTCCTGGCCGCCTATCTGTCCGCACCGCACCGCGACAACCCCGGGCTGGGGTGCGCCGCCGCGGCGCTGGCGGTGGACGCCGCACGCGCGGAGCCCGGCGACCCGCTCAAGAGGGCGTTCGGCGAGGGTCTGCGCAAGCTGATCGACGCGATGGAGCGAAGCGCCAGGAAGTCCGGCGGCACCGCGGCCGACGAGGAGTCCGTCCTCGTCGAACTGTCCACCATGGTCGGGGCGTTGGTCCTGGCACGGGCCTGCGCGGGCGACGACCTGTCGGACCGCATCCTGACGGCGGTACGCGACCACGTCCTCGGCGACGATGAGCACACACCCGGCAGGCAGGACACTTCCGAGACCGCCGGGTGAAGGACGCGCTCGCGTCACGGGGAGGGACCTCCGTGACGCGAGCGCGCGGGCGGGCTACCGCCCGAGCGCCGAGGACAGCCGCGCCGCGAGGGGCTCGCCGTCCAGGAGGTCCAGCAGCTCGCCGAGGGTCGGTCCGGTGGCGGGGCCGTGCCGGGTGACCGCGAAGGCGGCGGCGGCGTTGGCGCCTCGTACGGCGGTGCTCGGGTCGAGACCGTGGCCGAGGAGGGCCAGGAACGCTCCCGTATGGGCGTCCCCCGCGCCGTTGCTGTCGACCGCGGTCACCCGGCGGCCGGGGATGTGCAGGGCCGCTCCGCCGGGCGGGACCAGCCAGCAGCCCGCCGCGTCGGCCCGCAGAAGCACACCGGTGCGCGGGCCCAGCCGGGCGGCGAGCGCCGCCGCGGCCTCCTCGGTGTCGTCCCGGCCGGTCAGCAGCCGCCCCTCACGCTGGTTGCAACTGACCCAGTCGCAGCGCTCCAGAACGGGTGCCAGCACCTCGTCCGGGATCTGGTCGACCAGGGGACCCGGATCGAGGAAGACCCGGATGTGCTCCGGCAGCCGCGCGACCAGTGAGGCCAGGACCGGGCCGTTGACCGGGTAGGCGAGCCCGTAGCCGGAGATCTGCACCATGTCGCCGGGGCGCAGCGCGGCGAGCACGGACGTCGCGTGGGCCTCGGTCAGCCGGGCCTCCGCGCCGAGGCTGGTGGCGAAGGTGCGCTCGCCGCCGCCGTCGACGAAGGCGACACAGAACCCGGTGTCCTCCTCGGCCACCGGAGCCAGCACCATGTCGACGCCTTCCCGGGCGAGGTCGGCGCGCACCCGGTCGCCGAACGGCCCGGTGCCATGGGCGCCCGCGTACACAGCGGAGAGGCCCAGGCGGCGGGCGGCGGTGAGGACGTTGAATCCGCCGCCCGTGGTGAGGGTGGTGTCCGTGGAGACGATGTCGCCGCCGCGTTCGGGCAGTGCGGGCACCCGCATCACCAGATCGACGATGGCGTTGCCGAGCAGGACCAGCCGGCCGCCCGTCACCTCGCCGGGGGCGCCGAGGGCGCCGTCGTGGCCACTCATGAATGCTCCCGCGCGGCCGGGGTGGGCAGCACCTGCTGCTGGGGTCGCTGCCCGGACGCCTCCTCGCGGACGGTGCCGTCGAACCTGCGCAGCACGGCGTAGACGGCGGCGGCGAGCAGCAGGGTCACCACCCACCCCAGCCCGTTGGACCCGATCCAGCTATGGGACAGCGGCCCGGAGAACCACACGTCGGTCGCACTGGTGCTCGCCTCGGTGAACAACAGGCCCACCACGATGGCCGCCGTCCAGGCGATCATCGCGGCCCAGGCGATCCCGCCCCGGAACCAGTAGCGGCTGGAGCGGCCGACGTCCATCAGCGCCGCGCCGTCGTAGGACCGGCGGAGTATCAGGTCGACCGCGAAGACGCCCACCCAGGCGTTGATAGGGACGGCGAGGAGGGTGAGGAAGGTGATGAACGGGCCGTAGAAGTCCTTGGCGATCAGGATGAAGTAGATCCCGCCCGCGAAGGTGACGACCACGTCCAGGCCGACGGCGAGGGTGCGCCGGACCCGTATGCCCAGGGTGATCATGGTGAGTCCGGCCGAGTAGACGGACAGGTGATTGGAGAGCAGCAGTCCGCCGAACGCGGCGATCAGATACGGGATGGACATCCACGACGGCAGCATCGTGTTGATGGCCGAGACGGGGTCGGAGGCGGAGGCGAGATTCGGCTCGCCCGCGGCCAGGAGTGAACCCAGCGAGATCAGCACGACCAGCGGGATACCGGCGCCGAAGGCGGAAGCGGCCACCAGCCTGCCGCCCGGAATCCGCCGGGGCAGATAACGGGCGTAGTCGGCCCCCGTGTTGGCCCAGCCGATGCCGGTACCGGCGGCGATCATGCCGACGCCCACGACCATCGCGCTCACCGACCCGACCGGGGCGTGGAAGACCTTGTCCCAGTCCACGGTGGTGGCGAGGAAAATGATCACGACCAGGTTGAGCAGACCGAAGATATAGCTGGCCCATCTGTTGATCCACATGATGGTGGCGTGGCCCAGACCGCTGATCAGCAGCGTGCAGCCGATGAAGACCAGCAGACACACCACGGTCAGGACGGTGTTCCGCCGGATGCCGAACGCCGCGTCGAGCAGTGCCAGCAGGGCGAAGGCGGCCGTGGTGGTGTTGATGGTCTCCCAGCCGAGCCGGCTCATCCAGGTGACCAGCGTGGGGCCGGCGTTGCCGCGGACCCCGAACACCGCGCGGGAGAGGGTGAGGGCGGGCGCACCGCCCCGCTTCCCCGCGATGCTGAGGGCGCCCACCAGGGCGAAGGAGCCGAAGGAGCCGAGGATGGCCACGACGGCCGCCTGCCAGATGTTCAGGCCGCGGAAGCTGACCAGGGCCGCGCCGAGCGGCAGGCCGAGGATGCTGATGTTCGCGGCGAACCAGGTCCAGAACATCTGGCTCGCGTGGCCGTGGCGCTCGGCGTCCGGAACCGGCTCGATGCCTCGCGTCTCCACGGAGCCGACGCGGTCGTTCTCTGAAGCCGCCATGGTGGTACCTGTCTTTCTGTCCGGGGGCGCTCCGGTGCGGATATGAGGGCGGGCGTGGGGGGCGTGGGGGTCACGCGGCCGTGCCGGCGCGCAGCGCGAGCAGGGCCGTGGCCAGCGGTTCCAGGTCGAGACCGTTGACCGAGCGCAAAGTGGCGAGGGCTTCGTCGGGGAGGCCCGAGGCCCCGCTGACGGCACCGGCTATGGCCCCGGCTATCGCGCCGATGGTGTCGCAGTCACCGCCGAGGTTGGCCGCCAGCAGACCGGCCCGCCAGGGCTCGCCCTCGGCGAGGGCCAGCACGGCGAAGGCGGCGGGGACCGACTCCTGGCTGGCGACGCTGGTGCCGACCAGGTCGCAGACGCGGTCCAGGGCCTGCCGCTCGGGCAGACCGCGGACCAGGTCCACGGCCCAGCCGATACGGGCGGCGATATCGGCACCGGCGACCCAGTGGCCGCGCTGGGCCCCGGCCGCGGCCGCCGTGACCGCCGCGTCGAAGGCGTCCTCCAGATCGCCGCCGTCGATGCCCCGGCTCACCGCGGCGGCCACGGCGGCGGCGGAGGCGATGCCGATGGAGGTGTCATGGGTGACCTGGCACGCCTCCGCGACCCGGTCGAGGAAGGGCTCCAGCGGGGTGTCGGGGAAGGCGACGCCGACGGGGGTGATCCGCATCGCCGCGCCGTTGGTGGCACCGGCCTTGCCCGCCTCCTCCGGCGGTACGCCGCGGGACACGGCCTCCAGGGCCGCCTTGGTGGAGGGGCCGAGCAGGTCGAAGGAGCCCTTGGCCTTCATGGCGCGCTCCCACTCCAGCAGCTCGTGCGCGAGCCGAAGCGGTTCGATCCGCCCGCCGGACCCGGTCAGCAGCCGGCCGACGATGACGGCCTGATCGGTGTCGTCCGTGACCGAACCGGCGGGCATTCCGGCGCTCACCGGGTTGTCCTCCGGGCCGGGCTCGAAACCGGTGACGGTGCCGAACCGGGCGACGATGGACGCCCGGGACATGATCTGGGTGGGCATGCCGAGGGCGTCGCCCATCGCCAGGCCGTAGAGGGCGCCGAGCGCGCGGTCGTGCTGGTGGTTCATCGGGACTTCCTGTCGGTGCGCGGAGGCGGTACGTCGGGGAGGGCGGGTGCCGGGTGCGGTCTCAGCGGGCGCATCACCGGGGGCCTCATGGGGAGCGCCTCAACGGTCGCCGCATCGAGGGCCTCATCGGGGGCCTCATTGGGGCTGCTCGCCGAAGCCGAGGTGCAGTTGGAAGCGGGCGGGGTCCAGCAGGCTGGTCACCTGCTCGACGATCTGGCCATCGGCTCCGCGGCTGACCCGGCGGGTGTTGAGCCAGACCTCGCCCTCCTGGCGGCGGAGCAGTGTCGCCTCGTCGGCGGCCAGTTGCCGTACGGAGGCCCACTCGTCCCCGTGGGTGGCGCGGATGCCGACCGCGGCGAGGGTCTTGGTCAGCGAGCCGTCGAGGAGCCCGCCGAGCGGGACGTCGGCGAGGGCCGGGGCCATCGGAACCCTGCTGCGCTCCAGCGCGACCGGGGTGCCCTCGGGCAGCACGCGCAACCGGTCCAGCGCCATGAACTCGACGCCCTCGATGCCCAGTTCCCCGGCCAGCCGGGCATCGCGCACCGCTTCGAGGCGGAGGACCTCGGTGGTGACGCGGGCGCCCTGGTCGGCCAGTGCCCTGGTCCAGCCCAGGCGGTTGTCCAGCAGACCGCCGTCGAAGGTGACGAACGAGCCGACGCCCGCGTGGGTGGAGATCAGCCCTTGCTTGCTGAGCTCGTCCAGCGCCTGGCGAACGGTGGCCCTGCTGACCGCGAAGCGCCGGGTGAGCGCGTGTTCGCCGGGCAGTCTGCTGCCCGGCTCCAGGGCGCCGCTGTGGATCTCACGGGCCAGAACGCGGGCGATGCGCTGATGCTTGAGGACCTGTTTAGGCATGTCCGGTAGTTAGCCATACATGTCCAGTCCTGTCTAGAGTCGCAGGACATACATCCCGTCGACGGTCGTCCGCCACGCGGCGGGCCGTGTGATCAGCTCGCTGTGATCAGCGATGGGCGGGCGGGGTGCTCAGCACCCAGGGTCCTGTCGTTTGGATCAGGCCAGACCCCGCGAGCCCGGCCTGATCCAAACGACAGACCCTAAGCGGCAGGCTCCTGGGCCTGCCGCTTACGGGCGCGGTAGGCGGCCGCCTTGAGCTTGTTGCCGCAGGGCTCCATGCCGCACCACTGCCGGCGCCCGCCGCGCGACCGGTCGATGTAGACACGGGTGCATTCGGGGTTGCCACACTCCTTGAGGAGCGGCACATCCGGACCACTGAGGAGCTCGACGGCATGCCGTGCCACCGTGGAGAGCGCCTCCTGCGACGTGGCGTCCGTCCGCCGCCCGCCGGCGGTGAGTTGCGGCGCCGCGGGAGGCTTGCGGGCCGCGTCGTTCACCACGGCCAGTGCCTCGCCGTCGTAGGGATCCCCCGCGACGCGGGCGGTGACCAGCTCGTAGATGGCCTCCCGCAGGGCCACCGCGTGCTCGACATCGGCATGCTGACTGGCGGAGACGGCATCGACGATTCCGGACTCCAGATACCAGGCGTCCAGCCGGTCCGGGGACACGAACATCTCGAACCGCACCGAGCGGCGAGCGCGCAACGTCGCGGCGAAGTCGAGAGCGGGGTTCCCACACAGAAAGACATGCTCCAGATTCACATCACCATCCTGACAGGTGATTTTGATCTTTCGCAAGGTCGTCACCGGCGCCCGGCGGCGAGCCGCATCAAGCGTGCGTCGTGCCGGTCAGGCAGCGTCGTGCAGGATCGCCGCCAGCTCGCCGGGCCGGTCGAACATCGGCCAGTGCCAGCCGGGCAGCTCGCGGTACGCCGAACTCTCGGTCGCCATGTGCCGGAAGGCCGGAACGGTGGCGATCCGCGCCCGGACCTGCTCCACCGAGAAGCCGCACAGCACATGCAGCCGCGGCAGCTTCTCCCACGTCTCGGTCAGCCGGACCGGGGTGGTGGCGGTGGCCCACGGCTGCGGCACCGACAGCCGCACCAGCCGTTCGAGCGTGCCGTCCGGCAGCCCGGGCACCTCGGAGGCCAGTTGCCGCCACGGCGGTGGCGGCAACTGCCGGCCGTCTCCCTCCGCACGGACCAGCTCGGCGTTGCGCCTCCGCTCCTCCGGCGGGGCGAACTCCGCGTGGGACATCCCGTCCGGCAGCGGACCGCTGTCGATGAACACCATCCGCTTGATCCGGTCCGGCATCCGGTCCGCCACGCTCGGGACCACCACCGCACCGGCATAGCTGTGCCCGACCAGGACCACATCGCGCAGGTCCTCGTAGCGGATCAGGTTGAGCACATCGGTGATGTGCGTCTCCACATCGGTGTCGGGCCGGGCCAGATGCGCCCGCTCGCCCATCCCGGTCAGGCTGAGCGCGTGGACGTCGTGCCCACGGCCGCGCAGATCGGCCGCCACGGGGCGCCAGGCCCAGGCCCCGAGCCAGAACCCGGGAAGAAGTACGTAGGTTGCCATGGCCCACACGCTAGGAGGGATACCGGACAGGAGCCGCCCGGTATCCGCGCCATACTTCCGGGCATGACCCGACCGACCGCCCGTGTGCTCGCCCTGCTGGAGATCCTTCAGGCCGGTGGCACCCGCACCGTCGCCGACCTGGCCGACCGGCTCGGCGTGGACGAGCGCACCGTACGGCGCTATATCGGCCACCTGATCGACCTGGACGTCCCGGTCCGTTCGGTGCGCGGCCGCTACGGCGGCTACCGGCTCGCCCCCGGCTACCGGATGCCCCCGCTGATGCTCACCGACGAGGAGGCGCTGGCCGTGCTGCTGGGCGTGGTCGCCGGGCGCCGGGCCGGGCTGGTGACCACGTCCGTCGCGGCGGCGGAGAGCGCCGCCGCCAAGGTGCGCCGGGTGCTGCCGGAGGCGCTCGGCCGTCGGCTGGACGCGCTGCTGGCCACCGCCGACTTCACCGCCCCCGCCCGTCCCGTGGTCATCCCCGAGACGAGTGTGCTGCTGATGCTCGCGGAGGCCGCGCGGGACCGCCGGCCGGTCGCCGTCAGCTACACCGCGTGGAAGGGGCGGCGCAGCGAACGCACCGTGCACCCGTACGGGATCGTCGCGCACTCCGGGCGCTGGTATGTGACGGGGGCGGACTCGGCCAGCGGCGAGGTGCGCACGTTCCGGCTGGACCGGATCGAAACCGCGACGGTGCTGCCCGGGTCGTTCGAGGTGCCCTCGGGGTTCGACCCGGCCGCCCGGGTGCTGTCCGGGCTCGCCGGGGTGCCCTACCTGCACGAGGTGTCGCTGCGGGTGCAGGGCACGGTCGAGCAGGTCCGCCACCGGCTCCCGCCCGGGCTCGCCACGGTGCGGGAACTTCCGGCCGAACCGGCGGAGGGGGCCGCCGGTGCTGCGGCGGAGAAGGCGGATCGTACGGCGGAGAAGGGGGAAGGCGGCGGATGGGTGCGGGTCCAACTGCGGGCCGAGCGGCTGGAGTGGGTGCCCTCCGTCCTCGCCTGGCTGGACCTCCCGTTCGTGATCGAGTACCCGGACGCCCTGCGCGACCAGGTACGCGCCCTGGCCCGCCGACTCGCCTCCTGCGCCGACGCGGAGTAGCACCGGCCCGAACCGCGGTGCGACGGTCAGCCGCGGGGCCACCGTACGGCGGTGTCGGCCACGGCGGAACGCGCCCGCCGCAGCGCCTCGGTGTGCCCGAACAGACCGGGCAGACCGCCGGTGTGCAGGAAGACCGTGCGCTGCCCGGGGCGCACCTGACCGTCGTGGACGGCCGCGATGAGACCGGCCAGGGCGCGGCCGGTGTAGATGGGGTCGAGGACGATGCCTTCGGTGCGGGCCGCGGTGGTGATGGCGTCCATGACCGGTTCGGTGAGCGACGAGTAGCCGGGACCGACCTGATCCAGGCGCAGCCGCAGGGACGTGGCCACGGGTTGCCCGGCCAGCCCGTCGACCAGGTGGCCGACGGTGTGCTCGGGATCGGCGATGGCTCCGCAGTGCACGCCCAGCACGCGCTCGGCTCCGAGGGCGTGGACGAGACCGGCCATGGTGCCGCCCGATCCGACCGCCACGACCGCCGTGGCCAGGTCCGGGGCCTGTTCCAGGAGTTCCGTCCCCGCCTCGGCGTAGCCCCGGGCGCCCAGCACACTGGATCCGCCGAAGGGGATCACCGCGGGCCGGGCGCCCTGCTCGCGCAGGTCCGCGGCCACGTCCTCCACGGCCGCCGCGAGTTCGGCCTCGCTCACCTCCCCCGCCCATACGACGCGGGCGCCGAAGAGACCGTCGAGCACGATGTTGCCGGTCATCCCCTCGCTCGGCGCACCGGCGAGGACGAGGACCACGTCCATGCCCAGCCGTGCCCCGGCCGCGGCCGTCAGGCGGGCGTGGTTGCTCTGCGCGGCCCCGCTGGTCACCAGCGTGGTGGCGCCCTCGGTGCGGGCGGCCCCGGCCGTCCACTCCAGCTTGCGGACCTTGTTGCCCCCGCCACCCAGCCCGATCAGATCGTCACGCTTGACCCATAGATCTCCGGGCTCCAGCCCGATCGCACGGGCCAGCCGCGGCGCGGCCTCCAGCGGTGTGGGCCGACTCATCAGCTCGACCCGCGTGGCTTCCTGACGCCACATGGTTTCCTGACGCTCTTCTGACACGATCGCCGCCTTCGCTCGCTGCGCTGAGGGATATCCGGTTGGGAGAAACGCCCGTTGGACGGACGCGGGAACACAGACGCCGCACCCCGCGAATCCCATCGCGTCACCCACTTGACCGGTGACGCGTGCGGCTGCGACCATCGTCGGACCATCGAAACGACAAGGAACGATGCGATGTCGGACAAGCGGGAAGTACAGGATGCCGCGGAGACGGCGCGCCGCACCCGGTTCAGCAAGCTGCCGGAGCGGATCCGCCTGGAGGACACTGTGGAGGAGAGGGCGGCCATAGCGCCGGACCCCGCGAAGGACATGTACAACCCCGACGAGTGGCTCGTTCGCTACTGCCTGTGAGACAAGTCGCTCGCGCGCGGCGGGCGCTGCCGTTCGAGTTCGACATACCGGGCACGCATCGCGTCACTGGCGGCCGGACCCGCCGTGAAGACGAAGGTCTCGCCGTCGTCGAGGCTGCGGCCGGTGCGCGCGTCCACCACGACGGGTTCCACCTCCTCGCCGGTCCGGGCGTCGACCAGGATCATGGCGCGCTCCTCCGGTGCGAGGTGCTGATTGCCCCAGGCGGCCAGGGCGACGACCACGGGCCGCAGCGAACGGCCGCGTTCGGTCAGCACATATTCATGGCGCACCGGGTTGGTCTGGTAGGGGCGCCGCTCCAGGAGGCCGTCCGCCACCAGGGTCTTCAGGCGTGTGGTGAGCATGCTGGTGGAGATGTTCAGGCTCTGCTGGAACTGGTCGAAGCGCGTATAGCCGTCGAAGGCGTCGTGGAGGATCAGCAGCGTCCACCACTCCCCCACGTGCTGAACCGTGGTCGACAGCGGACACTCACGGTCCTCCAGCCTGATCCGGCTTGCCATCGCGACGCCCTCCCGAGTTACTGCTAAAGTGAAAGTTACTTGCTTCTATTTTAGCAGTCGCAAGGGATGCGCTCTCGCGCGCCCCGGAACGGACAGCCTTGCCCACCTCCTTCGATGACTCTCTCACCGGCCGTCGCGCACTCGTCACCGGTGGCACCAAGGGCGCCGGAGCGGCGATCGCGACCCGGCTGCGGACGGCCGGTGCGACCGTGCTGGTCACCGCCCGCTCCCGGCCCGAGGACGGCTGGCATCCCCCTCGGGCGCCCCAACCGGCCTGAAGAGGTCGCCGAACTCGTCGCCTTCCTCGTCTCCGACCGGGCCTGCGCCATCGTCGGCGCCGAACACGTCATCGACGGCGGCACCGTTCCCGCGCTCTGAGCACCGTCCCGTCCGGGACGGCCAGAGAACCATCGTTAAGAAAACCATCAGCGAGGCAGCCATGACCGACGACACCACCACGCCCTTCGATGCCACCGACCTGCCCGACGTCGTCAAGCGGTATCTGAAGGCACACAACGAGCACGATGTGCCCACGGCCTCGGCCACACTGACGCCGGACGCGACCGTCATCGACGACGGCCGCACCTACCAGGGGATCCCGGCCATCGAGCGGTGGCTGGACCGCGCCACCTCCGAGTACTCGTACACCACCACGCTCATCGGGGCCGAGCGGGACGGCCCGGACCGCTGCACCGTCACCCAGCATCTCGAGGGCGACTTCCCCGGCGGCACCGTCGACCTTCACTATCGCTTCACCCTGGACCAGGGCCTGATCAGCCACCTCACCATCGCCCCCTGACCCACCGCGCTCGTGGCGGCACACGGTCCGCCAGAAGCCGTACGGGCGTCAGTCCGTCCTGCCACCGCCGCCGGGAATGGCGGCCCGCTCACGAGCGGCGCGCACCACATTGCCGAGGGGGTCTCCCTGTGCCAGGCGGTTGATGTTGGCCGCGATATCCGTGGCGCGGGCCGCGCCGGAGCGGTGCACACCAACCTCCTGTGGCACACCGTCCTGCTCGCCCCGGCCGCGGCGATCAGGGTGCTGTTCGCCCGCCTGCTGTCGAGCAGACTGGACATGCGGCGCACCAGGGGTGTCGCCGTGGTGCTCGCGGTGGCGAGCGCGACCGTGCTGGTCATCCAGCAGTTCGTCTGAGCCGAGCGGCGGCTCCGCCGCTGCCCCGGCCTCGGGGAGGCTCAGCCCTTCGCCGCCACGGGGGCGGCCCGGCGCTCTCCGGTGACCTTGGAGGAGGGCAGCCGCCCGGCCTTGGCGGTACCGGTCATCCGCTCGCCGTCGACCGTCATGGTGAACGCGAGGTTCAGCCGCATGGGCTTGGTGATGGCCTGCCGCCAGGTGAGCCGGTCACCCTCGAGCGCCACATCGGCCAGCGGCACCTCCTCGCCCGCGCCGTGGGCCGTACCGGTCAACGTGCCGTCCTCGTCGCGGAATTCGGCCGTGGCCCTGATCCGGCCGATGGGGGTGGAGATGGTCAGATCCCAGGTGCCTGCAACGGACATGGTGGTGTGCTTCCTCAACGTGGGTCGGGGCGGATTGCGCTGGGGGCGGTGTGGTCACAGGGCGGCGGGCGACGGCCCGTGGTGGCGCCAGGGGGTGCCGCGGCGCTCGTAGGCGAACAGCTCCTCGACGGCGTGGGCGATCTGCGGCCCCAGTTCGCGCTCCAGCAGGTACAGGCCCAGATCGAGCCCGGAGGTGACGCCAGCGCCGCTCACCAGGTCGCCGTCGTCGACGACACGGGCCCTGACCACGTTGGCACCGGTGGCGTCCAGCATGTCCAGGCCCATGTGGTGGGTGGTGGCCCAGCGGCCCTCCAGCAGACCGGCCATGGCCAGCACGAGCGAGCCGCCGCACACCGTGGCGACGGTCACCTCCGGACGGTCCATGGCCGCCTTCAGCAGTCCCGGCAGGCCGGTGTTCACGGCGCGGCCCAGCAGGACCGGGATGAATTCGTGCTCCCGCCACTCGCCCGCGTCCGCGTCCGCGTCGAGATCGGGGACCTCGCCGGGTTCTCCGACCCGGCCGGCCGCACCGGGGACCACCACCAGGTCCGCCGTCGTGGGATCCAGGGCGGCCGTGGCGCGCAGCGGCACACCGCCGACTCCGCTCACCACCTCACGCGGCCCCTCGGCGGACACCAGCTCGGCGCGCAGCATGCCCCCGGCGGCCATGCCACCGGCGTGCAGCACTTCGTAGGGGGCGAGCACATCGAGCAGGTCGAAGCCGTCGAACAGAACGATCTGGGCGAGCATGAAATGGTCCCTCACATGCGGCGATGGCCAGTCTGTCTGGCCTTGTCCCGACGCTAGGCGAGGGCGGAAACCGCTCCCAGTGGCACGAGCGACATGGTTCAACGGAATATCGCCAAGCGGGCCGGAGGGTGCCGCGGACAGAGGTCTCAGACCAGGTCGGGCGGCATGTTGTACGGCGTGACGACCTGGATGGGCGAGGGCAGGGCGGGGCCGTCGTCGGGCAGGGCTCCGTGGGCCCGCATGATGGTCTGGCAGGCGCGGCGCATGTCCTGGCGCAGATCGTGGTGGAGCACGGCGGACAGCCGGCGCTCGCGCAGCAGCCGGGTGTTGTCGTGGTCGAGGTCATGGGCGATGAACACCTCGTAGGCGCGGCCCAGTTCCTCGAAGGCTTGAACCGTGGCGGTGTTGCCGCCGCCGATCGAGTAGACCGCCCGGATCTCCGGGTCGTGGCGCAGCGCCCGCAGGACCAGGTCACGCTGGGTGGCGTCCAGACCGTCGCTGTCGGTGACCTCGACCAGCGTGCGCCCGGGATGGGCATTGCGCAGGGCACTGCGGAACCCCATCTCGCGTTCCTCCTCCCCGCGGAAGAAGCCGCGGCTGACGGTGGTGAGCACATGGCCGGGGCGGTCACCGAGCCACTGTCCCAGGAGGTACGCGGCGGTGGCGCCGGCGGCGCGGTTGTCGATGCCGACATAGGACCGGCGTGCGCTGCCGGGCAGATCGGTCACCAGGGTCACGACCGGTATGCCCACGGCGGCCAGGCGGCCGACGGCCGCCGTGACCTCCGGGACGTCGGGCGCCTTCAGAACAACGCCCTGGGAGCCGCCGCGCGCGGCGACGCGGTCCAGCGTATCGATCAGCTCCTCGACCGGACCGGTCTCGCGGAAGTGGAAGCGCGAGCGCAGCACCGCGGGGCGCAGCGCCGGCAGCTCCGCCTCCAGGGCGGCGCGGACCGCCAGGGAGAACCGCTCCGGCGCCTGCATCACGATGTCGATCATGAAGGTGCGGCCGCCGATACGGACCTGGGTCCGCTGCCGGTCCAAGTCCTTGATCGCCTGGCGGACCTCCCGGGTGGTGCTCTCGCGCACGCCGCCGCGGTTGTTCAGAACCCGGTCGACGGTGGCCTCGCTCAGGCCCGCCTGCCGGGCGATCTCCCGGATCGGATACGGATGGGACATCGGCGCGCCTCCATGAGGGGTTTTTGA
Organism: Streptomyces niphimycinicus; assembly: GCF_018883605.1. Lineage (GTDB taxonomy): Bacteria > Actinomycetota > Actinomycetes > Streptomycetales > Streptomycetaceae > Streptomyces > Streptomyces niphimycinicus. The sequence continues at coordinate 41,305 of NZ_JAHLEM010000036.1, read as the reverse complement.
TGGACTGCTGAGGATTGCCCGATGCTCGGCTGATCACAACACTGGCAGAAAGCCGCAGCCCACGGGAAGGACCGGAAAGCATCATGTCCCTCGCCGCTCCGAGGTCTCATGTCTGGCTCAGTGAGGCCGACTGCACTCTCGACGCCTTCCGCGCCCTGGTCGAGCGGACCACCGACTCCGGCGATCACCCCGGCGCCGACGCCGTGGTACGACACGTCCCCCTCTACGACGGCGACCGCCTGCGCGCCCGGGCCGCCACGGCGCCCGGCCGCCGGGAGGCGCAGGCGGAACTGGTACACGCCCTGCTGGAGGGCCCCGGCATCGTGGTGTTCAAGCGCGCCTTTCCCGACCCGTCGGTCCTCGACCGGGCCACCGAGGCGTTCACGACGCTGATCGAGGAGGAGCGGGCGGCGGGCTCCGCCCGCGGTGACCACTTCGCCAAGCCCGGCACCAACGACCGGGTCTGGAACGCGCTGGAGAAGCTGGCCCTTCGAGCGCCGGAGGTCTTCGCCGACTACTACGCCAACGACCTCCTCGCCCTGGTGGCCACCGCCTGGCTGGGCCCCGGCTACCAGCTCACCTCACAGATCAACCAGGTCAACCCGGGCGGCGCGGCGCAGAGCGTGCACCGCGACTATCACCTCGGCTTCCTCTCCGAGGCGCGGGCCGCGGCCTACCCGGCCCATGTCCACCGGCTCTCCCCCGTGCTGACCCTGCAAGGCGCGGTCGCCCACTGCGCCATGCCCGTCGAGTCCGGCCCGACGCTCTACCTGCCGTACTCGCAAGCGTATGAACCCGGCTATCTGGCCTGGCGCCGTCCGGAGTTCATGGACTACTTCGTCGAGCACCACGTCCAACTGCCGCTGGAGGCGGGCGACGCGGTCTTCTTCAACCCCGCGCTCTTCCACGCCGCCGGGCACAATCGCTCCGCGGACATCCGGCGGATGGCGAATCTGCTCCAGATCTCCTCCGGCTTCGGCCGCGCCATGGAGACCGTGGACCGCACGGCGGTGGTCGACGCCGTCTTCCCCGTGCTGCGGCAGCGCAAGGCGGACGGCGCCTCCGAGGACTGGCTGCACAACGTCGTCGCGGCCTGTGCCGAGGGCTACCCCTTCCCCACCAACCTCGACCTCGATCCGCCCGTCGGCGGCCTCGCCCCGGACTCCCAGGCCGATATCGTCCGGCGCGCCCTGGAGCGGGACTGGACCCCGGACACCCTGCGCGCCGAGCTGCGGGCCGGCGCCGAGCGCCGCAAGAGCTGAAGGAGACGGATCGCTCATGGGACTGCTGAAGGACAAGATCGTCCTGGTCAACGGCGGCAGCCAGGGAATCGGCGCCGGTATCGTCCGCGCCGCCGCCCGCGAAGGGGCCACGGTCGCCTTCACCGGACGCCGCCCCGACGTCGGCGAGCCGCTGGCCGGGGAACTCACCGACCAGGGCGCCACCGCCACCTTCCTGCGCGCCGATCTGGCCGATCCCGCGCAGGCACGGGGCGGCGTGGCGGAGGTGGTGGCGGCCCACGGCAGGATCGACTGCCTGGTCAACTCCGCCGGGCTCACCTCGCGCGGGACACTGCTGGACACCACCCCGGAGCTCTTCGACGCGCATATCGCGATCAATCTGCGCGCCCCGTTCTTCGCCATGCAGGCCGCCGTCGCCGACATGGTGGCCAGAAAGGCTCCGGGCACCATCGTCAACATCATCTCCAACTGCGCACACGGCGGATATCCGTTCCTGGCGCCGTACTCCGCCGCGAAGGCCGGGCTCGCGGGCCTGACCCGCAACGCCGCCCACGCACACCGCTGGGACCGCGTCCGTATCAACGGCCTCAACCTCGGCTGGACCGAGACCGAGGGCGAGGACGCCGTCCAGCGCGCCTTCCACGGCGCGGGGGACGACTGGCGCGAGGAGGCGGCCCGCGCCCAGCCGATGGGCAAGCTCGGCCAGGTGGACGAGATCGCCGAGTTCGTCGTCCTCCTGCTCTCCGACCGCAGCGGTGTCGTCACCGGCTCGGTCATCGACTGGGACCAGATCGTCGTCGGCGGACTCGGCTGACCCGCCGCACCGTTCACAAGCAGTACGGCCGGAAACCGCACCGCCAAAACCCCCACCCGCACCAGCCTCACCGTCAGAAAGGGCACAACTCCCCATGCGTATCGGCATCATGGGCCTGGGCCGGATCGGCGCCTTCCACGCCGAGACCCTGTCCACGCTCGACGCGGTGGACTCCCTCGTGGTCACCGACCCGGTCGCCGCGGCGGCCACCACCGCCGCCGAGCGGTTCGGCGCCCGGGCGGTGGCCTCGCCGGAGGCCCTGCTCGCCGCCGGTGTGGACGGCGTCGTGATCGCCGCGGCGACCGACGCCCACCCCGAACTGATCCTCGCCGCCGTACGGGCGGGCGTACCGGTCTTCTGCGAGAAGCCGGTGGCGCGCACGATCGAGGAGAGCCTCGATGTCCTCCGCGCGGTGAAGGACAGCGGCGTGGAGGTCCATATCGGCTACAACCGGCGCTTCGACCCCGGGTATGTGGCGGCGCGGAAGGCGGTGGTCAGCGGTGAGCTGGGGCCGCTGACCACCGTGCGCTCCACCACCTTGGACCCCGAGCCGCCTCCGGCCGCCTATGTGGCCGTCTCCGGCGGCATCTTCCGCGACTGCGCCGTGCACGACTTCGACACCGTCCGCTGGGTCACCGGCCGCGAGGTCACCGAGGTCTACGCGACCGGCGCCAACCGCGGCGCCGACTACATCGCGGCCGCCGGGGATGTCGACACCGCCGCCGCCCTCCTCACCCTGGACGACGGCACCCTCGCCGTGGTCTCCAACACCCGCCACAATCCGCGCGGTTACGACGCCCGCCTGGAGCTTCACGGCATGACGGACAGCATCGCCGCGGGCCTGGAGGACAATCTGCCACTGCGCTCCGTCGAACCGGGCGCCACCTTCCCGGGCGGCACACCGCACCACTTCTTCATGGACCGCTTCGCCACCGCCTACCGGGCCGAGCTCACCGCCTTCACCGAGGTGGCGGCGGGGCTGCGGCCCTCCCCCTGTACCGTCGCGGACGCCGTCGAGGCCGGCTGGATCGCCGAGGCGTGCACCCTGTCCCTGCACGAGCACCGCCCCGTGAGCATGGAAGAGGTACGGAAGGCATGACGACAGCCGAGCCGCTGCGCATCGGGATCCTGGGCGCCGCCCGGATCTCCGCGCTCTCCCTGGTCGGCCCCGCCCGTGCGGGCGGCCACCGCCTCGTCGCGGTGGCCGCCCGCACCCGTGGCCGGGCCGATGCCTTCGCCGCCGAGCACGGCATCGAGCGCGTTCTCGGCTCCTACGCAGAGGTGATCGGCGACCCCGAGGTGGAGGTGGTCTACAACCCGCTGGCCAACGGCCTGCACGGCCCGTGGAACCTCGCCGCCCTCGCCGCGGGCAAGCACGTCCTGAGCGAGAAGCCGTCGGCGAGCAACACCGAGGAGGCCACCGAGGTGCGCGACGCCGCCGCCAAGGCGGGCACCGTCTTCATGGAGGGCTTCCACTACCTCTTCCATCCCGTCACCCGCCGCCTCCACGAACTGCTGGGCTCCGGGGAACTCGGGGAGCTGCGGCATGTCGAGACGATGGTCGCCATGCCCGCTCCGCCCGGGTCCGACCCCCGCTGGTCCCTCCCCCTGGCCGGGGGCGCCCTCATGGACCTGGGCTGCTACAGCCTGCACGCGCAAGCCACGCTCGCGCCCTGGGCCGGTGGTCCCCCGCGTCTGGTCACCGCCCGCGGCGGCGCACGGCAGGGCGCACCGGGGGTCGACGAGTGGCTGGACGCGGAACTGGCCTTCCCGGGCGGCGCCACCGGATCGGCCCGCTGCCATATGGCGTACGGGGACTTTCGGATGAGCCTGCGGATCGTCGGCTCGCGGGGCGAGGCGACGGCCGTGAACTTCGTCCAGCCCCATCTGGACGACCGCGTCCTGGTGCGCACGCCCGCGGGTGAGCGGACCGAGGAGCTGGGCAAGCGCTCCTCGTACACCTACCAACTGGAGGCGTACGCCGCTCATCTGCGGCATGGCGCGCCGCTTCCGCTGGACGCGGAGGACGCGCTGACCACCATGTCCCTGATCGACGCGTGCTACCGCACCGCCGGGTTCCCGCCCCGGCCCCGCACCGCGCTTCCCGCCTCGGGCTGATCCCGCACCCGCGGGGGCACGGTCGTCGCCGACGTGCCCCCGCCGGCCTGTCCCCGGCCGCCGGCTCAGCCCGCCGTATCGGCCGTCGGCCCCGGCCGTCCCGCCGCGGGCGCGCCCACGCGCAGTCCGTCCATGACCAGGTCCAGCAGCCGTCTGGCACGCACCGGCCCCTGGTCATCGGGACTGATCTGCCACAGACCGGAGATGGCGAGCAGGAAGTCGTCGGTGGTCACGTCCGGACGGATCGTGCCGACCTCCTCGTTCGCCTTCAGCAAAAGCGCCACGGCCTCGGCCATCCGGCCATGTCCCGGTTTCTTCTGTCCGCAGTCGGCGCTGAGGGCCTTGTGCAGCGCGTCGGCCAGACCGGCCTTGGCCATGGCGAACCGGGCCAGATGCCCCATCCACTCCCGGAGCGCCTCATCGGGCGCCCGGCTGCGGAGCAGCTCGGCCGCGATGTCCGCGACCTGAAGCATCTCGTGGCGGTAGATCTCCAGCACGAGGGCCTCGCGGCTGGGGAAGTTTCGGTACAGCGTGCCCTGTCCGACGCCCGCCTTCTTCGCGATGGTGCTCAGGGGGACATCCGCCGAGCGGGTCAGCTCCGCCAGCGCCACTTCCAGGATGCGCTCGCGGTTCGCTTGCGCGTCCGAGCGCAGCCGCGCGTCCTTCTCTGCCTGCACACATCCTCCTTCCGGACACCGCATAGCGCCGACATAGCGCCGACCTTGCCTACCGGACACCTGTCCGCTAGGTTTCATGCATAGCGGACAGGTGTCCGCTTAGGTCCACCTTACCGGCTGAAACGGCTCGTGGGGATGGCCGGAACCGAGCGCCGACCGGCATTCTCACGCATTCCCCTCCCCCGGGACCTCTCATTGGACGACTTCGACGCGCACCACACCCGCGAAAGAAGGCTGACTCATGGCCCCATCGACGTCCAGCGTCATCACGCTGACCATCAACGGCGAGAAGTACACGCTGCCCGTCGACCACCGCACCACCCTGCTCGACGCCCTGCGTGAGCATCTCGATCTCACCGGGACCAAGAAGGGCTGTGACCAGGGCCAGTGCGGGGCCTGCACGGTACTGCTCGACGGCCGCCGGGCCGTCTCCTGCCTCCAGCTCGCGGTGGCGGCCGAGGGCCGTGACGTCACCACGATCGAGGGCGTGGCCGACGGCGACCGGCTGCATCCGGTGCAGCAGGCGTTTCTCGACCTCGACGGCTACCAGTGCGGCTACTGCACCCCAGGGCAGATCTGTTCCGCCCTGGCCGTGATCGAGGAACACGCGGCGGGCTGGCCGAGCGCCGTCACCGCCGACGTCCGCCCCGAAGCGGGGCCGCCACCACTGACCGCCGATGAGATCCGGGAGCGGATGAGCGGCAATCTGTGCCGCTGCGGCGCGTATGTGTCGATCGTGCAGGCGGTCGCGCAGGCGGCCGAGGCTCAGGCGACCGGGACCGAGGAGGTCGTGGCATGAAGGAGTTCGGCTACCAGCGTGTCCTTGATGTCTCCGAGGCGGTCGCCGTACTCGGTGCCGATCCCGACGCACGGTTCCTCGGCGGCGGCACCAATCTGGTCGATCTGATGAAGACCGGCATCGAGCGGCCCGGACGCCTGGTCGACGTACGCGAACTGCCCCTGGACCGCGTCGAGATGACGCCGGACGGCGGACTGCTCATCGGGGCCACCGTCACCAACAGCGATCTCGCCGCCCATCCCGAGGTACGGCGCCGCTACCCGGCCCTCGCGCAGGCCGTCCTGGCCGGTGCCTCCGGGCAACTGCGCAATATGGCCACCGTCGGCGGGAATCTGCTCCAGCGCACCCGCTGCGGCTACTTCACCGATGTGGCGGGGCCCTGCAACAAGCGCCTGCCCGGCAGTGGCTGCCCGGCCATCGAGGGTGAGCACCACAACCACGCGATCCTCGGCGCCTCCGGGCACTGCGTGGCCACCCACCCCTCGGACATGGGGGTCGCGCTCGCCGCCTTCGACGCCGTCGTGCGGTACGAAACCGCCGACGGGCCGGGCGAGTTGCCGCTCGCGGACTTCTATCTGCCCGTGGGCGACACCCCGCATCTGGAGACGGCGCTGCCCTCCGGCGCACTGATCACCGGCGTCATCCTGCCCCCGGCCCCGGTCGCCGCGCACTCCCGCTACCGCAAGGTCCGCGAGCGCGCGTCCTACGCCTTCGCGATCGGTTCGATCGCCGCCGTCCTCGACGTCCGGGACGGTGTCGTCCACGAGGTCCGCCTCGCCTTCGGAGCGGTCGCCTCCCGGCCGTGGCGGGCGCTGGAGGCCGAGCGGGCGCTGACCGGAGGCCCGGCGACCGCCGAGGCGTTCGCCGCCGCCGCGGACGCGGAGCTGGCCGCCGCCGAGGCACTGCCCCACAACGGATACAAGGTGCCGCTGATGCGCAACCTCGTCGTGGCCCTGCTGACCGAACTCGCCGAGGAGGCCGCCCGATGACCACGACGACCGGAACCACCACGACGACGGGGGCCCTCGGCACCGCGCGCACCCGTGTCGAGGGCCGGGAGAAGGTCACCGGGGCGGCCCGCTACTCGGGCGACATCCCGCTGCCCGAACTCGCCCATGGCTGGATGGTGTTGTCCACCATCGCCCGCGGCCGGATCCGCTCGGTCGAGGCCGACTCCGTCCTCGCCATGCCCGGTGTCCTCGCGGTCCTCCACCATGAGAACGCCCCGCGCGTCAACCTGGACTACATGGGCATGATCGGGCCGCCCGACCCGATCATCGGGGTCTTCCAGCACGACCGTGTCCCCTTCCGGGGCTGGCCGGTGGCGCTGGTCGTCGCCGAGCGGCCCGAGCAGGCCCGGGAGGCCGCGGAAGCGCTGGTGGTCCGGTACGACCAGGAGTCGCACGACACCGACTTCTTCGCCGGACACCCCGATGTGTACACCCCCGGGGACTCGCCGTTCGGTGCGGCGGAGGCGACCAAAGGCGACATCGAGGCCGAGCTCGCCGCCTCCACCTTCGTCGTGGACGCCGAGTACACCACCCCGGAGGAACACCACAACCCCATGGAGCCGCACGCCGCGACGGCCCGCTGGGACGGCGGCCGGCTCGAGGTCCTCGACTCCAATCAGGGCACCTCGTACGTGGCCGGTGAGCTGGCGCAGATCTTCTCCCTCGACGCGGAGTCGGTGCGGGTGCGGTCCGAGCACGTCGGCGGCGGCTTCGGCTCCAAGACCATCGGCTCGCACCAAGTGGCCGCCGCCATGGCCGCGACCGTCCTCGACCGTCCGGTGCGCGTCGTGATGACCCGCCGCCAGATGTTCTCGACCATCGGCTATCGCAGCCCCACCGCGCAGCGGGTCCGGCTCGGCGCCGACGCGTCGGGGCGGCTGCGCGCGCTCGACCACCGGTCCGAGTGCGTCACCTCGACCGTGCACGAATTCATCGAGCGCAGCGCCACGGTGGCGCGTGTGATGTACGACGCCGACGCGCACCACACCAGCGACCGGGTGGTACGGCTCGATGTGCCGACCCCGACCTTTATGCGCGCGCCCGGCGAGGCACCGGGCTCGTTCGCGCTGGAGTGCGCGCTCGACGAACTCGCCGAGGCGTCCGGCATCGACCCGATCGCGCTGCGCGTCCGCAATGAACCGGACCGGGGCCCCGTCTCGGGCCTGCCGTTCAGCAGCCGCAATCTGGTGGCCTGCTACGAGGAGGGTGCCCGCAGGTTCGGCTGGGCGGACCGGGATCCGCGTCCGGGGCTGCGCCGCGAGGGACGGTGGCTGCTCGGGACGGGTATGGCGGCGGCCAGCTTCCACTCGGGGGCGGGCCCGTCCACGGCGGGTGTGACGGCCGAGGCGGACGGCACCTTCACCGTGCGCATCAACGCGGCGGACATCGGGACCGGCGCCCGGACCGGCATCGCCCTGGTCGCCGCGGACGCGCTGGAAGTGGATCCGGACCGGGTCCGGGTGGTCATGGCGGACAGCGACCTCGGCCCGGCGATGATCGCCGGTGGCTCGATGGGCATGCGCTCCTGGGCGTGGGCGGTGTCGATCGCGGTGCGCGAGCTGCGCGAGCGGCTGGCCCTGGGCGGCGACATCCCGCCCGAGGGAATCACCGCGCGGTCCGACACCTCCGAGGCGGTCGGCGCCCTGTCGAAGAAGGAACGGCACTCCTTCGGGGCGCAGTTCGCCGAGGTGGCCGTGGATGTCACCAGCGGAGAGGTCCGGGTGCGGCGGATGCTCGGGATCTTCGCGGCGGGCCGGATCGTCAACCCCCTGACCGCGCGCAACCAGCTCGTCGGCGGGATGGTCTGGGGCATTTCCATGGCCCTGCACGAGGAGGCGGTCCGGGACCGGGCCTCGGGCGGCCATGTCGGACCGGACCTCGCGGGCTATCACTTCGCCGCGAACGCCGATGTGCCGCTGATCGAGGCGGACTGGGTGGACGACCCGGACCCGGACGACCCGGTCGGTATCAAGGGCGTCGGCGAGATCGGCATCGTGGGAGCCGCGGCGGCCATCGCCAACGCGGTGTGGCACGCCACCGGAGTCCGCCACCGCGACCTGCCGATCCGCCCGGACCGGGTCCTGTCGGCGGGGACGAACGTGCCGGAGCCCGGTCACGGAGGCTGACCCATCGTCGAATGTTCGGCGCCGGCCGGGCCCACAGCCCGGCCGGCGCCGAACCGCGTTCCCGGCCGGATACCGCCGATCGGCTGGCGCTGTGCGGCGATCCAGTCATCTTGACGCTCTGTCCGATGCCCTCCGGGCCCCGCGGGGAACACTCGCCCAACCCGAGGAGAGCAGAGAGGGCACCGATGAGCGACGACTTCGTGCTGGACGTGACCAAGATCCGCGACGAGGCCCGCCGGAAGATGGCGGCCGGACCGGTGACGGACACCTACGGTCTGGACAAGGACCGGGTCATCGGCATCCTCAATGACGTCATCGCGACCGAGGTGGTGTGCTGGCTGCGCTACACCCGCCACGCCATCTCCGCCAGCGGGATCGACCGCGCCCAGGTCTCCTCGGAGTTCACCGAGCATGCGAAGGAGGAGATGCAGCATGCGCTGCGCGCCGCCGAACGCGTCTCCCAGCTCGGCGCCGACCCCGACTTCGACCCCGCCTCGCTGGGCCAGCGCTCCCACACCGACTACACCACACCGCCCGACAACGACCTCGAGGCGATGCTGGAGCACAATCTGCTCGCCGAGCGCATCGTGATCGCCGGCTATCAGGAGATCATCCGCTGGCTGGGCGAACACGACCCGACCACCCGCCGGCTGATGGAGTCGATCCTGGAGGAAGAGGAGGAGCATGCCGACGATCTGGTGGATCTGATCGGCGTCTGACAGCCGTGATGGATCGGCCCATGACCACGCGGTGGCCCCGTTCGCTCTCCTGCCTCATCGTGACCGCCCTGTCGTCGGCCCTGCTCGTCGGGTGCGGGGAGGACGACGACCATGGCCGGAGCTGTTCCGGCCGCACGGGCAAGGATCTCTCCAGCCGCACCGTGGCCGGTGGCGATCTGTGGCAGAAGAAGCTGCGGTGCGTCAATCTCGAACGGTCCACCCTGACCGGGCTGGTGTCCGAGGCCAATCTGCGGCGCGGCAATCTCTACGCGGCGCGGCTGGTCGGGGTGTCGCTGGAGAACGTCGATCTGCGGGGCGCCGACCTCCGGCGGGTGGACCTCGGCTCCGCCACCCTCTCGCAGGTCGACCTGCGCGGCGCCGATCTCAGCGGCGCGAGGCTCGACAGGGGTCTGCTCACCGACGTCAGCCTGGAGGGCGCACAGCTAGACACCGTGGAGCTGCGGGCGGCGTCCCTCACCCATGTCGGCCTCAACGGAGCGGATCTGGTCGGCGCCGATCTGGCCGGCGCCACGGTGTCCGACTCCGATCTCCGCGGCGCACGGCTGCGGGATGCCGATATCTCGACGACGACCTGGGAGAACGTCCTGTGCCCGGACGGCTCGCGGTCGAGCGCCCGGAATTCCTGCGCCGACCATCCGAGCCGGGCCGAGTCCCGGGCGGCGGGTCAGTTCCCCGCGCCGTCGGCCGCCTTGCCGGATTCGCCCTGAGACGCCTTCCGCGCGACACGGTGCGCCTGTTCGAGCCCTGCCATATAGGCGTCCAGATAGTCGGCGTCCGACAGCCGGGCGCACGGTCCGGGGACGGGATGGGAGCGGACCGCTCCGCCCTTGTGGGCGGCGGCCCGGTCGGCGATGGCATCGACACAGCGCCGGGTGATGTCGGCCTTATCGGCGGCGGCCGGGGTGCCGCTCGGGTTGCGCTTGTCCCCCCTGTCACCACCGCCGGAACAGCCGGTCAGCAGCAGGGTGACGGCGATGACGGCCGCGACTTCGAGGGTACGGGTGCGCATATGTCTCCCAAGGGCGTCGATGGTGGGGTGCATCATGCGGCGCCGGGGCGGCGGGGCGGGAGTGCCGGGTCACCGTTGTGATGAAACGGTGACCGAACGGGCGTACAGGGCGATCCGGCACACCCGACCGGAGCGGGCACGGGATGTCGGGTCCGGCAGAGTGCGGACTTCCTAACGTGAGGGGCGTCAGGGAAGGAGACCGAGGTGCTGGAGCGGCTGAACGAGGCCCTGGAACATATCGAGTCGCATCTCGATCAGCGGATCGAGACGGCCGAGTTGGCGCGGATCGCGGTGACGTCGGAGTACCACTTCCGCCGGCTGTTCTCCGCGCTGGCGGGGATCCCGCTGTCGGAGTACATCCGGCGCAGAAGGCTCACCATCGCGGGGGCCGAGGTGCTCGCCGGGGAGCGGACACTCCTGGAGATCGCGGTGCGCTACGGCTACGGCTCGGGCGAGGCGTTCGCGCGCGCGTTCCGGGCCATGCACGGTGTGGGGCCGGGCGAGGCCCGGCGGGCAGGTGCCGTACTGCGCTCCCAGCCGCGGATGTCCTTCCGCCTCATTGTCGAAGGGAGCAGCAGCATGCGATACCGGGTCGTGGAGAAGGAGCGATTCCATGTGGTCGGCAAGAAGGTCCGGGTCCCGCTCGTCCATGAGGGGGTGAATCCGGGGATCGCGGAGTTCATCCGGGGCATCGGCGAGGAGACGATCGGGCGGATCGCCGCGCTGTCCGATCAGGAGCCGGACGGGATCCTGGGAGTGAGCGACAACCTCGATCCGAGCCGTGCGGAGGGCACCGAACTCGACTACTACCACGCGGTGGTGACCGGAGCCGCCGCCCCCGAGGACCTGGACGAGCTTGTCCTCCCGGCGGGAACATGGGCGGTCTTCGAGAACTCCGGGCCGTTCCCGCAGGCGCTCCAGTACCTGTGGCGGGACGTCTTCACCCAGTGGTTCCCGTCCAACCCGTACCAGAGCAGGCCGGGGCCGGAGATGCTGCGCACCCGGCTGTCGCAGGACGCGGCGCAGGCGGACGCGGAGTTGTGGATCCCCGTGGAGCGGACCACGGTCTGACACTCCGCCCGGCCGTCACGGCGGCCGGGCGGAGCCGCGTCTCACAGACGGCCGCGGAGTCCGGGTCTCACCCACGCCCCCGCACGCCGTGAGCCCCTCGGGCCAGGCCGGCGATGAGCGCGAGGAAGGGGATGACGCCGAGGACGATGCTCACGCCCACGCCACCACCGGTGACGAGGGTGAAGTTGGAGAACACCAGCCATAGCGCGGTCAGCAGTCCGGCCACGGCCAGCAGCGGGGCGATCCGGGTCTGCCAGGGCCTGCCCGCGGCGAGCTGGGCGTTGCGCGCGAAGAAGGCGACCACGGCGACGGAGGTGATGAGCATGAGCAGGATCATGCCCACCGTCGCCAGCCCCGCCATGGAGCCGAAGACACCCACCAGCGGATCGAGTCCGATGACGGCGCAGGCGACGACCAGGACCAGCGCGGTGACGGTCTGGAGGACCGAGGAGACCGACGGCGAGTGGTGGCGCGGGTGGACGACGCCCAGCCGTGCGGGGAGGAGGTCCTGGCGGGCGAGGGTGAAGGTGTAGCGGGCGATGACGTTGTGGAAGGACAGCACGCAGGCGAAGAGGCTGCTGAGCAGCAGCACCTGCATGACGTCCCGCAGCGCGGTGCCGACGTAGGTCTGGGCGGTGTCCATGAGCATGTTGCCCTGGCTGTCCACGGTCTTCTGGGCCACGGCCGGGGCGTCGTCGGTGCCCGCCGCCAGGACCAGCGCCCAGCAGGAGAGCGTGTAGAAGCCGCCGATGATCAGGACGGCGAGATAGGTGGCCCGGGGGATGGTCCGCTCCGGGTCACGGGCCTCGTCCCGGAAGACGGCGGTGGCCTCGAAACCGATGAATCCGGTGATCGCGAACAGCACGGCCACGCCCAGCGGTCCGGAGAACGCCGCATGCGGGGTGAACGACTCGACATTGACACCGTGGGCGCCGCCCCGGGCGAAGATTCCCGCGTCCAGGACGAGGACCACCACGATCTCCAGGACGAGTGCGACACCGAGCACCTTGGAGCTGAGGTCGATATGGCGGTAGCCGAGGAGGGCCACGACGCCCAGGGCCGCGAGCGCCCACACCCACCAGGGCAGGGTGGGTCCGCCGAAGGTGTGCAGGACATCGTTGACGGCCCAGCCCAGATAGCCGTAGACGCCGACCTGGATCGCCGTGTACGCGACGAGCGCGACGGCGGCCGTGCCCACTCCGGCGCGGTCCCCCAGGCCGCGGGTGGCGTAGGCGTAGAAGGCGCCGGCCTGCGGAACGTGGGGCGTCATGGTGACGAAGCCGACCGCGAACACCAGCAGGACCAGCGAGGCGAGGGCGAAGCCCACGGGGGCTCCGGCGCCGGGGCCGCCCGCGATGGCGAGCGGGACATTGCCGCCGACCACCGTCAGGGGCGCGGCGGCGGCGATCACCATGAAGACGATGGCACCGGTGCCGAGCCGCCCGGACAGATTCGCGTGTGCCGGTTGCCGGGTGGACGCGTGCGCGTCGGAGTCGGTCAGCATGACGGGTCCTTGGTGGCGCGGGCGGACGGGGTGAAGAGGTCTGGCCGGAGGTCGGTCAGATACGGGTTGGCCTTGCGCGCTTGCCGGACCGTGTGCGGGTCCACGGTCGCGAAGAGCAGCCGGTTGCCGTGTTCGACGCTGTCCAGCACGGTCGCCGACGGGCTCACGATGGAGCTGCGGCCGACGTAGCGCAGTGAACCCTCGTCGCCGTCATGGTTGACGTAGGCGATGTAGATCTGGTTTTCCCAGGCGCGCACCCTCAGCAGGTGCTCGGCGATGAACTCGTACGGTTGCATCTGGGCGGTCGGGACCGCGACGAGGTCGGCGCCGGCGAGGGCGGCGGCCCGCACGTTCTCGGGGAACTCCACGTCGTAGCAGATGAGCATGGCGATCCGGACGCCCGCGTAGTCGATGACGGGCGCGGGCAGGTCGCCCGGGGTGAAGTACCTGCGGTCGAGTTCGCCGAAGAGATGGTTCTTGCGGTGCCGGCCGAGGACCGCTCCGGCCGGGTCGATGAAGAAGGCGCTGTTGTAGCAGGCACCGACGTCGTGTTCGGGCGCTCCGAGGACGAGCGCGATGCCATGGGAGGCGGCGATTTCCCGGGCCGGTGACAGCAGGTCGGTGCGGGCCAGGTCCCGGACGGCATCCCCGATGTCGTAACCGGTGACGAACAGCTCGGTGGTGATCAGCAGTTCGGCGCCTTCGGCACGGGCCCGGCGGCACGCCGCGTCCAGTTCATGGAGATTGGCGTCGACGTCGCCGGGCGTCCCCGCCGTCTGTAGTCCGGAGATCTTCATCAGTGCCTTTGGAGTGGGCGTCCAGGGGTGAATGCGAGCCATGAAAACATGCTCACTTTGATCAGGTAAACCCCTGGAGGTCACGGTTCCGCAAAGCGGCGGCCCCCGTCCGAAGGCCCTGGGGCGGCCCCGAGCCCCCTACCCTGAGGGCATGGCGATCCAGGAACCGTCCGGCGCACCGAGCGCCCTGACCAGCAGCGCCCTCGCCGCGATCCGCCGCACCAGCGCCGTCGACACCGTTCGGGCCCGGATCTCCCTGGCGGTCGACCTGGGCCTGCTGGCGCCCGGTGAGCGGCTGCCCAATGTCCAGGCCACGGCGGCGGCGCTCGGGGTCGGCGAGATCACCGTCCGCCGGGCCTTCGGCACCCTGGAGCGCGAAGGCGTGGTCGAGCGGCGCCCGGGACGCACGGGCGGCACCTTCATCGCGGAGCGGCCCCGCCGCCGCACCGTGGCGCAGGTCGCCGCGTACCGGGAGGACAGCGAACGGGTCCACCGGCTGATCGACGAGCGCATCGTGCTGGAGGCCGGTTTCGCCCATCTGGCCGCCGAGCGGCTCGACCGGGACGGGCTCGACCGGCTCGATCAGTGCATCCGGGAGATGGACGCGGCCGAGAGCTGGGCCGAGTTCCACGCCAGCGACCAGCGGTTCCATCTGGCCCTCGCCGAGGGCGCCGGGCCGGCCGCCGCCCTGGGGATGTACCAGCGGGTCACCGGGGAGCTGTACGCGTACTTCCTGCCGTACCCGATGGGCTATCTCCGCAGCAGCAACGAGCAGCACAAGGCCATCCGGGCCGCGCTCGGCGCACAGGACGCCGCCGTGGCGGCCGGTCTGCTCCGGGACCATGTCGCGGAGCTCCACCACTCGATGTACGTCGGCCTCGCGGATGCCGCCGAGCGGGGCGACGACGGCTGACCGCGGCGCCGCCCGCTCGGTAGCCGGTGTCAGCGGCCGGTGGATCCGTCGATCCGCTCACGGAGGATATCGGCGTGGCCCGCGTGCCGGCCGGTCTCCTCGATCATGTGCACCAGGACCCAGCGCATCGACGGTGCCGAACCCCGGCGCGGGGCTCGCGGAGCGGGAAGTGCCAGATCGGGGCAGGCGTCGATGACCCGATTGGCCCGCTCGACGGTCTCGCGGTAGTCGGCGAGCACGCCGTCTACGGTGTCCTGCGCGGACGGCCGCATGGTCGCGGGCCAGTCGCCCGCGTCCTCACCGAGGAAGTAGAACCGCTCGACGAACGCCAGATGCCTGAGCAGTCCGAGAAGGCTGGTGCCCGAGGGCACTTGGCGCGTCCGGACCTGCGGTTCCGGTGCGCCCGCGACCTTGTCCGCGACCGAGTTCCGCAGATAGTCCAGGAAGCCCCGCAGGGTGGCCTTCTCATCGGGGCCGGTCGCCGGAGGGCCGGTTTCCCTCGCCCGGGTCCGGGATCGCTGGACACTGTTTCCTTGCATCGGGTCACTCCCCTGCGTCGTGAAGTCGGTCGGTTCAGGCGGCCATCGAGCGGTCGCGCCGCTGGACGAGCAGGACGTTGTCGATGACGGTGGCGGTCTCACCGGCGGGTCCGGTGGCCTGGCGGCCGGGCATCTCGGCGCGCAGCACGGACCAGTGCTCGGGGTCGAGATCGAGCTCGGCGGCGATCTCGGTGGGCGTGGGGTAGTGGATGTCGGGGTCCTGGTTCCACGACCAGGGGGCGGTGGAGCCGTGGTCGACGATCAGCAGCAGACCGTCGGGGCGCAGCGCATGTGCGGCGGTGCGCAGGACTCGGCCGCGGGGGAACGCGAACGGGGTGTGGAAGTACTGGGCGGAGACCAGATCGAACTGGCCGGCCGGGAAGCTGCTTGCCAGATCGTGCTGTTCGGTGACGACCCGGCCCGCGATGCCGAGATCGCGGGCGCGATCCCGCACCCGTTCGACGGCCGTGGTGGAGATGTCCACGGCGGTGACATGCCAGCCCTGCTGGGCCAGCCAGATGGTGTCGCCGCCGGGACCGCAGCCCAGATCCAGGGCGACGCCGGGGCACAGCGGTGCGGCGGTCTCGGCGAGCAGCGGGTTGACATGTGCGTCCCAGGCGCGCCGGGTGCCGTAGTGCCGCTCCCAGAACTGCTCGGCGTCCGCGTCCGCCGTGCCCTGCCCCCCGGCGTCGGCGGTGTGTCGTCGGCCTTGCGTGGCATCCATCTGAGTCGCCCCTTGGTCGGCCGGCGTGCCGAGCGTGATCGGATACGCGCCTTCGACGCCGGTGATGTACCGACAGCCTCGGCGCCGCCATTTCGCTCTTGCAAGAAAAATTGCGGATCCGCATCATGGGGCCATGGACAACCTGGACAACCCCGCGGAAGATGTGCTGGCCGGAGTGGGGCCGCGGCTGCGCGCCCTGCGCCGGGCGCGAAGTGCCACGCTGGCGGCGCTCGCGAAGGAGACCGGCCTCACGGCGAGCACCCTGTCCCGGCTCGAGAACGGCAAGCTCCGCCCCACGCTGGAGCAGTTGCTGCCGCTGGCCCGGGCGCACGGCGTCCCGCTCGACGATCTCGTCGCGGCGCCGCCCACCGGCGACCCGCGTATCCACTTGCGGCCGGTGCGGCGATCCGGGCTGGTGCTGGTGCCGCTGACCAAGCGGGCCGGCGGCATCCAGGCGTACAAGGTGATCTATCCGCCCGCCGACCGGTCACCCACGATGAAGCTCCAGACCCACGAGGGATATGAGTGGTTCTACGTCCTCGACGGGCACGTCAGATTTGTGCTCGGCGAGCGGGAGTTCCGGCTCGGAGCCGGGGAGGCGGCGGAGTTCGACACCCGCATACCGCACTGGATCGGCAGTGCCGAGCGCCGGCCCGCGGAGGTGCTCACCCTGTTCGGCGCGCAGGGAGAGCGCGCGCATCTGGCACCGGCCGGGCACTGACCGTCCGGGAGCCGTCTGTGGCTGACCCCACAGATCACATGGTGAGATCGGGGTCCAGTTTTTGAAATCCGGACCATATCCTCGTTTCCATGTCCGCACCCGCCCGCCCGCTGTGTCTCGCGCTGTTCGCGAACTCGGCGTGGTGCGTCGACGACGGCCTCTGTCGCCACTGAGCCGGAACCAGCCGGTTTCCCCACCGCGCGCCGCCGCCCGGCGCCGCGCCGCCCGGCCGGGCCTCCCGCCCAGCGTGATGGCCCCCTTTCGAACGTCTCCGGAGTCCGCACGTGACCACCGCCCCGCCCGCCGAGGCAGCGAAGACCGCCGCACTGCTGTCCCCCGCACCCACCTCCGTGCCCCGGCCGGAGGCGCCCGCCGCGCCGCCGGTGCGCCGGGTGCCGCTCGCCGTGTCCGGGCTGCTCGGCGCGGCACTGACCGCTTATGTGTGGTCCGCCCACGGGGCCAAGCCCGGCGTTCTGCTGCTGCTCGGCCTCGCCCTGGGAATCGCCCTCTTCCACTCCCGCTTCGGCTTCACCTCCGCCTGGCGGCAGTTGGTCGCCGTCGGCAACGGCACCGGCCTGCGCGCCCACACTCTGCTGCTCGGCACCACGGCCACGCTGTTCGCCCTGCTCATCGGCACCAAGACCGGGCTGTTCGGGTCCGTACCGGCGCCCTCGGGCGGACCGCTGGGCTTCGGGCTGCTGATCGGCTCGTTCGTCTTCGCCGTCGGCATGCAGCTCGGTGGGGCCTGCGCCTCCGGCACCCTCTTCGCGGTCGGCTCGGGGCAGTCGTCGATCGTGCTCACGCTCGGCGGCTTCATCGTTGGTGCGACCCTGGCCGCCTGGCAGTTCGACCTGTGGAAGGACCTGCCGTCGCTGGAGCCGGTGGTCATGGCGGACCATATCGGCTGGTTCGGCTCCTGGGCGGTGACGATCGTCGTGCTCGCCGCCATCGCCTTGATCAGCCGCAGCGTCCAGGCCCGCCGCAATCCGCCGCCTATCGGTCCGGTGCCCTCCGCGCGCGGTGCCGCCGCCCGTGTCCCGCGCGGCTCCTGGCCGCTGGCGGTCGGCGCCCTGGCGCTGGCCGTACTGGGCGCGGGGGTGCTGCTCGTCTCGGGCGGCGCCTGGGGTGTCACCAGTGCCTTCAGCCTGTGGGGCTCGGAGCTGGTGCGCGCGCTCGGCGGCCACCCGGAGAGCTGGAGCTGGTGGCAGCAGCCCGGGAACAAGGAGATGCTCGCCGGGCCGGTGCTCGCCGACAAGACCAGTCTCACCGACATCGGCATCATGATCGGCGCGGCCGTCGCCGCGGCGCTCGGCGGCACCTGGACCCTGCACCGCGGCGTGCCGTGGCGGACGGCGACCGCGGCGGTGCTCGGCGGGGTGCTGATGGGCATCGGCGCCCGGCTGGCGGGCGGCTGCAACATCGGCGCCTACCTCGCGGGCATCGCCTCCGGCAGCCTGCACGGCTGGGTCTGGGGCGGCTTCGCCCTCCTGGGCACCTGGGCCGGGCTGAGGCTGCGGCCGCTCTTCGGGCTCGGGAACCCGAAGCCGGGCGACGGCGTCTGCTGACCGCGACGGCCCCCTCCTTGGCCGGAAATGGCTTATGTTCGGGGGTCGTTCATGCATCCGCCACGTAAATGATCCATCGTCAGGGCGGTGTGCCGGTCCACCGGCCGGCCCCGCCGCTGACGAAGGGTTGCTCACGATGGTCCCGTTCCATGCCGCTCCCCCGCGCCGTACCCGCCGGGTCGTCCACGCCGCCGCGCTGGCGCTGGTGGCCGGCGCCATGACGCTGTCCGCGCTCCCGGCCTCCGCGGTGGCCGGGAAGGCGGACTACGGCACGCCGACCATCAAACCGGCCACCTCGTATCTGTCCGGCGCCGTCGGTGCCACCGGCGACCCGACGGTGGCCGTGAAGGTCGGCCAGAGCGGCGCCGACGCGGACGCGCTCACCGTGTCCGCGACCGCCACCACCCACGGCTCGGTCGCCAGGACCGGGGACGTCACGGTGACCGGCACCGGCGCCACCCGTGAGGTGGCCGTACGGGCGCGCGGCAAGGGCTACACCGACCTCACCCTCAAGGTGAACGGCCTCGGCGGCAAGAGCGCCACCACCACGCTGCACTACGCGGCCTCCGGCTCCGTGGGCAACGCCGCCGACACCCGCTACCTGACCGGCTCCAGCGACTCCTCCGCCGCCGTGGACGTCGGCGACGGCTACATGGTCGTCGCCGACGACGAGTCCAACGTCCTGCGCCTGTACCGCCGTGACACGTCCGGCGCGCCGGTGCGTACCTGGGACGTCGGCTCCGACCTCGGTGTCGACAAGGAGATCGACATCGAGGCCGCGGCCCGCGTCGGCGACACCATCTACTGGACCGGCTCGCTGGGCAACAACAAGGACGGCGAGCCGAAGGAGGACCGCTTCACCCTCTTCACCACCACCGTCTCCGGTTCCGGCGCCGACACCGAGCTCGAGGTCGACGGCTCGTACCGGGGCCTGCGCGAGGACCTGGTGGACTGGGACAAGGCCAACGGCGACCGGCTCGGCTTCGCCAAGGGCACCGCGGACGGCCAGGTGCCCAAGCAGATCGACGGATTCAACGTCGAGGGCCTGGAGTTCGCGCCCGGCTCCGGCTCCACCGCGTACATCGGCTTCCGGGCGCCGCTGGTGCCGCCCGCCGACGGCGGCAAGGCGCTGCTGGTCCCGGTCACCAACGCCGACGAACTGGCCCGGTCCGGCAGCGACAAGGACACCCACGCCACCTTCGGCGATCCGATCACCCTCGACCTCGGCGGCCTGAGCGTGCGCGACATCCGCCGCAACGACAAGGGCCAGTACCTGATCGTGGCGGGCTCCTGGGCCGCCGAGGACAACAGCGCCCCGTACGCGCTCTACTCCTGGGACGGCGTCCCCGGACACCAGCCGGTCAAGCGGCTCGACCTGCCGACGGCCGACCCGGGCGGCTGGGAGGTCGTGGTGGACGTGCCCGACCTCACGGCGCCCGGCGCCCGCGCCCAGGTCATCACCGACAGCGGCTCGGCCGACCTGTACGGGGACGGCACCGAGGCCAAGGACCTGGAGCACGACGAGTGGAAGAAGTCCCGGTCGGTCAGCTTCCCCCTGAACCCCTGACCCCCTGCCCCGCCCCCCTGCCCGTTGAACCTCTGAACCTCTGAACCTCTGACCGGGACGGTGGCTGCGCGAGGCCCCCGGCTACATGGTTACCAAAAGGTTCCCTGGTCACCGAAAAGTGCGTTCTTCCATGTCAGCGGCCGCTCTCTTACGGTTTCCGGGTAACCAAGAGAGAGCGCACCCCCGTGGGCTCCGCTGAAGCGAGCCCATGGGCTCCCATGACGAGAAGGCAGGGAAGCATGGCCATCACCCTGGTAAACCCCAGCGGATTGCCGAAGATCGAGGTGTACCGGCAGGTGTCGATCGCGACCGGGTCGCGGCTGGTGCATATCGCCGGGCAGGTCGCCTGGGATGCCAATGGGGCCACGGTCGGCGAAGGTGACCTCGCCGCTCAGGTCGAGCGGTGCTACCTCAACATCGGCACCGCCCTGGCCGAGGTCGGCGGCTCCTTCGACGATGTGGCGAAGCTGACCGTCTACGTCGTCGACTGGACGCCCGACAAGATGCCCCTGTTCCTGGAGGGGGCGGCCCGGGCCGCCGCGAAGCTGGGGGTCACTCCGGTCCCGCCGGGGACGCTGCTGGGGGTCGCGGCGCTGGACATCCCCGAGCATCTGGTCGAGATCGAGGCCACCGCGGTCCTCGACTGACGTGGCCGTGCGGTGGCCCCGCAGAGGCGGGGCCACCGCACGGTCCGAGTGAGCCCCCGATCAGGCTGATCAGCCGTCGAAGCGGCGGCGGGAGTCCTCGATATGGCCGAGGTAGGTGTGGGTCCAGCCGCACATGCCGTCGACCGTCGCGCGCAGGGCCCGGCCCGCCTCGGTGAGGGTGTACTCGACCCGGGGCGGCACGGTGGGGTGGACCTTCCGTTCGACCAGGCCGTTGCGCTCCAGCATGCGCAGGTTCTGGGTGAGCATCTTGTGGCTGATGCCCTCGACCTCGTTCCGCAACTCACTGAAGCGCAGGGTGCGTTCCCCGAGGAACTCGATGATCAGGAATGCCCACTTGTTGGCGACATCCGCGAAGATCTCCCGCGCCAAGGAGTCCGCGCGCATCAGATCGGCGTCCTCGGGCGAGCCGGTGTACTGCTTGGTGCCCATGGGGCCACTCTCCTACAGGCCCCGAGTCACCACAAGAGAGCGCAGAGGTGGAGGACCGGCCCCGGCCCGTCCGCGGCCTTCGGATCAGGTGAGCCGGTCGGCCAGGAACGGCAGCAGGACATCGGCCACCTCGTCCGGCACCTCCTCGGCGAGGTCGTGTCCGGCCCGGAAGACATGACCGGTGACATCGTGGGCGAGCAGCCGCATCTGGGCCTCGTTCCGGTCGCCGATGAACGCGTCGCCGCCGAGCGCCAGCACCGGAATGTCCAGCATCGTGCGCGCCGCCTGCCGGTTCTGTTCGGCGTCGACGAGCATCGCCCGGTAGATCGCCAGCATCGAGCGGATGCCGCCGGGCATGGAGTAGCAGCGCACATACTCCTCGATCGCGTCGGCGGTGGCGGTGTCGGGGTAGCTGCGCTCGTCCTTCAGCATGTAGGTGATGAGTTCGCACTCATGCCCGCTGATCAGCATCTCGGGTACGTCCGGCTGGAAATAGAAGCCCAGATGCCACAGGAACATCCCGCCCGAGACATTCTCGCGGGTCAGGGCGGTGTGGTCCTCGAAGCCGAAGCCGGGCAGCAGCGCCTCGGCGAACACCAGGGCCGCGACGTGATCACGGTGGCGGGCGGCGAGCTGATAGGCGACCACCGCTCCCCAGTCCTCCCCCATCGCGGTGTATGATTCGGGACTGATTAGTCTTGAATTAAGGCAAACGCGGGACACCCAGGGATGTGGGTGTCTTCCCGCGTCGGCGCGGTCGCGGATCGCCGCCGTCAGCCGGTGACGGCGGCCTCCGGGGAGGTCAGCATCGCCATGACGGTGTCGACCGTGGTGGTGATGCGGTCGCGCTGGCCCTCGCCCGCGCACGACAGCACCTTCAGGCCGCTGTTGAGCGAGGCCAGCATGGTCGCCGCCGAACTCGGATCGACGCCGGGCGCCAGTTCGCCCTGCGCTCGGGCCCTCAGCAGCGCACCGAAGAGCGCGGTCTCGAGGCGGCTTCGGTTGCCCTCCAGGCGCCGCGAGATCTCGGGGTCGGAATCCCCGTGCTCCACCGTGGCGTTGACCGCGAAGCAACCCTGGGGCGTACCCGGTTTCGGGGCCGCCGCGCTGGTCTCCAGCAGATCCCGGACAGCGTCCAGGGCGGACGCACGCGACGCCAGGATGTCGGCCGGGCTCGGCGCGGCGGCACCGGAGAGAAAGCGGTCGAGCGCGGCCAGATACAGTCCGCGCTTGGACCCGAAGGTCCCGTACAGACTCGCCCGCGCGATCCCCAGACCCTCCACCAGATCGCTGGTGGACGTCCCCTCATAGCCATTGCGCCAGAACAGCCGCATCGCGGCGTCCAGCGCGACCTCGGGGTCGAATTCCTTCCTCCGTGCCATACCGGCACACTAGCCTTTCGAGATCGATCAGTCAATTTGAAGGGAGCGTGGCACGACGGACGGCGTCCGACCGGCTGGGCGCTGCCCGAGGGCAGCGCCTCCATCAGACGGCGGACGCCGATCCGGGGCCGACTGTGGCCGGGGGCGGAGCGGCCGTCACCGCCGCGCCCGGCGAGCGCTCCTCTGACGGACGCGCGGGCGCATCGCCTTGCGGGCGTCGATGGCCAGGACCTGGAAGTTCTCCCCGGTGCTGTTCACCCGGCCGAAGAGATTGTCCGGGCCCGAGATGCAGATCTTGGTGATGCCGCTGCCCCGCATCGTCTCCACCATGTCCGGCCAGCGGATCGGGCAGTTGAAGGTGTCGAGCAGCATGGTGCGCACCCCCTCCGCGTCGGTCAGCAGCGCGCCGTTCTGGTCGGAGACGACCGGAAGCTTGGGGTCGGCCAGCTCGAAGCCGCCGAAGACCTCCTCCTCCGCCTTGCGGCGCAGATCGCCGAACGAGGGGGCGTGCACCGGCGGCCACATGGTGTACATGTTGTAGCCGCCGAGGTCGCCGATCCGCTTCTTGAACCGGTCGAGCACGGGCTCGCGCAGGGACACGAGGTAGAAGCCCCGGTCGATATAGCCGGAGACGTCGTGCCACTCCCCCTCGTCGTCCAGTTCGCCCAGCGCCTTGTGCAGGCTCTCCTCGGGGGTGTGGATCACGCAGTGCGTGACCGCCTCACGGTGCTCCCGCGCGAAGTACTCCTCCTCGCAGCGGGCCAGCTCGGCGGTGAGCCGTACGGTCTCCTCGAACGGCAGGGACCCCGCGTAGGTCACCGCGGCCCGCTGGCCGAAGCTCGGGCCCGCGCACAGCTCGGGCTTCTCTCCCAGCGTCTCCTCCGCCCAGTCGGCGAGGGAGAGGCAGACGGTCAGGAAGGCGATCTGGGTGTGGGCGGCGTACTGCCCCTCCTCATCGCCGTCCGACTGGCGGTAGCGGTCGAAGACGGAGTAGCCCACCACCTCGTCGGCGATCGCGAGCCGGCGCCGGGCATGGGGGTTGGTCAGCAGGAACTCGCCCACGTCGGTGAAGCGGAAGGGGCCCATCCCGGGGAAGACGAACGCCGTGCGGCCCGGCTGTGACTCCGCCCGGGACTCGGGGGTCTGGGGCTCGGGGGTCTGTGGCTCTGTCATGCCTTCGCTCCGGGTGCCAGGTCGAGAGCGAGCTGCTCGAGTTGTCGCTTGTCGGGCTTGCCGTTGCGGTTCAGGGGGAATCGCTCCAGGACATGAATGCGGTTGGGGTGCTCGAAGGCGGGCAGCAGGTCGCCGATCGGCTCCCGCCAGAACCGCGACTCCCGCTGCTGCTCGTCCTCCACGAAGAACACCAACTGGCAGCCGCGCTGCTCGTCGGGGACGGGCACGACCTTGACCAGGCAGCCGCCCGCGGCCAGCTTGTGCTCGATGATCTCGGGGTAGAGCGTGTGACCGTTGCGGTGCACCGCGGACTTCCGGCCGAGGACGAAGAGGTTGTCCCCGCCGTCGAGATAGCCGAAGTCGCCGGTGGGGTACCAGTCGGTCTTGTCCGGGTCGACGGGGGCCACCGTGCCGTCGACCGCGAGGTAGCCCTCCATCAGGTCGGGCGAGTGGACCTGGATCTCCCCGACCTCGCCCGAGGGGAGGGCGGTGCCCTCGTCGTCCACGATCCGCAGCTTCAGGCCCTGGACGGCCCGCCCGCAGGCGACGACGTTGTCCTCGGTCGCGAAGGCCACGTTTCCGGCCTCGGTGCTGCCGTAGCTGTCCAGCAGGGGCAGCCCGAACTTCTTGACGTAGTCGCCGACCAGGCCGGGGTCCAGCGGGGCGGCCCCGCTACAGAACATCCGGACACCGGACAGCTCATCCGCCAGGGCGGGCTTACGGCCCATCATGTTGAGCATGCTGCGGTAGCTGGCCGGGGTGGCGTCGACCACCGTCGCCCCGCAGGTGCCCGCCATGGTCATCGCCCGGTCCAGACGCCGGTAGGGCGCGATGACCAGCGAGCACTTGACCAGCCAGGCGATGAGCACCATGGACAGCCCGTACTGGTGGGAGAAGGGCAGCAGCGGCAGCAGGACGTCGTCGGAGCGGTGGCCCACCTGCTCGGCGTTGCGCTCCAGGTTCTTCAGGAACTTCGCCCCGGTCTTGACGACGCCCTTGGGCTCCCCGGTGGACCCGGAGGACCACATGATCATGCCGTCGGGCAGCTCGCACCAGGTGTCCAGGGACAGCCGCCGCTCGGCGGGGGACTGCTCCATGCCCGCCACGAGCAGTTCGTAGACGGTGACCCGGGCCGGGCCGCTCTCGGGCATCGGGGTGTCGTCGTCGACCACGCATATCTTGACGCCGGCCCGGTCACAGATGCGCTGTGTCGCCTCCGCCCGCTCCTGGTGGTCGACCATGACGATCGACGCGCCGACGTGCATCAGGGCGAGGAGGGCCGCCACATAACCGGCGGAGTTGCCCGCCTTCAGCATGACCCGGGTGCCATCGCTGACGCCACGCTCGCGGAGCGCGTCGGCGATGCCCAGGGCCCGCTGCTCGAACTCGGGAAGCGTGTACACCGCTTCCGTCGTAAAGAGCTTTGCGGTCATCGGGTTTCACTGTGCCTTTCTTCTTCTTGAAGCTCTTGGGGTGAGGAACACCCGTGGCGAGGGCGGACGTTGCCGATGAGTCCGAGTCCCCCCGGAGGTCTCCGGGGGGACTCGGACTTCATCAGGAGTCGAGATCTCCGAGCATCATGTCGATCAGGTCGTCGTCGTCCATCGCGTCGATGGAGTCCGTCTCCTTCTCCTCGGTGTCCTTCTCCGCCTGGTCCTTGCCGCTCGCCAGCTCCGTGAGCGTGTCCAGCAGACCGGCGCGGCGCAGCCGCTCCAGCGGAATCGACGCCAGAACGGCACGGATCCTGGCCTCTTCCGGATCGACGTCCGGTTCGGCCGGGCCGTCCGTCGCCACCCGGCTGCGCAGGTACTCGGCGAGCGCCGCGGGCGTGGGGTTGTCGAAGATCAGCGTGGAGGGGAGGCGGAGTCCGGTGGCCGAGTTCAGCCGGTTACGGAACTCCACGCCCGCCAGTGAGTCGAACCCGAGGTTCTGGAACGAGCGGTCGGGCTCGATGGACTGGGCTCCGCTGTGCCCCAGCACCATCGCCGCACTGCCGCGCACCAGGTCCAGCAGCGCACGGTCGAGTTCGGCCCCGGAGAGACCGGCCAGCTTCACCTTGGCCGATTCGGGAGCGGCGGCCTTGCCGTCGGCCGCCGCCTTGCTCCGCACCCGGACCACACCGCGCAGCAGGGTGGGGATGTCGGCCTGGCCGCTGAGCGCCGCGGTCTCCAGCCGCATCGGCACCAGCAGGGCGTCCTCGCCCGTCCGGCCGGCGTCCAGCAGGCGCAGACCGCCCGCCATGGACAGGGCCGCCATGCCCTCGCGCGCCATGCGCACCATGTCCGCCTGGCTGAGCGTGCCGGTCATGCCGCCGCCCTGCTCCCACGGACCCCAGGCCAGCGATACGGCGGGCAGGCCGAGGGTGCGCCGGTGTGCGGCGAGCGCGTCCAGGAACGCGTTGGCCGCGGCGTAGTTGCCCTGTCCCGGGCTGCCGAACACACCGGCGACGGACGAGAACATCACGAACTGAGCCAGGTCCAGATGGCGGGTCAGCTCATGCAGATTCCACGCCGCGTCGACCTTGGGCTCGAAGACCGCGTCGATGCGCTTCGGCGACAGGGTGTCGATGACACCGTCGTCGAGTACGCCCGCCGCGTGCACGACCGCGGTCAGCGGGTGCTCGGCGGGCACCGCGGACAGCACCCGCTCCAGCGAGGCGCGGTCGGCCACGTCGCAGGCCGCCAGCGTCACCGACGCGCCCGCCTCGGCCAGTTCGGCCTTGAGCTCGGCGGCGCCCGCCGCGTCCGGCCCGCGCCGGGAGACCAGCACCAGGTTGCGCACCCCGTGCTCGGCCACCAGATGGCGCGCCACTTCGCTGCCCAGGCCGCCGGTGCCACCGGTCACCAGCACCGAACCCTCGGGGTCGAGGCCGTGGGACATGGTGAACACGTTCTTGCCGATGTGGCGGGCCTGGCTGATGTGCCGGATCGCGTCCGGGGCCCGGCGCACGTCCCACGCCGTCAGCGGGAGGGGGAGCAGCGCACCGCTGTCGAAGAGGGCGACCAGCTCGACCAGCATCCGCTGGACCCAGTCGTAGTCGGCGACGACCAGGTCGTACGCCTCGTACTTCACCCCGGGGTGCTCGGCGGCGACGACCTCGGGGTCGCGCACGTCGATCTTGCCCATCTCCAGGAAGCGCCCGCCCCTGGGCATCAGCCGCAGGGAGGCGTCGACGAACTCGCGGGCGAGCGAGTCCAGGACCATGTCCATGCCCCGGCCGCCGGTCGCCTCCATGAAGCGCCGCTCGAACTCCAGGTCGCGCGACGAGGCGATGTGCTTCTCGTCGAATCCCATCGCCCGCAGGGTGTCCCACTTGCCGGGGCTGGCCGTGGCGTACACCTCGGCGCCGAGGTGGCGCGCGAGTTGCGTGGCCGCCATGCCCACCCCGCCGGTGGCGGTGTGCACGAGGATGGACTCGCCCGGCTGAAGCTTGCCGAGTTCCACCAGGCCGATGTAGGCGGTCAGGAAGACCACCGGCACCGACGCGCCCTGCGCGAACGTCCAGCCGCGCGGCATGGGGACGATCTGCCGCCGGTCGGCGATCGCGATGGGCCCGAACGATGCGTTGATCATGCCCATGACCCGGTCACCGGGTGCCAGGTCGGTGACTCCCGGGCCGACCTCCAGGACCACACCGGCGCCCTCGCCACCCATGGTGGCGTGGTCGTCGGGGTACATGCCGATGGCGATCAGCGCGTCCCGGAAGTTCAGACCGGCGGCGCGCACCGCGATCCGGACGTACCCGGGGGCCAGCGGCGCCTCGGCCGACGGGTCGGGCTGGAGCGAGAGGTTGTCCAGCGTGCCTCCGCCGCTGGTGCCCAGCTTCCACGCGGAGGTGCCGGCGGGGGCCTCGAGCACCCGCCCGGCGGCGTTCCGGGCGAGCCGGGGAATCAGCCCCTGGCCCACGCGAACGGCCACCTCGCGCTCGCCCGCCGCGATGGCGGCCGTCACCAAGCCGGCGGCAGCGGTGGCCGACTCGGCGTGGCGGTCGACGTCCACCAGCACGAGCCGGCCCGGGTTCTCGGTGGCCGCCGAGCGCACCAGTCCCCACACGGCGGCATTGGACAGTCCGGCGAGGCCCTCGCCCGCACCGGTCGCGACCGCGTCGCTGGTCACCACCACCAGCCGGGAGCCCTCGAACCGGTCCTCCGCCAGCCAGGACTGCACCAGGGCCAGCGCCCGGTGGGTCGACTTCCGCGCGGCCTCGGCGAGGTCCCCGGCCTCCGGCCCGGCGGGCGTGGCGCCGCACCAGGCCCAGACCACGTCCGGCAGCGCGGCGCCCTCGTCGATGGCGGCGACGAGCGCGTCCGTCCCTTCGTACTCGGCGTACTCGACGCCGGCGGCGGCGAGCAGCTCGCCCGCCCGCGCCCGATCGGCACCGATGACCGCCGCGGACACACCGTCCACGCTCAGGCCGGCGCCCCGCGCGGCGGGGAAGACATCCCAGTTGGCCCGGAACAGCGTTCCGTCGCCGCCGGTGGAGCGCGGACCAGAGGCGAACCGCTCGGGCGCCACCTCGCGCACCACCAGCGACTCCACCGAGGCCACGGGCTCACCCGTGGCGTCGGTCACCAGCAGTGCGACCGTGTCCTTGCCCTGCGGGCGCAGCCGCACCCGCACCCGTCCGGCGCCCACCGCGTGCAGGGTCACCCCGGTGAAGGAGAACGGCAGCGTCACGCGCCCGCTCTCGCCGCCGAAGTCGCCCATCTCCATGGCGTGCAGGGCGGCGTCGAGCAGGGCGGGGTGCAGGCCGAATCGTCCGGCCTCCTGGGCCGCCGAGTCCGGCAGCGCCACCTCGGCGAAGACATCGCCGTCCAGCCGCCAGACCGACTCCAGGCCCTGGAAGACCGGCCCGTATCCGTAACCGACCTGGGCCAGGCCCTCGTAGAAGCCCTCCATCGGCACCTGCTCGGCGCCCGGGACGGGCCACTGGAGCAGGCTGTCGGTGACCGCGGCGCCGCTGTCCGCCTCGAGGACACCCTGGGCGTGGCGCACCCACTCCTCGCCCGGCTCGTCGCTGTCGGAGCGCGAGTACACGCCGAGCGGCCGCACTCCGGACTCGTCCGTGGGGCCGACCACGAGCTGGATCCGGACGCCACCCTGCTCCGGCAGGAGCAGCGGCGTCTCGAGGGTGAGTTCGCCGAGCCGCCCCGCCCCGGTCTCGGTGCCCGCGAGCAGGCCCAGTTCCACGAATCCGGTGCCGGGGAAGAGCACTCCGCCGGCCACGGCGTGGTCGGCGAGCCACGGGTGCGTCTGGAGGGAGAGGCGCCCCGTCAGCACGGTGCGCTCGCCGTCGGCCAGTTCGGTGAGGCCGCCGAGCAACGGGTGGTCCACCCGGCCGAGTCCGACGCTGCGGGCATCGCCGGTCACGGCGCCGCCCGCCTCGAGCCAGTACCGCTTGTGCTGGAAGGCGTAGGTCGGCAGGCCGACCCGGCGGGCGCCGCGCCCGGCATACACCGCGTCCCAGTCCACGCCGACGCCGTTGGTGTACAGGGTGGCGACGGCCTCCGCCAGCGTCTGCGCCTCGGCGCGCCCGGACCGGGCCAGGGGCACGAACGCCGCGTCGGCGTCGATGGCGTCCAGGCAGTCCTGGCCCATCGCGGTCAGCACGGCGTCGGGGCCGAGCTCCACGCAGGTCGTCACTCCCTGGGCCGCGAGGGAGCGCATGCCGTCGTCGAAGCGGACGGCTTCGCGCACATGGCGGACCCAGTACTCGGCGGTGGCCAGTTCGGCGCCGGCGACATCGCCGGTGACGTTGGAGATGACCGGGATGGCCGGGGCCGAGTACAACAGGCAGTCGGCAATCTGGCGGAACTCCTCCAGCATGGCGTCCATCCGGGGCGAGTGGAACGCGTGGCTCACCCGCAGCCGCTTGGTCTTGCGGCCCTGTGCCTCCCACTGGCCGGCGAGTTCGAGCACCGCGTCCTCGTCGCCCGAGAGCACCACCGAGGTGGGGCCGTTGAGCGCCGCCAGCGACACCTGCTCCTCGCGGCCCTTCAGGCTCTCCAGGACCTCCTGCTCCGACGCCTGGACGGCCACCATGGCGCCGCCCTCGGGCAGTTCCTGCATCAGCCGCCCACGGGCCGCGACCAGGGCGCACGCGTCCTCCAGGGACAGCACCCCGGCGACGTGTGCGGCCGCGATCTCGCCCACCGAGTGGCCCATCAGGAAGTCGGGGCGCACTCCCCAGGACTCCAGCAGGCGGAACAGGGCCACCTCGAAGGCGAACAGCCCGGCCTGGGTGAACATCGTCTGGTTCAGCTCGTCACCGGACGCGCTCGCGGCGTCGGCGGCGTCCTCGGGGCCGAACACCACGTCGAGCACGGAGGTGCCGAGGCGGACCTCGAGATAGTCGCACGCCTCGTCGAATACGTCGGCGAACAGCGGGTAGGTCTCGTAGAGTTCGCGGCCCATGCCCATCCGCTGGGCGCCCTGGCCGGTGAACAGGAACGCCACCCGCTGTGCCGTGGACCTGCCGAGCACCAGGCCCGGCGCGTCGGTGTCCTCGGCGAGCGCGGCGAGTCCCCGCAGCAGCCCGTCCCGGTCGGAGGCCACCACCACGGCCCGCTGTTCGAGCGCGGCACGCGTCACGGCGGACGACCATCCGACGTCGACCGGGTTCGCGTCGCGGTCGCGCACCACATGCTCACGCAGCCGCGCGGCCTGCGCCCGCAGCGCCTCCTCGCTCCTGGCGGACACCAGCCAGGAGATGGGCTGGGACGCCGTCTCCTCGATGTCGGCGTCGTCGCTCGCGGAGACGGGCTCCTGCGGCGGGGCCTGCTCGATGATGGCGTGTGCGTTGGTGCCGCTCATGCCGAACGAGGAGATACCGGCACGGCGCGGCTGCCCGTCCTTTGGCCACGCGCGCTGCTCGGCGAGGAGCGCGACGCCGCCCGACGACCAGTCCACGTGCGGGGTCGGCACCTCCACATGCAGCGTCTTGGGCATGATGCCGTGCCGCATGGCCATCACCATCTTGATGACGGCACCCGCACCGGCCGCCGCCTGGGTGTGGCCGATGTTCGACTTGAGGGACCCCAGCCAGACCGGCTGCCCCTCGGGGCGGCTCTCGCCGTAGGTGGCCATCAGCGCCTGCGCCTCGATGGGGTCACCGAGCGAGGTGCCGGTGCCGTGCGCCTCGATCACGTCGATCTGGTCCGCGGTCAGCTCGGCGTTGGCCAGCGCCTGCCGGATGACGCGCTGCTGGGAGCGCCCGTTGGGGGCGGTCAGACCGTTGGAGGCACCGTCCTGGTTGACGGCGGTGCCACGCACGATGGCCAGCACCTCGTGGCCGTTGCGCCGGGCGTCCGAGAGCCGCTCCACCAGCAGGACGCCGACGCCCTCGGCCCACGACGTGCCGTCGGCCTCGGCGCCGAACGCCTTGCAGCGCCCGTTGGAGGAGAGCCCGCGCTGGCGGCTGAAGAGGATGAAGTCACCCGGGGTGGGCATTGTGGCGACACCGGTGGCGAGCGCCAGATCGCACTCGCCCTGGCGCAGCGAGTGCGCCGCCTGGTGCAGGGAGACCAGCGACGAGGAGCACGCGGTGTCCACGGTCCACGCCGGGCCCTCGAAGCCGAAGGTGTAGGCGATGCGCCCGGAGGCGACGCTGCCCGCGATGCCGGTCAGCGCATAGCCCTCGAGGCCGCTCTTGGTGCTCTGGAGGTGGGGTCCGTAGTCGTGGTGCTCCGCGCCGGTGAAGACGGCGGTCCGGCTCCCCCGCAGCTTGGTGACATCGATACCGGCCCGCTCGAAGACCTCCCAGCTCGTCTCCAGCAGCAGCCGCTGCTGCGGGTCCATGGCCAGCGCCTCGCGCGGCGATATGCCGAAGAACTCCGCGTCGAACTCGGGGGCGTCGTGGATGAACCCGCCCTCGGTGGCGTAGCTGGTGCCGGGCTGGTCCGGGTCCGGGCTGTAGAGCGCCTCCAGGTCCCAGCCACGGTCGGTGGGGAACGGGGTGATGGCGTCCACGCCCTCGGAGACGACCTTCCACAGGTCCTCGGGGCTGTTGACGCCACCGGGGAAGCGGCAGCTCATCCCGACGATCGCGATGGGGTCGTCCGAGCCCACGACGGCACGCGCGGGAGCGGTGTCGTCCCCGGCCACGGGGAAGATCTTCCGGTGGAGGTGGTCCACCAGCTCACTGGGCGTCGGATAGTCGTAGGCGAGCGACACATCGAGGGTGAGCCCGGTGGCGGCGACCAGCCCGCGGTGCAGATTGACCGCCGCGAGCGAGTCCAGCCCCAGGTCGAGGAAGGAGCTCTCCGCGTCGAGGGTGCGCGGTGACTCGGACCGCAGCGCCGCGGCGACGTGTGCGTGTACCAGGTCGAACAGGACCCTGCGCTGTTCGAGATCCGGCAGTTCCCTGAAGTCCGGTGCGAGTGAAGGAAGTTCGCCTGGGCTCTCGCCGCAATCCGGCCCAGCCTGGATTCCGGACTCGCCTGAGTCGCTGGACCCGCGCAACATGCTGCTCACCTATCTCCTGCTTTGTGGAAAAACCTTGTGGCAAAGCTGTCTGCCGCGCTGAGCGCGGCATCGGCGTGGGCGCCCGCCCGGCACTCGTCGGTGCCGGGCGGGCGCGTGGCCGTTAGAGGTCGGCCACCCAGTCCTCGACGGCCTGGGCGGTGGTGTCCGCGTAGTTCTCCATCATGGTGAAGTGATTTCCGGGCACGTCGATGACGGTGTCGGCGGGCCAGTCGGCCTGCCATGTCTCCGCCGGCGCGTTCGGGTCCGCCGACACCTCCGACGCACGAAGGTGGAGGCTGGGAACCGAGATCTCCGGCGGCTTCCACCCCTCCATCAGGTGCGCGTACCAGCCCATGGCGGACATCCGGACGCCCTCCATGGAGACGACCTCTTCCCGCTCGTACATTTCGTCCAGCCAGGCGTCCGCGACTCCCCCGCCGAGCCTCGTGGTGTACGGAAGGTAGGTGTCCATCAGGACGACTCCCGCGGCCGGTGTGCCCTGGCTCTCGAGAGCGGCGGCCACCGAGTGGGCGAGCATTCCTCCGGCCGAGGAGCCGCACAGGACGATCGGGGCGCCCTCGGCGTACTCGGCGACGACCCGCGCCTGCAGGCGGAACAGCGCGTCCAGGTTGGCCGGAAGGCTCTCGCCCTCGACCGACCCCACGGTGTGAAGGGCCGCCACGTCCCGGTTGCCGCGGAACGGTGCGGCAAACCGCGCGTACTGGTGGACGCCACCCAGCGCGACATGGGAGGCGAAGCACATCAGCCGGGGACGCCCGGGGCCCCGGGAGAGCCGCGCGGGCCTGATGTTCCCCTCGAAGTCGGCCGGGTCCTCGAAGGTCGGACGGAGCTTTGCCGCGCTCACCAGCAGCTCCATGCCGATACTGGACTTGCCCTGCTGGGCCGCCAGCCGGTAGAGGGAGCCGAGGGTGTCGGGCGCGTTCCCCTGCGGTGCCGGGGAAACGGGCTCGGCCACGGGCGCGGCGGCCACAGCGGCCGGAGCGGTCTGCTCCTGGACCTGGCCGACGCCGGGAGCGGACGCGATCTCGGCCGCGAGCCGGGGGCGCAGATGGGCCACCATCTCGCCCGGGCTCGGGTAGTCGAAGACGACCGTGGTGTTCAGCCTGAGGCCGGTGAGGGCGGCTAGCTGATTACGGAATTCGACCGCCGTAAGGGAGTTGAAGCCCATCTCCATGAACTCATGGCCGGTGTCGATGTCGTTGTGCGATGCGAACCCGAGCACCGCGGCGGCGACGGTACGCACCATTTCGAGAAGAGCCTCGTCCCTCTCGGCCTCCGACAACCCCGCCAGCCGTTGCCGTAGCTGAGTGGGCTGGTCCACCTCGGACTCCGCCGCCCGAGCGGCACGCCGGACGGGGGCCTCCGGGACGACGGGACGGAACACGGCGGGCAGCGCGGCGCCCTGCGCGCGCAGCGCGGCCACGTCCAGCCGGGCCGGAATCACCACGGCCGTGCCGGAGGTGACTCCGGCGTCGAAGAGCTCCAGGCCCTCGTCGGAGGTGAGGGGCGCCAGACCGGTGCGCGCGGCGTCGTTCCACGCCGCGTCCAGCCGTCGGACCTCGTAAAGATCGCTCAGCAAGGGGCTGGGCCGGCCCGCGGTGAACGCGGGAACAAACCTTTCCCAGTCCACGTTCACGACCGTCACCACACCGTCGTCATCCGCTATGACGCGCTCCAGACCGGCCATCGCCGGCTGTGGCGCCAGCCGGGGCAGCCCACGCCGCTCCAGGTGCTCGCCCTGGTCGTCCCCGGCCGCCATGCCGATCTCGGCCCAGGGGCCCCAGACCACGGAGGTGCCGACGAGTCCCCGCCCGCGGCGATCCTCCACCAGCGCGTCCAGATAGGCGTTGGCGGAACTGTAGGCGGACAGGCCGCCACTGCCCCACAGACCGGAGATGGACGAGAAGACCACGAACGCGTCGAGTTCCCGGTCGCCCAGCAGCGCGTCCAGGTTGACGGCACCCGCCACCTTGCCCGACACGAGGGTGGCGGCATCGGCCAAGCCGGTCTCCAGCAGAGGCGTCCCGCCGGTGGCGCCCGCCACGTGGACCACCCCCGTCAGCGGATACTCCTCCGGCACCGCGGCCAGCACCGAGGCCAGTTGTTCACGGTCGGCCACATCACAGGCCGCCACGGTCACCCGGGCACCCAGCTTCTCCAGCTCCTCGCGCAGTTCGGCCGCGCCCGGCGCCTCAGGGCCCCGACGGCTGGTCAGCACCAGGTGCTCAGCGCCCTTGCGCACCAGCCACCGGGCCGCCTCACCGCCCAGCCCTCCCGTGCCACCGGTCACCAGCACGGTGCCTCGCGGGCGCCACGCCGTTCCCTTTGCGACGGGCGGAGCCGAGCGCACCAGACGGCGTACGAAGGCACCGGAGCCGCGCACCGCGACCTGGTCCTCGCCGCCCTCGACGGACAGCACACCGGCCAGCCGCTCCGCACCGCGCTCGTCCAGCGACTCGGGCAGATCGACCACACCACCCCACAGCGGCGGCAGCTCCAGCGCGGCCACCCGGCCCAGCGCCGACACCATCGCCTGTACCGGGCTGGTGAGCCGCTCCGAACCGTCCACCGAGACGGCCCCTCGCGTACCACTCCACAGCCGGGCCGGAATCCTCGCCTCGACCATGGCCCGCACCAGCACCAGGCTCAACGCGTAGCCGTTCGGCATGGCCGGGTGCGCCGGGCAGGGCTCCTCGTCCAGGGCCAGCAGCGAGAGCACACCGCCCAGTTCGGGCGCCTGTCCGGCCACTTCGCGCAGCCGCTCGGCGAGCACGCTCGCATCGAGGTCCCGCTCGTCCACCACGACCGAGACCACCTGCGCGCCGTGCCGCTCGAGCCCGGCGACGACCTCCGCGACCAGCTCGTCCCCGGCGCGGGACGCCGGAACCACCACCGGCCAGGTCCCCGACAGTGACCTCCGGGCCGGGTCCGGGACCGGCTTCCACGACACCTGGTAACGCCAGTTGTCGATCATCTCCTGCTCGGACTGTGCCACGTCGGCGTCCTGGGCCCACCGGCCCCACGCAAGCGAGACACCCGGCAGTCCCCGAGTGCGACGCCACGACGCGAGGCCGTCCAGGAACACGTTCGCCGCGGCGTAGTTGCTCTGTCCGGTCGCTCCGAGCAGACCCGCGGTCGAGGAGAACAGCACGAACGCCGACAGGTCCATGCCCGCGGTCAGCTCGTGCAGGTTCCAGGCCGCGTCCACCTTCGTCCGCAGCATCGCGCTCGCCCGTTCGCGTGTCAGCGATGCGAACAGCGCGTCGTCCAGCATCTCGTCCGCATGCACCACGGCGCTCAGCGCGAATTCCGCGGGCAGTCCCGTCAGCACCGCGGCAAGCGCGTCACGGTCCGCGGGGTTGCACGTCGTGACCACCACTGCGGCGCCCGCGGCCTCCAATTCGGCCCGCAGTTCGGCCGCGCCGTCCGTCTCCGCATCACGACGCGACAGCAGCACCAGCTTCTTGACACCGTGCCGTGCCACCAGATGCCGGGCCACCAGACCGCCCCGAACACTCACGCCCTCCGTCACCAGCACCGCGCCGGATCCGAACACCTCCGACTCGGGGGCGTCACCCGCGGGCAGGGCGCGGGCCAGCCGTGGCACGCGGACCTCGCCCGAACGCACCACCACCTGCTCCTCACGAGTGGCCACCACCCCGCCGAGAAGTCCCACCGCACCCTCGACATCATCCGTGTCGACCAGCACCACCCGTCCCGGGTGCTCGGACTGCGCCGACCGCACCAGACCCCATGCGGCCGCACCCGACAGATCCCCCACACCGTCGCCGGTGTCGACGGCACCCTTTGTCAGCACCACCAGCGGGATTTCCGCGAACCGGTCGTCCGCCACCCACGACTGAACCGTCTCCAGCACCTCGGCGACCCGTGTGTGGACCTCGTCCACCACATCGGAGCCGCTCGACGCGACCGGCAGTACCACCATGCCGGGCATGCTCGTGCCCGCCGCCACGGTGTCGCTGAGCGCCTCGGTGTCCGGGTACACGTCGGCGGGGTAGAAGCCCGCCGCCTCCAGAGCGTCGCCCACGCCGAGGCAGTCGTCGACCAGCACCGCCCACCAGCCGGGTGCCACGCCCTCGGCGGGCTTGGCCCCGTCCGCCGTCCACTCCATGCGGAACAACGCTTCACCGGCCGTCCGGCTCATGCTCTGCAACGCGGCGGCCTGCATGGGCCGGAAGAGGAGGGAATCGACGGTGGCCACCGGGCGGCCCGAGGAGTCGGCCATGGCCAGCGACACGGCCTGCCGCCCGTCCGGGACGACCCGGACCCGCAGCGCCTGGGCACCGACGGCTTCCAGGGAGAAGCCCCGCCACGAGAACGGCATCAGATTGCCCGCGCTCGGTGCGTCCTCGCCGCCGCGCAGCGCGTTGTTCGCGCCGATCGCCTGGAGGGCGCCGTCGAACAGGGCCGGGTGCAGACCGAAGTACTTCGCCACGCCGTGCTGGTCCTCGGGCAGCTCGACGTCGGCGAACACCGCGTCACCGCGCTTCCAGGCGCGCCGCAGGCCCCGGAACGCGGGACCGTAGTACAGCCCGTGCTCCTCGGCGTGCTCGTAGCCGCCGGAGACGTCGACGGGCTTGGCGCCGGAGGGCGGCCACTTCGCGAAGTCGAAGGAGGCCGCCGGCGCGGGCGGGGTGAGCGCACCGTGAGCGTGCTGCACCCACGGCTGCTCGAGGTCGGCGCTGTCGTCGGTCGGCTCCAGCCGTGAGTACATGCTGACGTCGCGGCGGCCGGAGGCGTCGGCCTCCCCCACCTCGACCTGGATCTGCACCCCTCCGCGCTCGGGCATCGCCAACGGCGCCACCAGCACCAGCTCATCGACCCGGCCGCATCCGACCTGGTCTCCCGCCTGTGCGGCCATCTCCGCGAAGGCCGTCCCGGGCACCAGCGCCACGCCTTGCACCGCGTGGTCGGCGAGCCAGGGGTGGGTGGCGATCGACAGCCGCCCGCTGAGCAGCACTCCGCCGCCGCCGGCCAGCGAGATCGCGGCGCTCAGCATGGGGTGCGCCACCGCGCCGAGGCCCACCGAACCCACGTCGCCGCCGGCCGCCATCGCGTCCAGCCAATAGCGCTGACGCTGGAAGGAGTAGGTGGGCAGATCGACCCGACGGGCGCCATGTCCCGCGAACACCTTGGGCCAGTCGACACCGACGCCACTGACGTGAACCTCGGCGGCGGAGGTCAGGAACCGCTCAGTTCCGCCCTCATCACGCCGCAGGGTGCCCGCGACCACCGCCCG
The DNA here is from genome assembly GCF_018883605.1 of Streptomyces niphimycinicus. GTDB lineage: Bacteria > Actinomycetota > Actinomycetes > Streptomycetales > Streptomycetaceae > Streptomyces > Streptomyces niphimycinicus. Next base: position 3,974 of record NZ_JAHLEM010000036.1, on the reverse strand, counting down.
CGACTCGGCGGCCTCCACCGTCTGCTGCACCGGCAGGGTCAGCACCGGATGCGGGCTCACCTCGATGAACATGGTGTGGCCCGCATCGAGCAGGGTGCGCGTCGTGGACTCCAGCTCGACCGTCTGCCGCAGGTTCCGGAACCAGTACTCCGCGTCCAGACCCGCCGTGTTCATCACCTCGCCGGACACCGTCGAGTAGAACGGCACCTGGGAGGTACGCGGCGCGATGTCCGCCAGGACCTTCAGCAGCTCCTCGCGGATCGACTCCACATGTGCCGAGTGCGAGGCGTAGTCCACCGGAACCCGGCGGACCCGCACCTCCTCACCCTCCAACTGCGCCACCATCTCATCCAGCGCACCCGGGTCACCCGAGACCACGACGGATCCCGGACCGTTGACCGCCGCGACCGAGATCGCACCGTCCCAGGGAGCGATGCGCTCCTTGACCTCATCCGCCGGCAGTCCGACCGACACCATGCCGCCACGGCCCGCAAGGCCCCTCGCGATGGCCTGCGACCGCAGGGTCACCACCTTCGCGGCGTCCTCCAGCGAGAGCGCGCCGGCCACGCAGGCCGCCGCGATCTCACCCTGGCTGTGACCCATCACCGCGTCCGGCTCCACGCCCACCGAACGCCACAGCTTCGCGAGCGACACCATCACCGCGAACAACGCCGGCTGAACGACATCCACCCGGTCATAGCCGGGGGCGCCCTCGGTCCCGCGCAGCACCTCGGTCAGCGACCAGTCCACATGAGCCGACAGGGCCGCCTCACACTCGCCGATCGCCTCCGCGAACACCGGCGAGGAGTCCAGCAGCCCCACCGCCATGCCCACCCACTGCGCGCCCTGCCCCGGGAATACGAAGGCGGTCCTTCGTCCCTTCGCGGCCTGTCCCCTGACCACGCCCGGGGTCACCTCGCCCTGAGCCACGGCGCGCACGCCGCGCAGCAGGCTCTCGCGGTCCTCGCCGATCACCGCCGCGCGGTGCTCGAACGCCGACCGGGTCGCCGCCAGGGAGTAGCCGATGTCCGCCACCGATGCCGTCGCGAGCTCGTCGTCCTCGGCGGAGTCCTGAGTTGTCAGACGTGCGTACAGCCGCTCGGCCTGCGCCCGCAGCGCGGCCTCGCCCTTGCCCGAGAGCAGCCAGGGCACGACGGCTGAGGCTACCGGGTGGGGAGCCTTCGCCCCGGAACCGTCCGACTCCGGCTCCTCGGCTTCGGTGGCCTGCTCGATGATGGTGTGCGCGTTGGTCCCGCTGATCGCGAAGGAGGAGATCGCCGCCCGGCGGGGCCGGCCCGTCTCCGGCCAGGGCCGGGCCTCGGTCAGCAGCTCCACGGCCCCCGCCGACCAATCCACATGCGGGGTCGGCTCGTCCACGTGCAGCGTCTTGGGCAGGATGCCGTGCCGCATGGCCATCACCATCTTGATGATCCCCGCGACACCCGCCGCCGCCTGCGCGTGGCCGATGTTGGACTTGATGGATCCCAGCCACAGCGGCCGGTCCGCCGGCCGGTCCTGGCCGTAGGACGCGATCAGCGCCTGCGCCTCGATCGGGTCGCCGAGTGAGGTGCCGGTGCCGTGCGCCTCCACGATGTCGACATCGTCCGGAGCGAGTCCCGCGTTGTCGAGCGCCTGACGGATCACCCTGCGCTGCGAGGGGCCGTTGGGGGCCGTCAGACCGTTGCTGGCCCCGTCCTGGTTCACCGCGGAGCCGCGCACCACGGCCAGCACGGGGTGGCCGTGGCGGCGGGCGTCGGACAACCGCTCCACGAGCAGCACGCCGACGCCCTCGGACCAGTTGGTGCCGTCCGCGGCCGCCGCGAAGGGCTTGCAGCGGCCGTCGGACGCGAGTCCCCGCTGACGGCTGAACTCGGTGAACGTTCCGGGCCCTGCCATCACGGTGATGCCGCCGGCCAGGGCGAAGTCGCACTCGCCCTGGCGCAGCGCCTGCGCGGCCAGGTGCAGCGTCACCAGGGACGACGAGCACGCCGTGTCCACCGTCACCGCGGGGCCTTCGAGACCCAGGACGTAGGAGATCCGGCCGGAGGTGACGGCGGGCGTCTGCCCCGTCATCAGATGGCCTTCGACCTCTTCGGCCTCGATCGGGCCGGCCGCGCCGTATCCCTGGAACGCGGCGCCCATGAACACGCCGCCGGTGGTGCCCTTGACGGACTGCGGGTCGATGCCGGCCCGCTCCAGGACCTCCCAGGACGCCTCCAGCAGCAGCCGCTGCTGGGGGTCCATCGCCAGCGCCTCACGCGGGGAGATCCCGAAGAACACCGGGTCGAACATGGCGGCGTCGTGCAGGAACCCGCCCTCGTTCACATAGCTCGTGCCTTGACTGTCGGGGTCCGGGTTGTACACCTCCTCGTGCCAGCCGCGGTCCTTCGGAAACGGCGAGAGCCCGTCGGCGCCGTCGGCGACCATGCGCCACAGGTCCTCAGGAGAGCTGACCCCGCCAGGGAAGCGGCAGCTCATCGCGACGATCGCGATGGGCTCCCGGTTCTTCTCCTCCACCTCCCGAAGGCGCAGACGGGTGCGGTGCAGATCGGTCGTCACCTTGTTGAGGTAGTCGCGGAGCTTGGTCTCGCTCACTGGTTTGCCGTCACTTTCTCTACAGTCAGGGTCAGACGCTGGACAATGGTTCAGGACAGCCCGAGCTCGTTGTCGATGAAGTCGAACAGCTCGTCGTTGGAGGACGATCCGATCCGTTCGGCCAGCTCCGCGGTGGCGTCGGCGTCATCGGAAGCCTCGCCCAGCTTCTCCAGGAGCTCCTTCAGCCGCTCGGCCACCTTCGTGCGGGTCTCACCGTCGTCCATCACGCTGGAGAGCAGGGGCCCCAGCTTGTCCAGCTCGGCGAAGACCATGGGCTCCCCCGTGCCGCCGTCCGGCAGGAGCTCCTCCCGCAGGTGCTCCACCAGCGCCGTGGGGGTCGGGTGGTCGAAGACCAGCACGGCCGACAGCCGCAGCCCGGTCTCCGCGTTGAGCCGGTTGCGCAGCTCCACCGTGGTCAGCGAGTCGAAGCCCATGTCCTTGAAGGCCATGTCGGGCTCGACCGTCTCCGGCGAGCCATGGCCGAGGACCGTCGCCACCTGCACCCGCACCAGGTCCAGCAGGGCCCGGTACTGGTCGGCCGCGGAGAGACCGGCCAGGCGGTCCCGCAGCGATCCGGCGCCGGTCTGCGCGGTCTCCGCCGCCGTGACCCGGCGCCGGGGGACCCGCACCAGGCCGCGCAGCAGAGCGGGCACCTCACCGGTGCGGGCCTGGACGCGCAGGGCGGCGAGGTCCACGTGGGTCGGCACGAGCACGGTCTCATCGGTCCCGAGCGCGTCGTCGAACAGCGCGAGGCCCTCTTCCGAGCTGAGCGCGTTCAGCCCGGCCCGCGCGATGCGCTGGAGGTCCGCCTCGCCGAGATCCCCGGTCATCTCACTGCGCTGCTCCCACATGCCCCAGGCCAGGGAGACCGCGGGCAGGCCGAGCGCGCGGCGCTGATGCGCCAGGGCGTCCAGGAAGGCGTTCGCCGCGGCGTAGTTGGCCTGGCCGCCACCACCGAAGTTGGAGGAGGCCGAGGAGAACACCACGAAGGCGGAAAGGTCGAGACCGCGGGTCAGCTCGTGCAGATGCAGTGCGGCGTCCACCTTCGGACGCAGCACCTTGTCCACCCGCTCCGGCGTCAGCGACTCCACCACACCGTCATCCAGCACACCCGCCGCATGCACCACCGCCGACAGCGGATGCTCCGACCCGATCCCGGCCAGCAGACTCTCCACCGAAGCCCGGTCCGCCACATCACACGCCACAGCCCGCGCCTGCGCACCGAGCCCGGCCAGCTCCGCCACCAACTCCGCCGCACCCGGCGCCTCCACGCCACGACGACTCGTCAGCACCACAGAACGCACACCATGCTCCACCACCAGATGACGGGCCAACAGCGCGCCCAGACCACCCGTACCACCCGTGATCAACACCGTGCC
>NZ_JAHLEM010000359.1 GCF_018883605.1 Streptomyces niphimycinicus | reverse complement strand
ACCTCCCGCGCGGTCAGGTCGAAGGCGAAATTGGCGATGATGCAGCGCATAGTGCCTCAACGGGGAGAGAAGGGAGCCGGGACCGCCAGCGTGTCACACCTCGAAGCGGGATGGCACAGCCCGGCGGCAAAAATCGCCCACGTGGTTCCCGCCGTTCCGAGGTGGCACGTGATAGGGTCCTTACTAGTTGCAGTTTTGGTACCCATGGACTTGTGTGCGCCTGACGATATGTAGCGTCCGGCGCATTTTTTGTTTCTGCCGGTCATTTCCGGATGGGGTCATTTCGGCGACTCGGGGCGCGTTTCCTGCGCGTTCCGGACCGATCCCAGGTAAAAGGAGAATGACATGGCTACTGGCACCGTGAAGTGGTTCAACGCGGAAAAGGGCTTCGGCTTCATCGAGCAGGACGGCGGCGGCGCCGACGTCTTCGCCCACTACTCGAACATTGCCACCCAGGGCTTCCGTGAGCTCCAGGAAGGCCAGAAGGTGACCTTCGACGTCACCCAGGGCCAGAAGGGCCCGCAGGCCGAGAACATCGTTCCCGCCTGATAGCAGCGCCTGTCACGAGCCGGGGCCCGCACCTGAAGGGGTGCGGGCCCCGGCTCGTACGCATTTCCACAGACCACGCCCAGCCGAAAGGCACCGCGTTGACCCGAACCACCCGCTCGCACCGCCGCAAAAAACCCGCACCCTCCCGTTCCGCCGTCAGTGGTGGGCGCCCCCGCTCATCCGGCGGGGGCGAATTCGCCCTGGCGCCCGGCGCCACCCCCGTACTGCCCGCCGTCACCTCCTTCGCCGAGCTCGACATGCCGAAGGAGCTGATCGCGGAGCTGACCCAGCAGGGCGTCACCGTGCCGTTCCCCATTCAGGCGGCCACCCTCCCGAACGCGCTGGCCGGCCGGGACGTCCTGGGCCGTGGCCGCACCGGCTCCGGCAAGACCCTCGCCTTCGGCCTCGCCCTGCTGGCCCGCACCGCCGGACAGCGCGCGGAGCCCCGCCGCCCCCTCGCGCTGGTGCTGGTCCCCACCCGGGAGCTGGCCCAGCAGGTCACCGAGGCGCTCACCCCCTATGCCCGGCGGCTGGGGCTGCGTGCGGCCACGGTGGTCGGCGGCATGTCGATCAACCGCCAGGCCGATGCCCTGCGCAAGGGCGCGGAGGTGGTCATCGCGACCCCCGGACGCCTCTACGACCTGATCGAACGCGGCGACTGCCGACTGGACCAGGTGCGCACCACCGTCCTCGACGAGGCCGACCAGATGGCCGACATGGGCTTCCTGCCCCAGGTGACCCGGCTGCTGCGGCAGGTCCCGGCCGACGGTCAGCGCCTGCTGTTCTCCGCGACGCTCGACCACGACATCAGCAAGCTGACGCGCCAGTTCCTCGACGACCCGGCCGTGCACTCGGTCGACCCGTCCGCCGGTGCCGTCACCACGATGGAGCACCACGTCCTGCACATCGCGGACACCGACAAGCGCTCCGTCGTCACCCGGGTGGCCGCCCGGGACGGCCGCGTGATCCTCTTCCTGGACACCAAGCGCGCCGTGGACCGGCTCACCCGGCACCTGCTGACCAGCGGCGTACGGGCGGCCGCGCTGCACGGCGGCAAGTCCCAGCCGCAGCGCACCCGGACCCTGGACCAGTTCAGGTCCGGCCATGTCACCGCGCTGGTGGCCACGAACGTCGCGGCCCGCGGCATCCATGTGGACGATCTCGATCTCGTGGTCAATGTCGATCCGCCCGCGGACCACAAGGACTATCTGCACCGTGGCGGCCGTACGGCCCGTGCGGGCGGCTCCGGCAGCGTCATCACGCTGGTCACCCCGGACCAGCGCCGGGAGATGAGCCGTCTCATGGCCGACGCGGGCATCACCCCGCAGACCGCGCAGGTCCACTCCGCCGACCCCGAGCTGGCCCGGATCACCGGCGCCCAGGATCCCTCCGGCGTGCCCGTGATCATCAGCGCGCCCCAGCCCCAACCGCAGCGTGCGCGCCGTCCCGGCGCCCCCCGCCGCTCCGCCCGGAGCCGTCGCCCCGGCCGCTAGGGTCTGTCGTTTGGACCAGGCCCGATACGGGGCCCGGGCATCAGGCCCGATACGGGGCCCGGGCGGCGGCCGTCCGGGCCGGCATCCGGAATTTCGCCATGGTCGCGTCACGTCCGACCGGCGGCGGATGTCCCCATTCCCCCGTCGGAGAGGCGACAATGGGCCACATGCCGATACCCAGCTCCGTGCCCAGCCGTGCCGAACTGATCGACCACCTCATCCGTACGCGCATCGCGGGCGATGTCGCCACTCCTCGTGAGAACAACCTCTCCCACTACCGCAAGCTCGCGAACGGCGACCGCCACTACTGGCTCGGCCTGGAGCTGGGCGACCGCTGGACCGATGAGCAGGATGTGCTGGCGGTCATGGCGGAGCGGTGCGGCGTGGTGGACGACCCGGAGTACCGCTCGGGGCAGGACACGATCGACCCGGAGCTGACGGTCGGCGCCCTGGACCGGATGGCCTCGGTGCTGCGGAAGGCGGCGGAGGCGAACGAGCGGGTGCTGTTCGCCACCGGGCATCCGGGCGGGCTGCTGGAGGTCCACCGGGCCACGGCGGCGGCGCTGCGGGCGGCCGGCTGCGAGATCGTGGAGATCCCGGGCGGGCTTCAGGCGGACGAGGGGTATGTCTTCCAGTTCTGCGATGTGGCGATGCTGGAGCGGGGCGCCACGCTGTGGCACACCCACTCCCCCGCGCCCATGGCGGCGATCCTCGACGGACTGGCCCACGAGGGGCGGCCGCTGCCCGATCTGGTGGTCGCCGACCACGGCTGGGCGGGCTGCGCGGGGCAGCGGGGCATCGACGCGGTCGGCTACGCGGACTGTAACGACCCGGCGCTCTTCCTCGGCGAGTCCGAGGGCACGCTGTCGGTGGTGGTCCCGCTGGACGACCACGTCACCAGCCCGCGGTTCTACGACGCGATGACGGCGTATCTGCTGGACGCGGCGGGGCTGTCGGCCCAGTTCTGACGGCATCGGGCCGCCGCGGCAGACGCCCGGCGGGCCCCGGGTGCCCCCGCGAGCGCCCTGCTGTGCCGTGCCGTCCTTACGGACGCTACGGACGCTACGGACGTCTGACGGGCCCGGACCGATGGGCCCGGACCGGCCCCGCGGGCGTCCGGCGGGCCCGGGCGGCCCCGCCGCCCGCCGCGCTCACTTCTTCCCGCGCGGCACCCGCATGACCCCCTCCTGGATCACCGAGACGGCAAGCCGCCCGTCGGCGGTGAAGATGCGGCCCTTGGCCAGGCCGCGTCCGCCGGACGCGGAGGGGCTCTCCTGGTCGTACAGCAGCCAGTCGTCCACCCGGAACGGCCGGTGGAACCACATGGCGTGATCCAGGCTGGCCCCGACGATGTCGCCGACCGCCCAGCCGCCGCGCCCATGGGCGAGCAGGATGGAGTCCAGCAGCGTCATATCGGAGACATAGGTCGCCAGGCAGACGTGGAGCAGCGGGTGGTCGGCGACGCCGTCCAGTTTGCCGTTGGTCCGGAACCAAACCTGCGACTTGGGCTCGCGCGGCCGTCCGACGCTGCCGAAGGGCGGCGCGTCCACGTACCGCAGATCGATCGAGGCCCGCGCCTGGAGCATCCGCTCGGCCACCCCGGGGCCGAAGAGGTGCTCATAGCGGGGCAGCAGCTCCTCGGCGGTGGGCAGGGTCAGCGGGTCCGGTACGTCCGGCATCGGCTCCTGGTGCTCGAGGCCGTCCTCGTAGAGCTGGAAGGAGGCCGAGAGATGGAAGATCGGCTGCCCGTGCTGGACGGCGACCACCCGGCGGGTGGTGAAGGAGTGGCCGTCCCGGATCCGGTCGACGGTGTAGACGATGGGCGCCCCGGGGTCGCCGGGCCGCAGGAAGTACGCGTGCAGCGAATGCGCCGAGCGGTCCTCGGGGACGGTGCGCCCCGCGGCGACCAGGGCCTGGGCGGCGACCTGACCGCCGAAGACGCGCGGTACGAGGGGGGCGGCGTCGCTGGTGCCACGGAAGATGTCCTCCTCGATCTGCTCCAGATCGAGCAGATCGAGAAGGCTCTGAAGTGCGTCATTCATGGTTCAAGCAGTCTTGCAGACCTGGATTGCGGTCCTGTTGCCGCCGCTCATGACGGTCGTCACAGCCCCATCGACTTGGCGACGATGGACCGCATGACCTCGCTGGTGCCGCCGTAGATCCGGTTGACGCGGGTGTCCGCGTACAGCCGGGCGATGGGGTACTCCATCATGTAGCCGTAACCGCCGTGGAGCTGGAGGCACTTGTCGATGACGACGGCGGCCCGCTCGGTGGTGAAGAGCTTGGCGGAGGCGGCGTCGGCGGCGGTCAGCTCATCGGCGTCATGCGCGTCCAGGGCCCGGTCCACGACCGCCTGCATCGCGTCCACCTCGGACTGGCAGTCGGCGAGCACGAACTTGGTGTTCTGGAACGACGCCACCGCCTGGCCGAAGACGGTGCGGTCCCGGACGTACTCGGTGGCGAACCGGACGGCCGCCGCGGCCTGTGCGTACGCCCCGACCGCGATGCCCAGGCGCTCCTGCGGCAGATTGTGGGTGAGGTAGCCGAACGCCTTGCCCTCCTCGCCCAGCAGGTCCGCCACGGGCACCTTGACGTCGGTGAAGGAGAGTTCGGCGGTGTCGGAGGTCTTCAGGCCGAGCTTCTCCAGCTTGCGGCCGACCGCGTAGCCCTCGCTCTTGGTGTCGACCACGAGGATGGATATGCCGGCGCGGCGGTCCTCGGGGGTGGCCGGGGCGGTGCGGGCGCAGACCAGCACCCGGTCGGCCAGGACGCCGCCGGTGATGAACGTCTTGGCGCCGTTGAGGACGTAGTGGGTGCCGTCCTCGGAGAGCTTGGCGGTGGTCTTCATGCCCGCCAGGTCGGAGCCGGTGCCGGGCTCGGTCATGGCGATGGCGGTCATCAGGTCGCCGGTGACGAAGGAGGGCAGCCAGCGCCGCTTCTGCTCCTCGTCGGCGTACTTGAGGAGGTACGGCAGGCACAGCGCGGTGTGGACGCTGCTGCCGCCGAAGCTGACCCCGGCGCGGGCGGTCTCCTCGGTGATGACGGCGTTGAACTTGAAGCTGGTCTCCCCCGCCCCGCCGTACTCCTCGGGCACCTCGATACCGAAGACACCCAGCTCGCCGAGCTTCTTGTAGAAGTCGCGCGGGGCCTGGCCGGCCTCCCGCCACTGGTCGTAGTACGGCACGACCTCGGCCGCGATGAAGTCGCGGATGGTCTCCCGGAACGCCTCGTGGTCCTCGTTGAACACCGTGCGGCGCATTGGCGCGGCCCTCCTTACGGCTGAGCCGTCGCCGCTGCGCGGACCGGCCGACCGCCGTCGTGGTTCCTCAACTGATAGCTTGGCGACACTCACCTAAGCGCTTGCTCAGTGAAAGCTACCCGCGAGTTACCGGGCCTGTCCAGCCTCCTTATTGTGCCCACCCTTCTTCTTCACGAGGCCCGGTTCGCTCTCCGCAGCCCAGTTCGCCCCATGAGGCCCGGTTCGCCTTATGAAGCCCGGCCATCCGCGCCATGGGCGCCGCCGAAGGCGCCGAGGGCCAGGCGGTGCAGCAGGGCGGCGGTGGCCGCGCGCCCCGGGAGGGCGCCGGGGCGGCCGAGGTGGGGCGTGGAGTTGAGCAGCCCGAAGACGGCGTGGACACAGGCGCGGGCCTCGGCCTCGGCGAGCCGGGGGTAGACCTGGCGCACCACCTCGACCCACAGCTCCACGTACTGGCGCTGGAGCGAGCGCACCAGCTTGCGGTCGGTGTCCCGGAGCCGGTCCAGCTCGCGGTCGTGGAGGATGATCAGCGGACGGTCGTCGAGGGCGAAGTCGATATGGCCCTCGATCAGCGAGTCCAGCACCTCGACGGGGGTGAGCCCGGCCCCCTCCCCCTCGGCGGCGCGCCGCTTGCCGCCGGTCAGCAGCCGGCCGCTGATGCCGACGAGCAGCTCGGCGAGCATCGCCTCCTTGCCGGGGAAGTGGCGGTAGAGACCGGGTCCGCTGATGCCGACCGCGGCGCCTATCTCATCGACGCCGACGCCATGGAAGCCGCGCTCGGCGAAGAGGCGGGCGGCCTCCTTGAGGATCTGCTCGCGGCGGGTCGGGGCGGCTGCTTGCGTGCTCATGAAATCGATTCTAGACAGCCGGGTTAGTGGTCGTTAACCTGGTGGTGACTAGTTAACGTTCACTAACGGTACGGAGCGAGGGGGCTCGCAGCCATGGAGCAGGCACCGGCGCTGCACAGCGGCGCCGACCCGGCGTCCGACGCCTGGAAGGCCAATGAGGCAGCGCACCGCGAGCTGGCCGCGCGGCTGCGCGAGAAGCTGGCCGTGGCCCGGCTGGGCGGCGGTGAGAGGGCGCGGGCGCGGCACACCGCGCGTGGCAAGCTGCTGCCGCGCGACCGGGTGGACACACTCCTGGATCCGGGCTCCCCGTTCCTGGAGCTGGCCCCGCTCGCCGCCGAGGGGATGTACGAGGGCCAGGCCCCGGCGGCGGGGGTGATCGCCGGGATCGGCCGGGTGGCCGGCCGTGAGGTGGTCGTGGTCGCCAATGACGCCACCGTCAAGGGCGGCACGTATTACCCGATGACGGTGAAGAAGCATCTGCGCGCCCAGGAGGTCGCGCTGGAGAACCACCTGCCGTGCGTCTATCTGGTCGACTCCGGCGGCGCCTTCCTCCCCATGCAGGACGAGGTCTTCCCGGACCGCGACCACTTCGGGCGGATCTTCTACAACCAGGCGCGGCTGTCCGGCTCCGGGATTCCGCAGGTCGCGGCGGTGATGGGGTCCTGCACGGCGGGCGGGGCGTATGTCCCGGCGATGAGCGACGAGGCCGTGATCGTGCGCGGGCAGGGCACGATCTTCCTGGGCGGGCCGCCGCTGGTGAAGGCGGCCACCGGGGAGGTCGTCTCGGCGGAGGAGCTGGGCGGTGGCGAGGTCCACTCCCGGATCTCGGGCGTGACCGACCATCTGGCGGAGGACGACGCCCACGCGCTGCGGATCGTCCGCTCCATCGTCGCCACCCTGCCGCCGTCCGCGATGCGGCAGGGGTCGCCGCCGTGGGCGCTGGAGCCCTCCCAGGAGCCCGCGGTCGACCCGGCGGGGCTCTACGGGGCCGTTCCGGTCGACTCGCGCACGCCGTACGACGTGCGGGAGGTCATCGCGCGGCTGGTGGACGGCTCACGGTTCGCCGAGTTCAAGGCCGAGTTCGGCACCACGCTGGTCACGGGCTTCGCGCGGATCATGGGCCACCCGGTGGGCATCGTCGCCAACAACGGCATCCTGTTCTCCGAATCGGCCCAGAAGGGCGCCCATTTCATCGAGCTGTGCGACCAGCGCGGCATCCCCCTGGTCTTCCTTCAGAACATCTCGGGATTCATGGTGGGCCGCAGCTATGAGGCGGGCGGTATCGCCAAGCACGGCGCCAAGATGGTCACCGCCGTGGCCTGCACCCGCGTCCCCAAGCTGACGGTCGTGATCGGCGGTTCCTACGGCGCGGGCAACTACTCGATGTGCGGCCGCGCCTATTCGCCGCGCTTCCTGTGGATGTGGCCCAACGCCAAGATCTCGGTGATGGGCGGCGAGCAGGCCGCCTCCGTGCTCGCCACCGTCAAGCGCGACCAGATGGAGGCGCGCGGGGAGGAGTGGAGCGCCGAGGAGGAGGAGACGTTCCGGGCCCCGGTCCGAGAGCAGTACGAGGCGCAGGGAAACGCGTATTACGCCACCGCCCGGCTGTGGGACGACGGTGTGATCGACCCCCTGGAGACCCGCACGGTGCTCGGCCTCGCCCTTACGGCCTGCGCCAACGCACCGCTGCCCGGCCGTACGGCCACCGAGCCCGCGGCGCCCGGCTACGGCGTCTTCCGGATGTGAGGGGGATGCACCAGATGAGCCCGACGAGCCCAGTGAGTTCGGCAAGTGGTCAGCGTGCGGCGAGCCCGTCGCCCGCGATGTTCGACACCGTGCTGGTGGCCAACCGCGGTGAGATCGCCGTGCGCGTCATCCGCACACTGCGGCGGCTGGGCGTGCGCTCGGTCGCCGTCTACAGCGACGCGGACGCGGACGCCCGCCATGTGCGCGAGGCGGACACGGCGGTGCGGATCGGCCCCGCCCCCGCCGCGGAGAGCTATCTGTCCATCGAGCGGCTGCTGGACGCCGCGGCGCGCACCGGCGCCCAGGCCGTCCACCCCGGCTACGGCTTCCTCGCGGAGAACGGGGCGTTCGCCGCCGCCTGCGCCGACGCGGGCCTGGCCTTCATCGGGCCGCCCGCCGGGGCCATCGAGCTGATGGGCGACAAGATCCGCGCCAAGGAGACCGTGCACACGGCCGGGGTGCCGGTGGTGCCGGGCTCCTCGGGCAGCGGGCTGACGGACGACCAACTCACCGCCGCCGCCCGGGAGATCGGCATGCCGGTGCTGCTGAAGCCCTCGGCGGGCGGCGGCGGCAAGGGCATGCGGCTGGTCCGCGACGAGGCGCTGCTGGCCGACGAGATCGCGGCCGCCCGGCGCGAGGCGCGCGGGGCGTTCGGCGATGACACGCTGCTGGTGGAGCGCTGGATCGACCGGCCCCGGCATATCGAGATCCAGGTGCTGGCGGACGGCCAGGGGCACGCCGTGCACCTCGGGGAGCGCGAGTGCTCGCTACAGCGCCGCCACCAGAAGATCATCGAGGAGGCGCCCAGCCCGCTGCTGGACGAGGCCACCCGGGCGCGGATGGGCGAGGCAGCGGTGGCCGCCGCGCGGTCGTGCGGCTATGTGGGCGCGGGCACGGTCGAGTTCATCGTGCCGGGCGACGATCCGTCCGCGTACTGCTTCATGGAGATGAACACCCGGCTCCAGGTGGAGCATCCGGTCACCGAGCTGACGGCGTCGGTCGGCGGCCAGGCCGGGCTGGACCTGGTGGAGTGGCAGTTGCGCGTCGCCGCGGGCGAGCCGCTGCCGTTCGGGCAGGACGAGATCGGCTTCAGCGGCCATGCGGTGGAGGCCCGTATCTGCGCCGAGACCGCCCGCGCGGCGGCCGACGGCCGGGTGAACTTCCTGCCCTCGGCCGGCACCGTGCTGGCGCTGGACGAGCCGGCGGGCGAGGGGGTGCGGGTCGACTCCGGGCTCAGCGCGGGCACCGAGGTCGGCACGGTCTACGACCCGATGCTCGCCAAGGTCATCGCCCATGGCCCCGACCGCCCCACCGCCCTGCGCCGGCTGCGCGCCGCCCTCGGCTCCCTGACCGTCCTCGGCGTGGACACCAACACCGGCTTTCTGCGCCGGCTGGCCGCCCACCCCTCGGTCGCCTCGGGCGAGCTCGACACGGGCCTGGTCGACCGCGCGGCGGCCTCACTGATCCCGCCGGCCATACCGGAGGAGATCTACGCGGCGGCGGCCTTGCTGCGCCAGGCGGCGCTGGAGCCTGGCGCTCCGCATGGCGGCGGATCCCGTGGGCGCCCGGAGCCTGGCGGCTCCGGCCCCGGCGGCCCGGCCGCGGACGTCTGGGTCGATCCGTTCTCGGTGCCGACCGGCTGGCGACTCGGCGGCGCACCCGCCTGGACGGTCCACCGTCTGCGCGTGACGGGCCACCCCCCGGTCACGGTCCGCGTCCGCGGCCGCGCCCAGGACGCGGAACTCCTCATCGAGCACCCCGACTGCACCTCGGCGGCAGCCGGGGCGACGGACACGACCGCCGCGGCGGACCCGCGCGCGGCCGTCGACGCGGGCGCGGGCACGCCGGCACGGCTGATCGCCCTCGACGAGGGCACCGTGCTGCTGGACCTCGGCGGGGTCACCCACCGCTTCCGGCATGCCGCGCACGGCGCGAGCCACTGGCTGGGGCGGGACGGGGACGCCTGGCGCGTGGTCGGGCACGACCCCGTGGAGGAGGCGCTGCGCCCAGGCGCCTCCGCCGCCCACGCCGGGGGGCTGACCGCGCCCATGCCCGGCACCGTCACCGTCGTGAAGGCGGCCGTCGGCGACGAGGTCACCGCGGGTCAGGGCCTGCTGGTGGTCGAGGCGATGAAGATGGAGCACCTCATCTCCGCCCCGCACGATGGCACCGTCACCGAGCTCGAGGTGACCCCCGGCAGCACGGTCGCCATGGACCAGTTGCTGGCCGTCGTCACCCCGCACCAGAGCGAGGAGCGTGAGTGATGACCCTCCCCATGACCGTCCCGGCCCCCGGGCTGCCCACCCGGGTCCGGATCCATGAGGTGGGCCCGCGGGACGGGCTTCAGAACGAGAAGGCGCTGGTCCCGGTGGCCATCAAGGCCGAGTTCATCCGGCGGCTCGCCGAGGCCGGTCTCACCACCATCGAGGCCACCAGCTTCGTCCACCCGAAGTGGGTGCCCCAACTGGCCGACGCCGAGGAGCTGATGCCGCTGATCGACGACGTGGCCGCCCGGCTCCCCGTGCTCGTGCCCAATGAGCGCGGTCTCGACCGCGCCCTCGCGCTGGGCGCACGCGAGATCGCCGTCTTCGCCAGCGCCACGGAGTCCTTCGCCAAGGCCAATCTCAACCGCACGGTGGACGGCGCGCTGGAGATGTTCGAGCCCGTCGTCGCCAAGGCCGAGGACGCGGGCGTGGCCGTGCGCGGCTATCTGTCGATGTGCTTCGGCGACCCGTGGGAGGGGCAGGTCCCGGTCTCCCAGACCGTCTCGGTCAGCCGCCGCCTGCTGGACATGGGATGCGCCGAGATCAGCCTCGGCGACACCATCGGCGTGGCCACCCCCGGCCATGTGCGGGAGCTGCTGGCCGCGCTCAATGAGGCGGGCGTCATGAACGACCGGCTGGCCGTCCACTTCCACGACACCTACGGCCAGGCACTCGCCAACACCCTGGCCGCACTCCAGCACGGCGTGACCACCGTCGACGCCTCCGCCGGTGGCCTCGGCGGCTGCCCGTACGCCAAGAGCGCCACCGGCAATCTCGCCACCGAAGACCTCGTGTGGATGCTCGACGGCCTCGGCATCGAGACCGGGGTCGACATCGGCCGTCTCACCGCCACCAGCGTGTGGATGGCCCGGCATCTGGGCCGGCCCAGCCCGTCCCGTACCGTCCGCGCCCTCTCCCAGAAGGAGACCTGAGCCATGCCGATCGACCACCGACTCTCCCCCGAACACGAGGAACTGCGCCGCACCGTCGAGGCGTTCGCGCATGATGTGGTCGCCCCCAAGATCGGGGAGTACTGGGAGCACCATGAGTTCCCGTACGAGATCGTCCGCGAGATGGGCCGGATGGGCCTGTTCGGCCTGCCCTTCCCGGAGGAGTACGGCGGCATGGGCGGGGACTACTTCGCGCTCGGCCTCGCCCTGGAGGAGCTGGCCCGGGTGGACTCCTCGGTGGCGATCACCCTGGAGGCCGGGGTCTCGCTCGGCGCGATGCCGATCTTCCTCTATGGCACCGAGGAGCAGAAGCGCACCTGGCTGCCGGGGCTCTGCTCCGGTCAGACCCTGGGCGCGTTCGGCCTGACCGAGCCCGGCGGCGGCTCGGACGCGGGCGCCACCCGCACCACGGCCCGGCTGGACGAGGCCACCGGTGAGTGGGTGATCAACGGCACCAAGTGCTTCATCACCAACTCCGGTACGGACATCACCGCGCTGGTCACCGTCACCGCCGTCACCGGCCGCAAGGAGGACGGCCGCCCCGAGATCTCCTCGATCATCGTGCCGTCCGGCACCCCCGGCTTCACCGTGGCCGCCCCCTACTCCAAGGTGGGGTGGAACGCCTCGGACACCCGCGAGCTGTCGTTCGCCGACTGCCGGGTCCCGGCCGCGAATCTGCTGGGCGCCGAGGCCCGGGGCTACGCCCAGTTCCTGCGGATACTGGACGAGGGCCGGATCGCGATCTCCGCCCTGGCCACCGGGCTGGCCCAGGGCTGCGTGGACGAGTCGGTGGCGTACGCCAAGACCCGCGAGGCGTTCGGCCGCCCCATCGGCGCCAACCAGGCCATCCAGTTCAAGCTGGCCGATATGGAGATGCGCGCCCATATGGCCCGGGTGGCCTGGCGGGACGCGGCCTCCCGCCTCGTCCTCGGCGAGCCGTTCAAGAAGGAGGCGTCGATCGCGAAGCTCTACTCCTCCGAGATCGCGGTGGACAACGCCCGCGAGGCCACCCAGATCCACGGTGGCTACGGCTTTATGAACGAGTATCCGGTGGCCCGGATGTGGCGCGACTCCAAGATCCTGGAGATCGGCGAGGGCACCAGCGAGGTCCAGCGGATGCTGATCGCGCGGGAGCTTGGCTTCGTGAGCTGAGCCAGAACGGAGCGGCCGGGCGGGTCCCGGGGGCAGCACCCCCGGGACCCGGCCCCCGCACCGGCACCGGCCGCGGTCCGGCACCAACCGGCACCGGCACCGCGACCGTGCCGGGAGAGGCTCAGCTCGTGGGCCAGGGGATCTGCGGGGAGTGGTAGTACGTGATGCCCATGGCGTCCCAGCGGGGGCCCTGCGCCGCCACCCGGACCCGGTAGCTTTCCCAGTCATGTGCGCTCGCGGGCGACCAGCCGAGTTCGGCGATGCCGGGCAGGCGCGGGAAGGCCATGTACTCGATATGCGCGCTGGTCTCGAGGGTCTCCGTCCACAGCGGCGCCTCGACACCGAGCACCGAGGACGCCGGAGCGTCCTTGATGTACGTGCCCGGGTCCCAGTCGTAGGACTGCTTCGCCTCGACGTACCCGGCCCAGTTCTGCCCCAGCGGCGTGTTGGCGTCGTACTTCATGTCCAGATAGGCGCGGTTGGCCGGTGAGAGGATCAACTGGGTACCCGCCTTGGCCGCGTCCGCGACCTCCTTCTCCCTCCCGTCCGTCCCCCAGTACTGGGCGATCGCGCCCTTCGCGGGATGCGCACCGGTCAGTTGGTGCCAGCCGACCACCGTCTTGCCGTACTTGGCGACCACCGGCTGCACCCGGTCCATGAAGGCCACATAGTCCTCATGGCTGGTGGAGTGCGCCTCGTCCCCGCCGATGTGGAGATAGGGGCCGGGGGTGAGCGCGGCGAGCTCCCGGATGACGTCGTCCACGAAGTCGTAGGTGACGTCCTTCGGCACGCACAGCGAGCTGAAACCGACCTCGGTGCCGGTGTAGAGCGGCGGGGCGACGCCGTCGCAGTTCAGCTCCGCGTAGGAGGCGAGCGCCGCGTTGGTGTGGCCCGGCATGTCGATCTCGGGGACGACGGTCAGCTCACGGCTGGCCGCGTAGTTCACGATCTCGCGGTAGTCGTCCTTGGTGTAGTAGCCGCCGGGGCCGCCGCCGACCTGGGTGGAGCCGCCGTGCGCGGCCAGCCGCGGCCAGGAGTCGATGGCGATCCGCCACCCCTGGTCGTCCGAGAGGTGCAGATGCAGCCTGTTGATCTTGTAGAGGGCGAGCTGGTCGATATAGCGCTTGACCTGATCGACGCCGAAGAAGTGCCGGGAGACATCGAGCATCGCGCCCCGCCAGGCATAGCGCGGCTCATCGGTGATGGTCCCGGCGGCGATCCGCCAGGGGCCCGTCTGCCGGGTGGTGCGCTCGATGGACGCGGGCAGCAACTGCCGCAGCGTCTGGACGCCGTGGAACAGCCCCGCGGAGGCGCGCGCGGTGACGGTGATCGCGCGGCCGGTCACCTCCAGCCGGTATCCCTCCGCGCCCAGCTTCGGCGCCCCGGCGCCCTTGGGCGTCAGCCGCAGCCGGATGCCGTCGCCGCCCGCCCGCGCGGTGACGGGCAGCCGATAGCCGGTGGCGGGCCGCAGCACCGTCGCGAGGTAGTCGGCCACCCGGCGCGCCGAGCCGTCGGAGCCGGACACCCGGATGGGGGTGTCGGGGTGGATCGCGTACGAGCCCGCCGCGGGCCGTACGGACGCGGGCGCGGGCACGACCCGGTCCAGGGGGGTCGGGGCGGTCGCGGCGTCCGGCGACGAGGGGGAGGCCGGAGCGGCGGAGGCGGAGGAGGCCGCGGTCCCCGCCCCGGCCACCACGGTCAACAGCAGGGAACACAGAAGTCGGGCACGACGTCGTCTCACAGGGGGTCCCTTCAACGAAACGTGGCATCTTGGTTACCGCGACGCCCAGTTGCGGTCAAGGTGTAGACCAATGTGTCGCTGTGGGCCTGTCAGAATTCACCGGGATTCCCGGAGGATGCCCCAGCCTTCAGGCCGGGAAGGAACCGGTGTCGCGCGTAGCGGGACAGGAGAAGCCGGATCGCCGCTGGGCGATCGGGCGCCCACCACGGGGGGAGCTGAGGGGGACCTTCAGGAGGTGAAGGACCCCGGAGTTGAGGGACCGCCGGTCCGCAGCGGCTTGGTCGGTCACCCGTTCGGGTGGGCCTGCCGGGATGCGGCGTGAGAAACGAACGATCACGCTACGTTGGCGACATGATGACGCCAAGTGAAGCCGACGAGGCCGGGCACGCCCGGTACACGTACCGGCTTCGCGTGTCCTCCACCGCCCGTACGGCGCTGCTGGCGGAATGGGACCGGTGCCGGTGGATCTGGAACGAATGCGTCGCCAAGTCCAGGGCCACCCACCTGTACAACAAGACCACGGGCGGGAAGCGGACCTGTGGCCCGGCGCAGCTCGACCGGATGCTGACCGAGGCGCGGGAGCGTACGCCGTGGCTGCGTGCGGGTTCCAGTGTTCCGCAGCAGCAGTTGATCCGGGACTTCGGCAGGTCCCGT
>NZ_JAHLEM010000358.1 GCF_018883605.1 Streptomyces niphimycinicus | reverse complement strand
GACGACCCGTGGGCGACCGGCGCACCGGCCGGCGGCCAGGGCGGCGGCGGTGGTGGCTGGGGCGGCGGCTCCGGCAACTCCGGCGGCGGCTACTCGGACGAGCCGCCCTTCTAGGCCCGGGGCGCTGTTTCACGTGAAACCACGTGAAACAACAGCGCTCGGTCTGGTCAGGGCGACCAGCACATACTTCTTGATCACACTGGAGAGAGACAATGGCGAAGCCGCCTGCTCGCAAGCCTAAGAAGAAGGTTTGCGTGTTCTGCAAGGAGAAGATCTCCTACGTCGACTACAAGGACACGAACCTGCTGCGGAAGTTCATTTCCGACCGCGGCAAGATCCGTGCCCGCCGGGTCACCGGCAACTGCACCCAGCACCAGCGCGACGTCGCCACGGCTGTGAAGAACAGCCGTGAGATGGCGCTGCTGCCCTACACCTCCACCGCGCGATAAGGGAAGGGTGACCCAGTCATGAAGATCATCCTCACCCACGAGGTCTCCGGCCTCGGTACCGCCGGTGACGTCGTGGACGTCAAGGACGGTTACGCCCGTAACTACCTCGTTCCGCGTGGTCTGGCGATCCGCTGGACCAAGGGCGGCGAGAAGGACGTCGAGCAGATCCGCCGCGGTCGTCGCATCCGCGAGATCGCCACGATCGAGCAGGCCAATGAGGTCAAGGCTCGGCTCGAGGGCGTCAAGGTGCGGCTGAAGACCCGTGCCGGCGACGCCGGCCGGCTGTTCGGCTCCGTCACCCCGGCCGACATCGCTTCGGCGATCAAGGACGCGGGTGGTCCGGACGTGGACAAGCGCCGCATCGAGGTGCAGTCGCCGATCAAGACCCTGGGCGCGCACCAGGTCTCGGTCCGGCTGCACGCCGAGGTTGCCGCCAAGGTCGGCGTCGAGGTCGTCGCCGCCTGACGACGGTGACGGTCGCCTTTGGCGCCGTGCACCGGAGGGCCGCACCCCACAGGGTGCGGCCCTCCGCCGTGCCGGGGGACCGGTGGCTCCGGCTTTGTGCAGCAGGGACGCGCGTGGCGGGGTTCGGCGGGGCTCAGCCCCGTACCGCGCCGGTGACGATCCAGCGGCCGGAGCGGGTGCGCAGCCACAGGGTCGCCAACCGGACCGACATCATCAGCGCCATCGTGCACCACAGCGCGGTCAGCCCGCCGCCGAACGAGGGGACCAGCAGTGCCACCGGGGCGAAGGCGGCGAGGGTGGCGATCATCGCCCAGGCCAGATACGGCCCGTCGCCCGCGCCCATCAGCACCCCGTCGAGGACGAAGACCACTCCCGAGACCGGCTGGATGAGGGCCGTCACCAGCAGGGCGGGCAGCAGGGCATCCCGTACTGCGGTATCGGTGGTGAACAGGGGGATGAACAGTGGCCGGGAGGCGACCACCAGCAGACCCAGCACCACGCCCGAGGCGATGCCCCAGTGCACCATGCGGCGGCAGGCGGCCCGGGCTCCCTCCTCGTCGCCCGCCCCCAGATAGCGTCCGATGATCGCCTGGCCCGCGATGGCGATGGCGTCCAGGGCGAAGGCCAGCAGATTCCACAGGGTGAGCACGATCTGATGGGCGGCGATGTCGGTGTTGCCGAGGCGGGCCGCCACGGCCGTCGCGATCAGCATCACGGCACGCAGCGAGAGCGTACGGATCAGCAGCGGTGCCCCGGCGTGGGCACAGGCCCTGATCCCGGCGGCATCGGGCCTCAGCGAGGTGCCATGGCGCCGCGCGCCCCGGATGACCACGGCGAGGTAGACGGCGGCCATGGCGTTCTGGGCGATCACCGTGCCCCAGGCCGAGCCCGCGATGCCCAGCCCGGCCGCGTAGACCAGGGTGACGTTCAGCGCGGCGTTGGTACCGAAGCCGCCGATGGCGACATAGAGCGGAGTGCGGGTGTCCTGGAGGCCACGGAGGACACCGGTGGCGGCGAGCACCACCAGCATCGCGGGGATGCCGAGGGTGCTGATCCGCAGATAGGTGATGGCGTAGGGCGCGGCGGTGTCCGAGGCGCCGAAGAGGGCGACGATGGCGGGGGCGATGGGAAGGGCCACGGCGATGACGGCGGCGCCGAGCAGCAGGGCCAGCCAGATGCCGTCCATGCCCTGCCGGATCGCTCCGGCGAGGTCGCCCGCGCCGACACGGCGGGCGACCGCCCCGGTGGTGGCGTAGGCGAGGAAGACGAAGATGTTGACGGCGGCGGCGAGCAGGCCCGCGGCGATGCCCAGACCGGCCAGTTGGGTGGTGCCCAGATGGCCGATGACGGCGCTGTCGACCATGACGAAGAGGGGTTCCGCCACGAGCGCGCCGAAGGCAGGAAGCGCGAGTGCGACGATCTCGCGGTCGTGGTGGCGCAGGGTGCTCCGCGCGCTCGTGGGGGCCTGTGTCATGAGGGCAATGTAATCGTCCACAGGTAAGAGACACAAGTCATCACCAGTCCTTACAAGGCGGCGTGCGCGACGATCTTCTCTGCGCCCTTTGTCGTGATCTTGCGCCGGGGGCGGAAGTTTTTCTTCTGCACAGCCCCTGGATAGAGAAACCGCAGGTCAGGATTGGGCTCTCGAGGTGATTGTGTGTTTGTCCACAGCACTGTCCCCCGACCCGTGCACAGGTTCGCGCGACTTACCCACAGGATGGATCCCATCATCCACATGCCCTGTGGATAACCAAGTTGGCTGGCGGTCCCGACGGGCCTAACGTGGTCCGGCGCCCGCCACCCGATTCGGCCCTGGAACCCCCAGCTTCCGATGCGCCGTGTCCGGAAAGCCGGCCGCTCAGTTGTGTCATAGCCGTGCCGTAAGAAGGACGGGCACGGCGAGGTTCGCATCGCGGACGGGAGGAGGTGACGGGGTGAGCGTTCCCGAGCCCATGGACGACCCCTGGGCGGACTCCGGCCCGTCCGACCGGTTCCCGTCCTCTCGCTTCCGCCGAGGTGAGGGCGGCGGCCGGGGCCGCGACGGCCAGCAGGACCGCGACGGAGGGGGCGGCTCCGCCTGGGAGGGCTCCGGCTTCGAGCGGGTTCCGCCCCAGGACCTCGACGCCGAGCAGTCCGTGCTCGGTGGCATGCTGCTCTCCAAGGACGCCATCGCCGATGTGGTGGAGGTCCTCAAGGGCAATGACTTCTACCGGCCCGCCCATGAGACCGTCTACCAGGCCATCCTGGATCTCTACGCCAAGGGCGAGCCGGCCGACCCGATCACGGTCGCCGCGGAGCTGACCAAGCGCGGTGAGATCGCCCGGGTCGGCGGCGCCTCGTATCTCCACACCCTCGTCCAGTCGGTCCCCACCGCCGCCAACGCCGAGTACTACGCGGAGATCGTCCACGAGCGCGCCGTGCTGCGCCGCCTCGTCGAGGCGGGCACCCGCATCACCCAGATGGGATACGCGGCGGACGGGGACGTCGACGAGATCGTCAACAACGCCCAGGCGGAGATCTACGCCGTCACCGAGCAGCGCACCAGCGAGGACTATCTGCCGCTCGGCGACATCATGGAGGGCGCGCTCGACGAGATCGAGGCGATCGGCTCACGCAGCGGGCAGATGTCCGGAGTGCCCACCGGCTTCACCGATCTGGACTCCCTGACGAACGGTCTGCACCCGGGCCAGATGATCGTCATCGCCGCCCGCCCCGCGATGGGTAAGTCCACCCTGGCCCTGGACTTCTCGCGGGCCTGCTCGATCAAGCACAACATGCCGAGCGTGATCTTCTCGCTGGAGATGGGCCGCAACGAGATCGCGATGCGTCTGCTCTCCGCCGAGGCCCGCGTCGCGCTGCACCATATGCGCTCCGGCAGCATGACCGACGAGGACTGGACGCGGCTGGCCCGGCGGATGCCGGATGTCTCCCAGGCCCCGCTCTTCATCGACGACTCCCCGAACCTGTCGATGATGGAGATCCGCGCCAAGTGCCGCCGGCTCAAGCAGCGCAGCGATCTCCAGCTCGTCGTCATCGACTATCTCCAGCTCATGCAGTCCGGCGGTGCCCGGCGCCCCGAGAGCCGTCAGCAGGAGGTCTCGGACATGTCGCGAAACCTGAAGCTGCTGGCCAAGGAGCTGGAAGTACCGGTCATCGCGCTCTCCCAGCTCAACCGAGGCCCCGAGCAGCGCACGGACAAGAAGCCGATGGTCTCCGACCTCCGAGAGAGTGGATCCATCGAGCAGGACGCGGACATGGTCATCCTGCTCCACCGCGAGGACGCCTATGAGAAGGAGTCCCCGCGCGCGGGTGAGGCGGATCTGATCGTGGCCAAGCACCGTAACGGCCCGACGGCCACGATCACGGTCGCCTTCCAGGGTCACTACTCGCGCTTCGTGGACATGGCGCAGACCTGATCCAGGCCGCGGGCCACGGCGTGAGTCCCGGACCTGGACTGAGTCCCGGACCTGGACTACGCCGCCCCCTGCGCCTGACCACCGGCCAGGCGAGTGGGGTCTCACGGTCGGCGTCGTCGGCTCAGGTCGCGGGTCGCAGTCCCACCGTCCGGGAGATCGCCAGGCTGGCCGTGCGCAGTGCGACTCGAGCGGTGGCCTGGGTGACGCCCTCGTCGGGCGCGACGAGTGACAGCGCGCCCAATGGGTCACCGCGATGGTTCAGGATCGGGGCGGCGACGGTCGACATCCTGGTGGGTCCGGTGCGCAGGGGGTTGGGCACCGTCGCGGCGCAGACGCCCTCCCTGCGGACGGTGGCCATGAGCTGACGGAGCCGTCCCGGGTCGGGCGCCCCGGCCAGCGCGTCATCCCGCACCCGCTCGGGGGCGTGGGCCAGCAGGGCGACGCCGATGCCGGTTTCGGCGAGGGGGAGGCGGCCGCCGACGCGGTACTTGACGGCTGCCGCGTCCCGGGCCGACAGCCGCTCGACGAGTACGGCCTCGTGGCCGTCGCGTACGGCGAGGAGGATGTGCTGGCGGGTGACCCGGTGCAGGTCCTCCATGAACGGGAGGGCGGCGGCGCGCAGTCCGTGGCCGCGGGGCGCCAGCGAGGCGATCTCGAGCAACTGCAAGCCGACGACGAAATCGCCGTTGTCGAGGCGTTCGAGGGCACCCACACCCATCAACTGGGCCGCGATCCGCGATGTGGTGCTCTTGGGAAGGCCCGCCCGGGCCGCGAGCGTATGCAGCGGCAGGCCCTCCCCGGCCTCCGCGAAGGCACCCAGCACCCGGAACGCCCGCTCCAGGATCGGCTCACCGTGCGGCGGCCGTCCCGAGCGACGGGTCGGCACCGGCGTCCCACTCATCGAAATCGCCGGTGCGCGTCGCAGGTCACCGCTCGAATACTAGCGATGTGACCCACCCGCACGACGACGCGCGGACACCGGAGACCAAGGAGACAGCAATGGCGACCGACCCCGCGCTGCGCGACGTCCACGTCCCGCACGCCTATCCCGAACAGCAGGCCGATCTCGGTGAGATCACCATGAACTACGCCGAGGCCGGTGAGCCGGACAAGCCCGCCGTACTGCTGATCCCCGAGCAGACCGGCTCGTGGTGGGGGTACGAGGAGACGATGGGCCTCCTCGCCGAGGAATTCCATGTCTACGCCGTTGACCTGCGGGGACAGGGGCGCAGCAGTTGGACCCCGAAGCGGTACAGCCTCGACAACTTCGGCAACGACCTGGTCCGGTTCATCGCCCTGGTGGTGAAGCGCCCCGTCATCGTCGCGGGCAACTCCTCCGGTGGCGTCCTCGCGGCGTGGCTGTCGGCGTACGCCATGCCCGGGCAGATCCGGGGCGCGCTGTGCGAGGACGCCCCGTTCTTCGCGTCCGAGCTCGTCACCACGTGCGGCCACTCGATCCGCCAGGGGGCGGGCCCCGTGTTCGAGCTCTTCCGCACGTACCTCGGCGACCAGTGGAGCGTCGGTGACTGGGAGGGCTACTGCCGCGCGGCCGGGGCCTCGTCGTGGCCGACGGCGGGATACTTCGTGGCGGACGAGATCCCGCAGCACCTGAAGGAGTACGACCCGGAGTGGGCGCGGGCCTTCTGGGAGGGCACCGTCGGACTGCACTGCCCGCATGAGCGCATGCTGGCCCAGGTCAAGACGCCGGTGCTCCTGACCCACCACATGCGTGCCATCGACCCGGAGACCGGCGGGCTGCTCGGAGCGCTCTCCGATGAGCAGGCCGCCCGGGCCAGGCAGTTGATGGAGTCGGCGGGGGTGAAGGTCGACTATGAGTCGGTGCCGGATGCGTTGCACATGATGCACCAGTTCGACCCGGTGCGGTACGTCAAGATCTTTTCGGAGTGGGCGGCCACGCTGGCGGCGTGATCGGGCGGGGTGATCGGGCCCGCTTTTCGTGGTTTCGGCAAAAAATTTTGTCGGTTCGCCATGGGCCGGGGCAGGTTGGGGCGGACGCGACCCCACCAGATAAGGCATGGCCATGGACGCACAGTTCTGGGATGACATGTATCGCAGCCGCGACCAGCTCTTCAGCGGCGCGCCCAACGGAGTGCTGGTCACCGAGGTCACCGACCTGCCGCCGGGGCAGGCGCTCGACGTGGGATGCGGTGAGGGCGCCGACGCCATCTGGCTGGCCCGGCGCGGCTGGCAGGTCACCGCGGTCGACATCTCCCGGGCCGCCCTGGAACGCGCCGTAGCGGCCGCCACGGACGTCGCGGGCCGGGTGGCGTGGACACGTGCCGACCTGACCGGCACGCCGCCCCCGGCCGCCGCGTTCGACCTGGTCTCCGTCCACTACTTCCCGCTCCCGCACCAGCCGGACCACACCGCGCTGCGCGGTCTGCTGGACGCCGTCGCACCCGGCGGCACCCTGCTCTTCGCCACCCACGCCCTCGCCGATCTGTCCCCGGACCCCGAGCGGGGCTTCGACCCCGGCGACTACTACCAGCCCGACGAGATCGCCGCGCTCCTGGACGACGACTGGACCGTCCTGATCAACGAAACCCGCCCCCGTACCGCTCCCGCCCCCGCCGGTACCCACCACACCCAGGACACCGTCCTGCGAGCGCGACGCCTGCGGTGACAGGCGACAGGCGACAGACGACAAGTGATAGGTGACAGGTGACAAGGGGGCATGGCGGTGACGCACGGCTGATCTCGGCCGCCGCCCGGGTCAGGGCTGAAGCTGGTGGCCCAGGGCCGCGGCCTTCTCCACGCGCCGGGCGAGGACCTGCTCATGGAGGTCCGTCATCTGCCGCAGCGCGTCCTTACGGTCGCGCTTGGAGAGCCGGTCGATGTAGAGATGCCCCGAGAGATGGTCGGCCTCGTGCTGGAGACAGCGGGCGAAGTAGCCGGTGCCCTCGATCACCAGCGGGTTGCCGTCCTTGTCGACGCCGCGGACCACGGTGCGGTCGGTGCGCGGAACGTCCATCCGCGCGCCCGGTACGGACAGACAGCCCTCGGCGTCCTCGATGAGCAGCCGCTCGGCCGGATCGGGCTGGTCCAGGACGGGGTTGATGATGTGGCCGACATGCCGTACGCCGTTGTCGTCCGGGCAGTCGTAGACGAACAGCCGCAGATCGACGTCGACCTGATTGGCGGCCAGCCCGGCGCCGTCGGCGATGTACATGGTGAGGAACATGTCGTCGATGAGGGCGCTCAGCTCGGGCGTGCCGAACTCGGTCACCTCGCGGCAGGAGCGGCGCAGAATCTCCTCACCGACCTCGGTGATCCGGCGCGGTGAACCGCGCTCGGCCTCGGGGGTCGGCGCCGGATACGAGCCGACGGGTTTCCCCTGCACCAGGACGCGCACCGCTGACCTCACCTTTTCCGCCCCCACTGATGGCCGCCCCCACTGATGGCATGTCCGGCCAACGTAGCAGGGGCGGTTCGGCCGCGGCTCCGGCTCGGTCAGATCGCCTCGGCGAGCTCCTCCAGCAGCCGCCGCTTGCTGCGGGCCCCGACCAGCGACCGCACCGGCTCGCCCGCCCGGAACAGCATCAGCGTCGGCATCGACAGCACCCCGTACGCGTTGGTGGTGGACGGGTTCTCGTCCACGTCCAGTTGCACCACCTTCAGCCGGTGGGCCTCCTCCTGCGCGATCTCCGCCAGCACCGGCGCGATCATCCGGCACGGCGGGCACCAGGAGGCGGTGAACTTCACCAGCACCGGCAGCTCGGCCGTCAGCACCTCCTCGCCGAAGGTGGCGTCCGTGACCGTGGCCACTCCCCCGGTGTGTGTCAGCGACATCTCATCTCTCCTTCGGAGTCGTTCGGAGTCGTTCGGGGGTTGTTCGGAGTCTCTTTGTGGTGACGGTGGGACGGCGGGGCTCACGGCCTGGGCGGCGTCAGTTCGCAGCGCGGCTCCGGGGCCCCTTCGGGCGCCGTCGCCGCGGCCTCCAGTTGCGCGCGGGCCAGCTCCGCCTGGGCGAGCTGTGTTCCGACCCGCTCCCGGATGGCGCTCAGCCGGCCGATGCACTCGTCCAGCTCGGCCAGCTTGCGCCGGTAGACCTCCAGCGAGGCGGGGCAGGAGTCACCGGCCGGATGGCC
Organism: Streptomyces niphimycinicus; assembly: GCF_018883605.1. Lineage (GTDB taxonomy): Bacteria > Actinomycetota > Actinomycetes > Streptomycetales > Streptomycetaceae > Streptomyces > Streptomyces niphimycinicus. The sequence continues at coordinate 14,767 of NZ_JAHLEM010000358.1, read as the reverse complement.
GGAGCGCAGGCATTCGACGAACGGACGCGTCTCCTCCAGCTCGAAGCCGAAGTCCTGGAGCACGCGGATCTGCTGGAGCAGCCGCAGATCGTCCTCGTCGTACGACCGGTACCCATTGCCGGTGCGGCGCGCGGGCAGCAGCCCGAGCGACTCGTAATAGCGCAGGGTGCGGGTGGTGGTACCCGCCCGTTCGGCCAGCTCTCCGATCCGCATGTGCCGACGGTAGACCTTGACCCTGACGTCAAGGCCAGACCGCGCTGCCGTCCCGGGCGGTGGCCTGGCGGGTGACGATCGGCCGGGCCACCGGCCGGTGATGATCGGCCGACCGATGGCTGCCCCGTTACCGATGGCTGCCCCGTTGTCGGACCTCCGCCGTACAGTGCCGACATGACCACACACGACGCGGATGAGTTCATGGAGCCGCTGCCCGCCACCCGCCGTGCCCTGCTGCGGCGCGTCGCCCTCGGCCAGACCGAGGGCCGTGCCCCGTCCCTGGTGGGGGCCGTGGTGCGGGAGGGGCGGCTGGTGTGGACGGGTTCGCGCGGCCGTGTGGACGGAGCCGCACCGGACACCGACACCCAGTACCGCATCGGCTCCTTGACCAAGACCTTCGTGGCGGTGCTGGTGCTGCGGCTGCGTGACGAGGGGCTGCTGGACCTCGGCGATCCGCTGGCCAGACATCTGGACGTGCCGCAGGCCGAGGGCGCGACCGTGGCCCAGCTTCTCGCCCACACCTCGGGACTCGCCGCCGAGGCCCGCGGCCCGTGGTGGGAGCGCACGCCAGGGGCGCTGCGGCCCGAGACGGCCGATATCTTCGGCGAGCGCCCGCTGGTCCACCCCGCGGGCCGCCGTCACCACTACTCCAACCCCGGTTTCGCGCTGCTCGGCGCGCTGGTCGAGCGGCTGCGCGGAGCGCCCTGGGGCGAGGTGCTGGCCGATGAGGTGCTGGCGCCGCTGGGGATGGGGCGTACGTCGCTCGAGCCGCGCGCCCCGCACGCCGGGGGCTGGGCCGTGCACCCCTGGGCGGATGTGCTGCTGCCCGAACCGGCCGAGGACACCGGGCGGATGGGCTCGGCCGGCCAGCTCTGGTCGACCGCCGGGGACCTGGCCCGCTTCGCCGCCTTCCTGCTGGACGGGGACGAGCGGGTGCTCGGGGCGGAGTCGCTCGCCGAGATGCGGACGCCCGCCGTCGCCCCCGAGGCGGGGGACTGGGACGGCGGCTACGGCCTGGGGACACAGCTCGTCCGCCACGGCGGGCGGTTCCTCCATGGCCACACCGGTTCCATGCCCGGCTTCCTGGCCTCGCTGTGGGTGAGCGCCGAGGACCGGCTGGCCGGGATCGCGCTGGCCAACACCACCGCGGGGCCCGCGATCGGCGCCATCGCCGCCGACCTCATAGGGATCGTGGCCGAGCACGAGCCCCGGATCCCCGAGCCCTGGCGGCCGCTGACCGAGGCCGATCCGGCGCTGCTGGCGCTGACCGGCCCCTGGTACTGGGGTCCGCGCGCCTACCATCTGCGGCTGCGCGCGGACCGCGGGCTGGAGCTGTCCCCGGCCATCGGGGGAGGCCGGGCCTCGCGCTTCCGGGCCGAGCCGGACGGCACCTGGACGGGGCTCGACGGCTATTACGCGGGGGAGACGCTGCGGGTGGTCGAGGGCGAGGGCGGCGCCCCCGCCCATCTGGACCTGGGCACCTTCGTGTTCACCCGGGAGCCCTACGCCCCGGACGGCGTGGTGCCCGGCGGGGTGGACCCGAAGGGCTGGCGGGCGCTCTGAGGGGCGGGGGCCGGGGCGGGGCCGGGGTGCCGTGATCCGGGAGGCGCGGGATCCGGTGGTATCGGGTGCCGGCGGTTCGCAGGCTTCGGCGTCCGTAGCCTGACCCCGCCAGTGGTACGCACGGCCGGGGGCTGGGTCGGCGGTGCGGTGGGCGGCAGGTTGGTCTCCGGTACTTCGGTACGCCGGTACGCCGGTACTCGGTACGCCGGTACTCCCGTGTTTTCGGTGCGCCGGTACTCAGGTGCTCTCGTACGCCCGTACTGCGGAACTTCGGTATGGCGGCACTCAGGTGCTCCGTACCCCGTGCCCGTACGGGAGCGGCGTGCCCCGTACGGGAGCGACCTGGTCCGCCCTTCCCTCGCCCTCCCTCAGGAGCCTCGCCATGCGCTCGTCCACGCTTCGCCTCAGCGCCTCCCTGCTCGCCCTCACCACCGCCATGGCCGTCTCCGGGACGGCCACCGCCCGGCCCGGAGGCGCGGCGGCCGGCCGCGACCGGCCGGGGACCGTCTGGTCGGCCGGGTGGGCCGCCCCCGTCCAGCGCCCCAGCGCGGGCTTCGAGAAGAACTGGGCCGAGAGCGGCTTCGCCGAGCGCACCGCCCAGACCCTGCGTCAGGTCGTCCGGGTCACCGGCGGCGGCACGGCCGCCCGGATCCGGCTGTCGAACCGCTATGGCACCGCGCCGCTGCGGATCGCGGGAGCGACCATCGCCCGTACCGCGCACGGCGCTTCCGTCCAGGGCGCGAGCCTGCGCGCGCTGACCTTCGGGCACCGGCGGCCGGTGGAGATCCCGGCGGGCGGTGAGACGGTGAGCGACCCGGCCCCGCTGCGCGTGGCGCCTCGTCAGCCGGTGACGGTCACGCTCTACTTCGACCGCCCCACCGGCGCCGCCACCTTCCACGCCCAGGCATACGCCCGCAGCTTCCGCGCGGACGGCGACCATCGCGCCGACCGCACCGGGGCGGGGTTCACCGAGACCACCCACTCCTGGTACTACCTCTCCGATGTCGAGGTCACCGGCGGCCCCGGCCACCCGGGCACGGTGGTGGCCTTCGGCGACTCGATCACCGACGGCTTCGGCTCGACCGACGACGCCGACCACCGCTGGCCGGATCTGCTGGCCGAGCGGCTCGCGGCCGCGGGCACCCCGCGCCCCGTCCTCAACTCCGGGATCGGCGGCAATCTGCTGCTGCACGACTCGGCCTGGTACGGGGACCGGGCGGGCGCCCGCTTCCGTCGCGATGTCCTGGACAAGCCGGGCGTACGATCGGTGATCCTGCTCGAGGGGCTCAACGACATCGGCTTCAGCGAGGTCGATCTGCCCACCTACAAGCCCAATCCGCAGGTGTCGGCGGAAGAGGTGATCGCGGGTTACCGGGAGCTGATCGCCCTGGCCCATGCCCGCGGCATCAAGGTCATCGGCGGAACGATCCTCCCGTTCAAGGGCGCCGAGTACCACACCCCGCGCTCCGAGGCGAAGCGCGCCGCGATCAACGAGTGGATCCGCACCTCGGGCGCCTTCGACGCGGTCGTCGACTTCGCGAAGGTCATGGCCTCGCCGTCCGATCCGCTGCGGCTGGACCCGGCGTACGACTCCGGCGACTTCAAGCACCCGAACGACGCGGGCTACCGGCGGATGGCCGAAGCCATCGACCTCGCGACGCTGTGAAACCGCCCGGGCGGTGAGGCCGGGTCAGACCAGGTCAGCTCAGGCGGGACGGGTCAGGCCAGGTCAGCTCAGGCGGGACGGGACAGGGCCCGGTCAGGCCAGCGGCAGCTTGAAGCCGACGTGGCTGGCCTCGAAGCCGAGCCGCTCGTAGAAGCGGTGGGCGTCGATACGGGTCGCGTCCGAGGTGAGCTGCACCAGGGCGCACCCCTCGCGGCGCGACTCCTCGACGGCCCATTCGATCAGTTGGGTGCCGAGCCCGCCGCCCCGCTCCTCGGAGTGGATCCGGACCCCCTCGATGATCGAGCGGGTGGCGCCGCGCCGCGACAGCCCGGGGATCAGGGTGAGCTGGAGGGTGCCGACGGTGCGGCCGTCCCGGACCGCGACGACCAGCCGCTGCTGTGGATCCTGGTCCAGCCGGTCGAAGGCGGCGCGGTACGGGGCCGGGTCGTCCAGGGACTCCCGGTGGGCGCCGAGCGGGTCGTCCGCGAGCATGGCCACGATCGCCGGGATGTCGTCGGCGGTCGCGCGCCGTATCTCGAAGTCGCTCATGCGGTGAGCCTACGCCGGGGCCCGAGAACCCCTGACGGGCGGCGCGGAGGGGCCAGGGGCAGATCAGCACACGCCGATCAGTACGCGGCGATCAGCACGCGCCGATCAGTACGCGCCGATCAGTACGTGGCGGTCAGCCCCTCGACGGCGGCGACCAGCGGGGCCAGCTCCGGCCGCCGGGCGGCGTCGCCCAGGGCCTCGCGCAGCGCCGCGTCATGCGTCGGCCGCGCCTCCTCCAGGAGCTTGAGCCCGTCGTCGCTGACGTTGGTGTAGATGCCGCGGCGGTCGCCGGGGCAGATGTAGCGGGAGAGCAGCCCGCGATCCTCCAGCCGGGTGACCAGCCGGGTCGTGGCGCTCTGGCTGAGCACGACGGAGTCGGCGAGCTGCTTCATCTGAAGATGTCCGCCGTCGCCGTCGTGCTGTCCGCTGAGGACGTTGAGCACGGAGAATTCGCGGACGCTCAGATCGTGCCCGGCCTGTAGCGCACGCTCGATATGCGTCTCTATCCGGCCGTGCAGGGAGGACAGGGCACACCAGCCCTGGGCGAGGGCCTGCCCCGCGGGCGGGGCGGCGGCGCCGTGCGCCTTCTCCGGCATGGAACCCCTCCTTGGTGGGTGAGCGGATTCCAGGATAGTCCAGCCATGAAAAAGACCGCGTATGCAATTATCGGGGCTTTGTCGCCCGCAGCCGCCGCCCCCGGGCGGTCAGCCCCCAGGGCTTGAGCACCGAGATCGCGGTGAGAAAGGTATAGACGCTCAGGCTGACCGACGGCGCCACGACCAGATCCCTGGTCGCCCCGACCGCCCGCTCCGCCATCACATCGGTCATCGCGGAGTTGATGCCGGCGCGCAGGGCGAACGCCGTGGCGGCGGTGGTGAGCAGGGTCAGCCAGAACTTCACGTACACCCACCGGTGGCGCGCCAGCCCCCAGGGCGTGCCCAGTGCCAGCACGATCCCGCTGACCAGCGACAGCAGGCTGATCGGAATCAGCAGCCAGTCGCCCAGCACATTCATGGACCGGTACACCGCCCCGGCCTCTTCGGCCGAGTCGGCCACGGCTCCGGTGATCCCCAGGGCCAGCATCCCGAGGGTCAGTCCGAGCCATCCGACGGAGACGACGACATGCACGACGAGGAGGCCCCGGCGGACGGGGCGGGTGAGCTGCTGCATGCCCCCACCGTGGCGGCGCCGCGGTGCCCACGGCGTCTGACGGCAGGAGTATCCACACGTACTCCCGGCGGCGGGCGGCGGGCGCGGACCGGGACGGCGGCGCCGGCCGGAGCAGGGGCCGGCCGGAGCAGGGGCAGGCCAGGACCGGGGCGGCGGGGCCTGGAGGGTTGCCTCTAGGCTCGGCTGATATGACCAGACTGCATCTGTTCGATCTGGACGGCACACTCATCCACGGCTCCGCCGCCGCGATCGAGATCTCCCGGCAGCTCGGTCTGGAGCGGGAGATCGCCGTGCTGGAGCGGGGGTTCGCGAGGGGGGAGATGACGACGGCCCAGTTCGCCGAGCGTGCCTGCGCGCTGTGGGAGGAGCTGACGGTGGCCCATGTGGCGGCGGCGTTCGAGGGGGCGCCGTGGCTGGCGGGGATCCGCGAGGTGTGGGCGGACATCCGGGCGCGGGGCGAGCGCTGTGCGGTGATTTCGCTCTCGCCGGGCTTCTTCGTGTCGCGGCTGCTGGAGTGGGGCGCGGACGCCACCTACGGATCGGCCTGGCCCGATGTGCCGTTCCGGGAGCCGGTGGATCCGGCGGGGATCCTGACCCCGGCCGCGAAGGTCCGGATCGCCGATGAACTCTGCGCGAAGTTCGGGTTGACCAGGGATCACTGCGTGGCCTACGGGGATTCCCTCTCGGACGCGGAGCTGTTCACGGTGGTGCCGGTCTCGGTCGCCGTGAACGCCGACCACCACGTGAGCGAAATCGCATCCCACGCCTATGCCGGTCGTGATCTCCGAGAGGCTTACGAATTGCTGGGTAACCGCACGTAACTATCGGTAATTACGCGAGTTGGCAGGTGTAACGAATGCGGTGTACTTGGGGCTTGTGAATTCATCCGGGGCCGGTAGGGTCGGGTCCGGTTCCGTGCGGCATGCTGTAACGGGGTCAGAACGGGCATCCCAGGCCAACCAGCATAACGGGAACGCGGCCCCCGTTCCCCGGACTTCGGGCTATGTGCCCGGGCGGGGAACGAGCGTGGCATGCTGCCCGGAAGAGAGTCACGGAGAGGGTCGGCACGACCATTCTCGCTTGAACCAGGGCACCAGAACGGGGAATTGCGGGCACATTCCGGCAGCGGAAGTGCGAAGACCGACAGAAAGATGTTCGAGGCGAGGCAACCATGGACGCTCCGACCACCACATCGTCGGCCGGCAGCGACGGCTCCGGCGGAAACAGTGGCGACTGGGGCTGGTTCACCCCGAGCAGGCGACCGGCCGAGGAGCAGGAGTCCCCGGACCGGCAGAGCGGTGAGCGTGCGCCCAGCCGCCCGGTGAATCCGATACGGCCGGTCGGCACCGGAGCCGACCGCCGTACGCCCGTGGAGCCGCCCCCCGTGCCCGCACCCGGTCCAGGGGTATCCGGTCCGCGACCGGGCGACCGCCGGGTGGACGAGCGCCGGGTGGATGAGCGCAAGGTGGACGACCGCCGGGCCCCCGGCCCCGGCCCCGCCGCCCCCGGCCCCACGGCCCCCGGACGCGAGGAGCATCAGCGTCCCGATGAGGCGGCCCCCGCCCCGCAGGACGTGCGGCCCGGCCCCGACTCGCCGTTCGCCGTTCCCGAGACGGCCTCGCCCGACGCGATCCTGCTGCGCCGCACCATGGCCGAGGTCGAGCCCATCAGCGACAAGGTCACCTCGTACTTCTACGCGCTGCTCTTCGTCCAGCACCCCGAGTTGCGGCCGCTCTTCCCCGCCGCCATGGACGCCCAGCGCGACCGGCTGTTCAAGGCGATCCTGACCGCCGCCCGGCTCATCGACGACCCGGACATCCTCACCGACTTCCTCACCCGGCTCGGCCGTGGCCACCGCAAGTACGGCACCCAGCCCGAGCACTACCCCGCCGTCGGCGAATGCCTGATCGGCGCGCTCACCCGCTACGCGGTCACCACCTGGACCGACGAGGCCGAGGCCGCTTGGGTGCGCGCCTACACCGCGATCTCCCAGATCATGATCGACGCGGCGGCCGAGGACGAGCTGCGCGCCCCCGCGTGGTGGCAGGCCGAGGTGGTCGGGCATGAGTCGCGCACCCACGACATCGCCGTGATCACCGTCCGCCCGGACCAGCCGTACCCCTTTCTGGCGGGCCAGTACACCTCAGTGGAGACGCCCTGGTGGCCGCGGGTGTGGCGGCACTATTCGTTCGCCTCCGCGCCGCGCTCCGACGGGCTGCTCTCCTTCCATGTGAAGGCCGTCCCGGCCGGATGGGTGTCCTCCGCGCTGGTGCACCGCGCCCGCCCCGGCGATGTGATCCGCCTCGGGCCCCCCGCCGGGTCCATGACCGTCGACCACTCCAGTGACAACGGGCTGCTCTGCCTGGGCGGCGGCACCGGTATCGCGCCGATCAAGGCACTGGTCGAGGACGTCGCCGACTACGGCCGCCACCGTCCGGTCGAGGTCTTCTACGGCGCCCGCAATGATCACGACCTGTACGACATCGACACCATGCTGCGGCTGGCGCAGAAGCATCCGTGGCTCGCGGTCCGCCCCGTCGTCTCCGACGGCCCGACCAACGGCCTCAGCGGCCGGCTGCCGGACGCCGTGCGGCAGTACGGCCCGTGGCACGCGTTCGACGCGTATCTCTCCGGGCCGCCCGGGATGATCCGCAGCGGTGTCGACGCCCTGGTGGGCGTCGGCGTTCCGTCCCACCGCATCCGGCACGACTCCATCGAGGAGCTCGCCGCGGCCGCGGAATAGGGCGCGGACGGCAGACGGCGAAACACTGACATGAGGCAGGCATTCCGGCGATTCCGGACGGCGAATCAGCAGGACGGGCAGGACGGGGACGAGAACCGTGGACAGTGCGGAGCACCTCGACGATCGCGCATGGCGTCCGGGGAGCGACGGCGAACACCTGCTCCAGCGGCGACTTGACACGGTCGACCGCGCCGACCGCTTCTACGACGACCAGGTGCTGGACCACCTCAACGCCCGGATGCGGGAGTTCATCGACCGCCAGGAAATGTTCTTCCTGGCCACCGCCGACGGGCACGGGGAGTGTGACAACACCTTCCGCGCCGGTCCGCCCGGCTTTCTGCGGGTAATCGACGCGCGCACCCTGGCCTATCCCGAATACCGGGGGAACGGCGTCCTGGCCAGCCTCGGCAATATCCAGGAGAACCCCCACGTCGGCATTCTCATGGTCGACTTCTTCCGGGACCGGATCGGGCTGCATGTGAACGGCCGGGCCCGGGTGGTGGAGGACGCCCAGATGCGCGAGGCGCACCCCGGCCTGCCGGTGGACCCGGTACCGGGGCGGCGCGCGGTGGTGTGGGTCGAGGTGACCGTCGAGGAGGCGTACATCCACTGCGCCAAGCACATCCCGCACCTCCAGAAGGTCCCGGCGCAGCGACGCACCGGCGGCGGCGACAACCGGCACCGTGGCCCCTCCGGCGACCAGGCCATCGAGCACGACCGGGAGCGGGACTGGGGGACGGACGACGTCAAGCGGAAGGGCGGCGACTTCTTCGGCGCCGCCGCCGAGGCACGTGACGGCCGCCGAACCCCACCCACCCCGCCCACCACCACGGCACCGACCCCGCGACCGACCCCGCAACCGGCGGACTCGCCCGCCCAGCCCGCCCCGATGGGCCCGGCGGCCCCGGCGGTCCGGGTGCTTCCGGGCCCGCCTGTCCCGTACGCCCCGGTGGTCCCGGGTACGCAGACTCTGGCCATGGCGGCCGTCTCGGGCCCTCAGACCCCGGTCACCCCGGCGGCCCCCGCCGTCCCGGGCCTCCAGGCCCCGCCCGTCCCCTACGCCCCGGTGGTCCCGGGCGCTCGGCCCCTGGCCATGCCAGCCGCCTCGGGCTCTGAGACCTCCGTAGCCCCAGGTCCCCAGGCCCTGGCCACCCCGGTCGTCTCGGGCCCTCAGTTCTCAACCGCCCCTGCTGTTGCGGATCTTCAGGCCCCAACCGCCGCCCCGGCAGTCTCTGCTGCCCCGGGGCCCCAGATCCCGGCCGCCCCGACGGTCCCGGACCCTCAGACCTCGGCGGTCCCGGACCCTCAGGCCCAGGCGGCTCCATCCGCCCCGGGCCCCGCCCCAGCCGTACCGGCCGCCCCAGCCGCTGCACCGGCGCCGCGGTCGGTGGACCTTCCCGGCGAGGCTGCCGAGGCCGCCCAGGCCGTCTCGGCCGTGCGGGCCCAGGCCGACCCAGTCCCGCGGCCGGTGGACCTTCCCGGCCAGACCGTGCCAGTCGCCCTGGGCCCTCAGACCCCGGCGGCCCCCGTAGTCCCGGACCCTCCGACTTCAGCCGTCTCAGGCGCCTCAGGCCCTCAGACCCCAACCATCCCGGCCGCGCCCGCCGTCCCGGGCCTCCAGACCCCACCAGCGGCGCAGGCCGAACCGGCTGACTCGGCTGGGCAAGCGCCGCAGCCCTCCGTGGCGCGCGCCGATCTCAGCCCCGCCATCCGGCCGGAGGTACGCGCCGACGCGGGGCCCGATACCTGGCGTGAGGAGGCCGAGCGGGTACTGGCGGAGGCGCGTCAGCGGGCGGCCCGGAAGACCCAGCAGCCGTTCGGCGGCTGGTTCCGCTAGGTCCTGCCTGCCCCGCGAAGATCCGCCCGGCGGCAGGCGCTAGCCGAGGTCGTCCGCGAGCAGGGCCAGCACACCCTCGATGTTGGCGTCGAGGTAGGCCCGCAGCGAGGGCGGCACCACCTCGACCGAGGCGATCCCCTCGCGGGTGAAGGGGACGCTCACCACGTCGTACTCCCCGCACGGCTCGTCCACCTCCGGGCCGTGCCGCCGGGTGAGGTCCATCGAGGCGAGTCGACAGACGAAGAAGTGCTGCACCTTCACTCCGCCGGAGCCGCCGGAGTCGCCAGCCCCGCCAGCCCCGCCGGAGTCGCCAGCCCCGCCGGAGCCGCCGGAGTCCTGGGCGCCTTCGGCGCCCTCCGCGCCCCCCTCGGGATGGGGGACGGTGTCCACGAACGCGGGCACCACATCGGTCACCTTCGCCCCCAGCTCCTCGTCCACCTCGCGGTGCAGGGCCTCGACGACGGTCGCGTCCTCGGGCTCCATCCCGCCGCCCGGAGTGATCCAGTACGGCGCCTGGCCGGGCTTGGTGCGCTTGATCAGGATCATCCGGGGCGCGGCCTCGCCCTCGAGGAGAATGGCGCGAGCGGTGCGTTTGACCACAGGTCGTTCGGTCATGCAGGACATCTGCCGCACCCTTCGCCCCGCGAAACCACTTACTCACCAGTCGACAGCCGCGCGCAACAGCCATTCGTGCGCCCGCGCGATATGCGGCAGGGTGAGCGCCCCCGTCCGCACCACCAGGAAATAGGTGCGCAGCGGCGGCACCGGCGGGTTGAGGAGCGCCACCACCTCCCCCGCGTCCATTGCGTCCATGCACAGATAGCGCGGCAGGACGCCGAGCCCGGCGCCCTCCGCGACGCAGGCGAGCACCGCGCGCAGATCGGGCGCGATGATCGTGCCGGCGGTGACCGGCCGGGTGTCGAAGACGGCCGACCAGTAGCGGGTGACCAGCGGCAGGCTCTCGTGGACCTCGACGACGGGCAGCGCCTCCAGCGCGCGTACCCCCTTGACCTGGAGCACCGCTGGCCCGCCGAGCCGGGCGGCCCAGCGCGGGGCCGCGATCAGCACATGCTCCTCGTCGCACAGCGGCGTGGCGGTCAGCAGCCGGCCCCGCGGCCGGTCGGTGGTGATGACCAGGTCGTGATGGCCGGCGCCGAGCCCCTCGAACAGCTCCTCGGTGCTGCCGAAGGCGCAGCGCACCGCCAGGCCCTGGGTGACGAGGGTGGTCAGCGCGGGCAGGGCGCGCAGCGCGGTGAACTCCGGAGGGCCCGCGAGATGCAGGGTGCGCAGCGCCGAGCGGTCGTCGTCCAGACCCGCCTCGGCGATCTCCACGAGGGCGTCGAGATGCGGCGCGGCCTTATGGGCGAGTTCGTCCCCGACGGTGGTGGGGACGACGCCGCGCGCCGTACGGAGGAACAGCGGGCGGCCGAGCTGCCGCTCCAGGGTACGTATCTGGCCGGTGACGGCGGGCTGGGAGAGGCCGAGCAGCCCGGCGGCGCGGGTGAAGGACCCGGCGCGGTGAACCGCGACAAAGGTGCGTAACAGGGCCAGATCCATGCGGTTCCCCTCGCCTCGTCGCGCCCTGAACGCATGCCAACTATAAATATGCCGATAGGTCCATGTCGCTACTGTGATTGGACACTGACGCTGAGTCAACTAGCCTTGTTCAAGCGGTTCTCCACGAGAAGAACCGGGGCGTCTCAAGCCACGAGGGGGGAGGCTTGAGACGCCCGCACAGGCGTACCCGCTCGCTTTCAGCCACCTGTCGCGGCGCAGGCCGCATCGAGTGCCCGCAGCACATCGGCGATCAGATCGTCCGGGTCCTCCGCGCCCACCGAGAAGCGGATGAACCCCTCGGGCACCGCGTCGCCGCCCCACCGGCCGCGCCGCTCCGCCGTGGAGCGCACCCCGCCGAAGCTGGTGGCGTCGTCCACCAGCCGCAGCCCGGCCAGGAAGCGCTCCGCGCACTCCTTGTCCGGCAGGGTGAAGGAGACCACACAGCCGAAGCGCCCGCCGCGCATCTGCCCGGCCGCGAGCCGGTGGGCGGGATCGGTCGGCAGACCGGGGTGGCGCAGCCCGGTGATCTCGGGGCGGTCGCGCAGCGCCTCGGCGAGGGCCAGGGCGGTCGCCGCCTGGCGGTCGACGCGCAACTGGAGGGTGGCCAGGGATCGGTGGGCGAGCCATGCCTCCATGGGGCCGGGGATCGCGCCCACCGTCTTGCGCCAGGCCCGCACCTGCGCGGCGAGCAGCGGATCGCGGCAGGTCACATAGCCGAGCAGGACATCGCCATGGCCGGTGAGCGCCTTGGTACCGCTCGCCACGGCGAAGTCCGCGCCGAGCTCCAGCGGGCGCTGGCCGAGCGGGGTGGCGAGGGTGTTGTCGACGGCGACCAGCGTGCCCCGGGCGTGCGCGGCTTCGGCGAGCCGGCGGATGTCGCAGACGTCCAGTCCGGGATTGGACGGAGTTTCCAGCCACAGCAGCTTCGTCCGGTCGTCCAGAACGGCGAGCTGGGCGTCCTCGCCGGTCGGGGCGGTGCGCACGGTGACCCCGTAGCCCTCCAGCCGCTCGACCAGCGCCGGGAGGAGCTGATAGCCGTCCGACGGCAGTACGGCCGCGTCGCCCTGGCGCAACTGGGACAGCAGCACGGCCGAGATCGCGCCCATCCCGGAGGAGAAGACGACCGTCTCGGCGTCGGTGCCCGGTGACTCCAGCTCGCTGATCGCCCGCTCCAGCAGGGACCAGGTGGGGTTGGCGTCCCGGCCGTAGGTGTAGGGGCCGACGGGGTCGCCGGGGAGGTGGTAGTGGGCGGCGAAGACCGGGCCCGGCAGCGTCGGCTCGTACGCCTCCGCCTCGGGCAGCCCGGCCCGTACGGCGCGGGTGCCATCGCCGGTCATGCGGGCTCCTTCCCCGCCCCGGGGCCATCGGCGGCCGACGCGCTCTTCCTGCTCCGGGTGGTCACGGCGGCGCTCTCCGGGGTCCCCTCGGCGGCGCTCTCCATGGCGTCGAGGGCCTCGGTGACCGCGTCCAGCAGCCCGCCGCCAGCGGCCTCGATCATCTCCAGGCACTCCTCGAAGTCGTCCGTCCCGCCGAAGTAGGGGTCCGGTACATCGAGGCCGCCCAGCGCGTTCCGGTCCGCTTCCGGGTCATAGCTCCGCAGCAGCCGTACCTTCGCGGCGTCGTGCGGGGTCGGCGCGAGTGCGCGCAGCTCATGCAGATGGCCGCTGTCCAGGGCGATCACCAGGTCGAGGTGAGCGAACCAGTCGGCCCGGAACTGCCGCGCGATGTGATCCTGCTCATAGCCGTGGGCGGTGAGCACGTCGATGGCGCGGCGGTCGGCCCCGTCGCCCTCGTGCCAGGGCCCGGTGCCCGCGCTGTCCACCTCGACACGGCCGTCGAGACCGGCCTCCGCGGCGTGGGCGCGGAAGACGGATTCGGCCGTCGGCGAGCGGCATATGTTGCCGGTGCAGACAAAGCAGACACGGTAGGGCGACGGGTCTCTCATGCCTCTCATCATCCCCGGACGGGGTCAGTCCTTGTCATCGGGCAGCACGACGTGCAGGGCCCACGCGACTATGGAGACGATCAGGCCACCGAGCACCGCGGTGCCGAAGCCGTCGACGTGGAAGCTCAGATCCAGCTTTCCGGCCAGCCAGGAGGTCAACAGCAGCATCAGGGCGTTGATCACCAGCGTGATCAGCCCGAGGGTCAGGATGAACAACGGAAAAGCCAGGAGCTTGACGATCGGCTTGACCACCACGTTCACCACGCCGAAGACCAGCGCGACGAGAATGAGGGTGAGCGCTTGGCGGCCGGTGTTGTCACCGGTGAGCGTGATGTCCTTGAGTAGCCAGATGGCGACGCCGAGGGCACCGGCGTTCGCGATCGTCTTGACGAGAAAATTCTTCATGGTTGAGATCGTCGCAGACAGGCCCCGCGGCAGGCAGGGGCCCCGTAGGCAGGGGTGGAGAGCGAATGAAGGCGTTCCGGCTGGATGAGCTGGAGGCGGAGCGGGCCGCGAACAACGGCGCGTATCTACAGTTCCTGCGGGAGCGGAACATGTCGGTGGGGCTGTACGCGCTGGACGCGGGCCAGCCCGACCCGCAGTCGCCGCACAACCAGGACGAGGTCTACCTGGTGGTGAGCGGCCGGGCGTCGGTCACGGTGGGAATGGAGACGACGCAGGTGGCGCGGGGCAGCGTGGTGTACGTACCGGCGGGCACGGCGCACAAGTTCCACCACATCACCGAGGACCTGCGGGTACTGGTGGTGTTCTCGCCGCCGGAGGGCTGACACTGGCCGACGGCTCGTGCTCCCTGCGGGCTTGTCCACCGCGGAGCCGATGCGCGGCGGGACGGTCCCGTAGGGGTCCGGTCAGGGGAGGACGGGGGGCGCGGGACGCCCGCGCGCTTCCGTCCCGTCCTAGCATCGAGGGCAGGGAGGACCGGCCGTCGGCGTCCGGACCCACGGCTCGGAGAGAAAGCAGGGAGTTACGTGACTACGAAGGAGATATTCCGGGGCCTGCCGTGGTGGGTGACCTGGATCGCGATTCCGGTCCTCATCCTCGCCGTGTTCGGCGGCCTGATCATGAGCGTGATCGGGTTCCTGGTGAGCTTTGTCTTCAAGGCGCTGCTGCTGGTGGCGCTGATCGCCGGGCTGATCTATGTCGTACGGAAGTTCACCGCCTGACCCGCCGCGCGGCGCTCGCCGCGGCTCCCAGGGTCTGACGCATCCCCCCAGGCCCTGCGGACCCCCATCGCGCGTGGATACGCCGCGCGAGGGATACCGCCGGGGCGGGAGCGCGGCCCGGCGGCACCCCTGCCGTTAGAGTGCGAGAACTCGGCGTTCTTCCTCTCGGCGTCTGCCTCGCAACAACACCCCGGGGGTGCCTGTTGACGACAGCGATCTTCGATACGGCCGGTGCGCCGGCCCCGATCTCCCGCCCACCGGGCCCACGTCGTCCGGCCCCGCGGGTCTCCCCATGGCAACACTGGCCATTTTCGTTCCCTCACACGAGGCAAACCGACTC
>NZ_JAHLEM010000357.1 GCF_018883605.1 Streptomyces niphimycinicus | reverse complement strand
CCGATCTCCCGCCCACCGGGCCCACGTCGTCCGGCCCCGCGGGTCTCCCCATGGCAACACTGGCCATTTTCGTTCCCTCACACGAGGCAAACCGACTCCGCACAGCAATCGAGTCGCTACGCTCCAGAGTCGGCCATGCGCAAACAACCCGGGGCGGCGAACGATGCGTGACATGCGTGACACAGTTCAGGCGGAAGTGACGATGACCTTCCTGGTCTCGCAGGATCTCTCCTTCCGGATCCCGGTCGAGCTGTCCTACGACAGCAGCGACCCCTATGCCGTCGAGATCACCTTCCATTTGCCCGGCGACGCGCCGGTGAGCTGGGCCTTCGCGCGGGAGCTGCTGCTGGACGGGCTGAGCAGACCCACCGGCGAGGGGGATGTGCGTATCGCTCCCGCCTCCCCCGAGGGGCTCTCGGACGTCTTCATCAGACTCCAAGTGGGCTGTGAACGGGCCCTGTTCCGGGCCGGGGCCGCGCCTCTGGTGGCCTTCCTCGATCGGACGGACCGGGTGGTGCCTTTCGGCCAGGAGCCGGCGGCCTGCGATCCGGTCGGCGATCTCGACGCCGAACTCGACCGCATCCTGGCCGAGGACCGGTACGCGGGCTGAGCGCCGGATACGCGGCGGCGGGCCGAGGACCGGTGCGCCGCGGCCGAACCGGCCGTTATCACCGAACCGGCCGCCATCACCGAACCGGCCGGGCGGCGTGCCCGGTGGCTGAGCGTGGCTCGTCGTGCCCCCGCCCGGAGGCCCAGCGTGCCGTTCCCGATGGCTCGTCGTGCCGTCGCCCAGCGGCTGTGCCCCCGCCCGGAGGCCCAGCGTGCCGTCGCCCGGCAGCTAGACGTGCCGTCGCCCCGGCGCTCAGCGCG
>NZ_JAHLEM010000356.1 GCF_018883605.1 Streptomyces niphimycinicus | reverse complement strand
CGCGTCCAGCGTGTCGGCCACGTCCAGCGCGACGGCCACGTCCAGCGCGACGGCCCCGTCCAGCGCGACGGCCCCGTCCAGCGTGACGGCCCCGTCCAGCGCGTCGGCCGCGTCCAGCGCCTCGAACAGCGCCGTGGGCACGGTGGTGCGCGGCAGCCGTCCGGCGACGGCGCCGGAGGTCAGCAGCAGGGCGGGCTCGGCGTCGTCGAGCATGTATCCGATGCGGTCGCCCGGCAGCTCCGGGTTGACCGGCAGATAGGCCGCCCCCGCCCGTACCACCGCGAGCAGCGAGACGATCAGCTCCGGCGACCGCGGCAGTGCCACCGCCACCAGCTTCTCCGGTCCCGCTCCCCGGGCGGCCAGCGCCCGGGCGATCCGCCCGGCCCGCGCGTCGAGTTCGGCGAAGGTCCAGGTGCCCTCCTCGGTGAGCAGGGCCGGTGCGTCCGGGGTGCGGGCCACCCACCCGGCGAACAGCTCCGCCATGGTGGCCGGGGGCACCTCACGGACCGCGGCGTCGTTCCACTCCTCGACGATCCGGTGGCGCTCCCCGGGCAGCAGCACGTCCAGCCCGTCCACCGGCGCGGACGGATCGGCGACGGCGGCGGCCAGCAGCCGTGCCAGCCGGTCCACCAGCATCCGCACCGTGTCCCGTTCGAACAGGTCGGTGCTGTAGGTGAGCGCCCCCTCGATCCCCGCGGGCGCGCCGTCGTCCCGGTGGGTCTCCGACAGGGTGAAGGACAGGTCGAACTTGGCCACGTCATGGCCGATCGGCTGCGGCCCCGCGACCACCCCGGGCAGCTCGACCCGGCCCTCGGCGGTGTTCTGGAACGCCAGCATCACCTGGAACAGCGGATGCCGGGACGCCGAGCGCTCGGGGTTGATCAG
>NZ_JAHLEM010000355.1 GCF_018883605.1 Streptomyces niphimycinicus | reverse complement strand
GTGGGTCTCCGACAGGGTGAAGGACAGGTCGAACTTGGCCACGTCATGGCCGATCGGCTGCGGCCCCGCGACCACCCCGGGCAGCTCGACCCGGCCCTCGGCGGTGTTCTGGAACGCCAGCATCACCTGGAACAGCGGATGCCGGGACGCCGAGCGCTCGGGGTTGATCAGCTCGACCAGCCGCTCGAACGGCAGGTCCTGATGGGCGTAGGCGGCCAGGTCGGTCTCCCGCACCCGCTCCAGCAGTTCGGCGAAGGTCGGGTCGCCGGAGACATCGGTGCGCAGCACCAGCGTGTTGACGAAGAAGCCGACCAGATCGTCCAGGGCGTCGTCGGTGCGGCCCGCGATGGCCGTGCCGAGCGGGATGTCGGTGCCCGCGCCGAGCCTGCTGAGCAGCGCGGCCAGACCGGCCTGGACGGCCATGAAGAGGCTGGCCCGGTGCTCCATGGCCAGGTCGCGCAGGCCGCGGTGCACCTCGGCGTCGAAGCGGAAGGTGACCATATCGCCGCGGTAGCTGATGGCGGGCGGACGGCGGTGGTCGGCGGGCAGCGCCAGCTCCTCCGGCGCCCCCTCCAGGGCCGACCGCCAGAACGCGGCCTGCCGGGAGATGGTGCTGTCCGGGTCGTCCTCGCTGCCCAGCACCTCGTGCTGCCACAGCGTGTAGTCGGCGTACTGCACGGGCAGCGGGGTGAACTCCGGGGCCCGGCCCGCGCTGCGGGCCGCGTAGGCGGCGGACAGATCGCGGCCCAGCGGGGCCATGGACCAGCCGTCGCCCGCGATGTGGTGGACCACCAGCGCCAGCACGTGCTCGGTCCGGCCGAGCGCGAACAGCCGCGCCCGCACCGGGATCTCGGCGGCGATGTCGAAGGCGTATCCGGCGGCCTCGGTGAGCGCCGCCTCCAGACCGGCCTCGGTGACCTCGGCCACCGGCAGTTCGGGCACCACGTCCAGCACCACCTGGCGGGGGCGGCCGTCGATCTCCGGGAAGACGGTGCGCAGGCTCTCATGGCGGGCGACCACATCGGCCAGCGCCGCGCGCAGCGCCTCCCGGTCCAGCTCACCGGTCAGCCGCAGGGCCATCGGCAGGTTGTAGGTGGCGCTCGGCCCCTCGAACCGGCCCAGGAACCACAGCCTGCGCTGGGCGTACGACAGCGGCACCTCCTCCGGCCGCTCCCGCGCGGTCACCGCGCGCCGCGCCCCGCCCGCCTCGCCGATCAGCCCGGCGAGTCCGGCGGGCGTCGGCGACTCGAACAGGTCGCGCACGCTCAGCTCGGCGCCCAGAGTCGTACGGATCCGGCTGGTCAGCCGGGTGGCGAGCAGTGAATGGCCGCCGAGGTCGAAGAAGTTGTCGTCCACTCCGGCCTCGGGCACCCCGAGCACCTCGGCGAACAGCCCGCACAGCGCGGCCTCCCGCGGGGTGGCCGGCTCCCGCCGCTCGGCGTCCTCCCGTACCGGCGCGGGCAGCGCCCGGCGGTCCAGCTTGCCGTTGGGGGTCAGCGGCAGCGTGTTAAGGGCGACGAACGCGCTGGGCACCATGTACTCGGGCAGGGTGGTGGCCAGGTGCTTGCGCAGTTCGGCCGGGGCCGGGGCGGTCCGCCCGGCCACCGGGACGAGATAGCCGACGAGTTGGGGCGCCCCGGGCCGGTCCTGCCGGGCCAGCACGGCCACCGAGGCGACGTCGGGGTGGGCGGCCAGCGCCGTCTCGATCTCACCCAGCTCGATCCGGAAGCCGCGCACCTTGACCTGGTGGTCGGCCCGGCCCACGAACCGCAGTTGGCCGTCCCGGTCCCAGCGCACCAGGTCTCCGGTGCGGTACAGCCGGGATCCGGCCGGGCCGAAGGGGTCGGCCACGAAGCGCTCCGCGGTGAGGCCCGGCCGCTTCAGATAGCCGCGGGCCAGCCCGGCGCCGGCCAGGTACAGCTCCCCGACGACCCCCGCGGGCACCGGGCCCAGCGCGTCGTCCAGGACATAGACCCGGTCGTTCCAGACCGGGCGTCCGATCGGCGCCGTGGCGGGCCAGTTCGCGGGGTCGCGGGGCAGGGTGGTGGCCGTGATCACATGGCTTTCGGTGGGGCCGTAGTGGTTGTGCAGCCGCAGCCACGGGCGGTCGGCCTGGAAGGCGCGCAGCCGCGGGGTGAGCGCCAGCGCCTCGCCCGCCTGGGCGATCACCCGCAGCTCGCCGAGGGCGGCACCGCTCTCGACGGCGGCCTCCGCGACGGCGTCCACCACCAGGTTGGGGGCGTACAGCTCGTTGATCCGGTGCTCCTCCAGCCACCGGGTGAGGGCGGCGGCGTCGCGGCGCACCGCGTCGTCCGGGACCACCAGCGTCTTGCCGGTGAGCAGGGTGGTCAGGATCTCCTGGGCGGAGACGTCGAAGCTGATCGCGGTGAACTGCGCGACCCGCGTCCCGGCGCCGCCGCCGATCTCGCCGTGGTGCCAGGCGACCAGGTTGGCCATGGCGCCCGCGGGCATCACGACGCCCTTGGGGCGGCCGGTGGAGCCGGAGGTGTAGATGACATAGACCGGGGCGGCCTGGTGGAGCGGCCGGACGCGGTCCGCGTCGGTGGGGTCGGTGTCCGCCTGCCCGGCCAGCAGGTCGGCGGTCTCCGGTGTGTCGAGGGCGAGGAGCGGGGCCCGGTGACCGTCCGGCAGCACCCCGGTCCGGGTCAGCACCACCGAGGGCGCCGCGTCGGCCAGCATGAAGGAGACGCGCTCGGCCGGGTACTCCGGGTCGATGGGCAGATAGGCCGCTCCGGTCTTGAGCACCGCGCACACCGCCACCAGCAGCTCCGCCGAGCGCGGCAGCGCGATGCCGACCGTGTCCTCAGGGCCGGTGCCCCGTGAGATCAGCAGATGTGCCAGCCGGTTCGCCGCCGCGTTCAGCTCGGCGTACGACATCCGTGTGTCGCCGTGCACCACGGCCGTGGCGTCCGGCAGCGCGTGCGCCTGCCGCTCGAGCAGTTCGGGCAGGAATGCCTCGTCGAACCGGTGCGCGGTGTCGTTGTAGGCGGTCAGTTGGCGGTGCCGCTCGATCGGGTCGAGCAGGTCCAGGGAGCCGATCGGCCGCTTCGGGTCCTCGGCCGCCCCGGCCAGCACCCGGATCAGCCGGTCGGCGAGGTCCTGGACCGTCTCCCGGTCGAACAGATCGGTGCTGTACTCCATCCATCCGGCCAGACCGTCCGGCGCGCCGTCGGGTGTGCGCCGCTCGGTCAGCCCGACGAACAGGTCGAACTTGGCCATGTCGCCGAGGTGGTCGTACTGGTCCACCCGCAGGCCCGGCAGCGCGAGCTCGGCCGGGCGGTTGTTCTGCACGGTGAACATCACCTGGAACAGCGGGTGGCGCGCGAGGGAGCGCTCGGGGTTGAGCTGCTCGACCAGGCGCTCGAACGGCACGTCCTGGTTGGCGTACGCGGCCAGGTCGGACTCCCGCACCCGCTGGACCAGCTCGCGGAAGGTCGGGTTGCCGGAGGTGTCGGTGCGCAGCACCAGCGTGTTGAGGAAGAACCCGACCAGTCCGTCGAGGGCGTCGTCGGTACGACCGGCGATCGGCGTGCCCACGGGGATGTCGGTGCCCGCGCCGGACCGCGACAACAGCACCGAGAGCCCGGCCTGGACCACCATGAACAGGCTGGCCTGGGAGGTACGGGCGATGGTGAGCAGCCGCTTGTGCAGCTCCTCGGGGAGGTGGAACGTCACGGTGTCGCCCGCGTAGCTCGCCACCGCGGGGCGCGGCCGGTCCACCGGGAGGTTGAGCTCGTCGGGTATCCCGGCCAGGGCGTCCGACCAGTAGGCGAACTGCCTCGCGATCGCGCTGTTCTCGTCCGCCTCCTCACCCAGTACGCGCCGCTGCCACAGCGTGTAGTCCGAGTACTGCACGGGCAGCGGGTCCCACGACGGCGCGGTGTCCTTCAGCCTGGCCGTGTAGGCGAGCGAGAGGTCGTGGCCGAAGACGCCCAGCGACCAGCCGTCCCCGACGATGTGGTGCATCACCACGAGCAGGACGTATGTCTGGGCGCCGGTGCGGAAGACGCGCACCCGCAGCGGGAGTTCGACGGCCAGCCGGAACCCGGCGGACGCCTCCTCCTGGAGTGCCTCGTCCAGCCGCTCCGGTGCCGCGCTCAGATCCACCAGGGACAGGTCGAGTTCGGCGTCCGCGGGATCCAGCACCCGCTGGTACGGATCGCCGTCCACGTCCGGGAACACCGTCCGCAGGCTCTCGTGCCTGGCCAGGACGTCCCTGAAGGCATGGCGCAGCGCGTCCAGGTCCAGTTCACCGGTCAGCCGCACGGTGAGCGGGACATTGTAGATCGACTTGGCGCCCTCGAACCGGTCCAGGAACCACAGCCGGTGCTGGGCGAAGGACAGCGGCACCCGCTCGGGGCGCGGCCCCGCCTCCAGCGCGGGCCTGCCGTCCACGACCTGGTGCAGCCTGCGGGCTATCCCGGCGGGCGTGGCCGTCTCGAACACCGCGCGCAGCGAAAGCTCCTCGCCGAAGACCGCGCGGGTCCTGGTGACCAGCCGGGTGGCCAGCAGCGAGTGGCCGCCGAGGTCGAAGAAGTCGTCGTCCACCCCCACCTCGGGCACGCCGAGGAGTTCGGCGAAGAGCGCGCACAGGATCTCCTCCTGCGGGGTGCGCGGCCCGCGCCCGGCCGGTCCGGCCGGGCCGCCGGGCTCGGGCAGCGCCTTGCGGTCCAGTTTGCCGTTAGGGGTGAGCGGGAGTGCGTCGAGGGCGACGAACGCCGAGGGCACCATGTACTCGGGCAGCGAGGCGCCCACGTGCTCGCGCAAGCCGGCGGGGGCGGGCACCTCTTCCCCGCCCACCGGCACCAGATAGGCGACGAGCCGCTTGTCGCCCGGGGTCGGCTCGCGCACCACGACCACCGCACGGTCGATCCGCTCGTGCGCGGCCAGGACCGACTCGATCTCCCCCAGCTCGATCCGGAATCCACGGATCTTGACCTGGTCGTCGGCCCGGCCGGCGAACTCCAGCACCGGATCGTCGCCCTCGGCGTTCCAGCGCACCAGGTCACCAGTGCGGTACATGCGCTCGCCACCGCCCGGATACGGATCGGCGACGAACCGCTCGGCGGTCACCCCGGGCCGGTTCAGATAGCCGCGCGCCAGGCAGGGTCCCGAGACGTACAGCTCCCCGGTGACACCCGGCGGCACCGGCCGCAGCGCACCGTCGAGCACCCGCAGCCGCGCGGTGCCGAGGGCGGTGCCCATGGGCGGCGCCACCGCGCCGGACAGCGGCTCGCTGAGGGAGACACAGACGGTGCTCTCGGTCGGCCCATAGGCGTTGATCATCGTCCGGTTGCCGGACCACGCCTCGACCAGCTCCGGCGCGGACGCCTCGCCGCCGACCACCAGCAGGCGTATCGACGGCAGGTCCTCGGTGAGCACGGCCAGCGCGGCGGGCGGGATGAGCGCGTGGGTGACCTGGTGCTCGGCGACCAGGTCGACCAGCGCCCGGCCGGGCTGAAGCCGTGTCGCGGGGGCGAGCACCAGCGTGGCGCCGGTGAGCAGGGCGGTGTAGGTCTCCCAGACGGCGGCGTCGAAGCTGGGCGAGGAGAACTGCAACACCCGGCTGCCGGGCCCCACCTCGAACCGCTCGACGTTGGTGGCGACCAGACCGGCGAGACCGGAGTGCGTCACCATGACGCCCTTCGGACGGCCGGTGGAACCGGAGGTGTAGATGACATAGGCGGGGTTGGCGGACGTCGTCGCCCCCCGCCGCTCGCCCGGCTCGATATCGGTGTCCGGCCGGGCGTCGGTCTCGCGGACGGTGGCCGGGTCGTCCAGCAGCACCCTCGGCGCGGCGCAGCCGTCCGGAATCACCTCCGCCGACGCGGCTGTGGCCAGGACCAGCGCCGGGTCGGAGTCGCTGAGCAGATAGGCGATCCGGTCGGCCGGATAGGAGATGTCCACCGGCAGGTAGGCCGCGCCCGCCTTGAGCACCGCCAGCATGGCGACGACCAGCTCGGGAGAGCGCCCCAGGGCGAGCGCCACCACCCGCTCCGGCCCCGCGCCCCGCTCGATCAGGGTGCGGGCCAGGCGGTTGGCGCGGCGGTCCAGTTCGGCGTAGGAGAGCGAGGTGTCCTCGTGGACCAGGGCGACGGCGTCCGGATGGAGCCGCACCTGTTCGGCGAAGAGCGCGGGGACGGCGTCACCGCCCGGCAGCGGCCGTGCGGGCGTGCCCAGGGCGAGCATGCGCCTCGCCTCGGCGTCGCTCAGCAGCGGCAGCCGGCCGATCGGCTGTTCCGGATCGTCCGCGAAGGCCGCGAAGAGGCGGCGGAAGCGGTCGCCGAGCACCTCGATGTCCTCGCGGGTGAAGAGCTCCTGCCGGTAGCCGAAGTGCAGCCGCAGCCCGTCGCCCGGCAGGGCCGCGATGCTCAGCGGGTAGTGGTTGGCGTCGGTGCCCTTGGCGCCCGTCATCGTGAGGTCACCGGGCAGCTCGGGCAGGTCGTCCCCGCCCATGGGGTAGTTCTCGGTGACGGTGAGCGTGTCGAACAGGATGCCGCGCCCGGCGGCCCGCTGGATGTCCGGCAGGCTGAGGTGGTGGTGTTCGACCATTCCGGCCGCCTGCCGCTGCATCCCGGTCAGCAGGGACAGCAGGCTCTCCCGCGGGCTCACCCGCACCCGGACCGGCACCGAGTTGATGAACAGGCCGACCATCTGGTCCGCGCCGGTCAGCTCGGCGGGGCGCACCGATACGGTCGAGCCGAACACCACGTCGTCACGGCCGGTGAGCTGCCCCAGCAGCAGCGCCCAGCAGCCCTGGAACACCGCGCTCAGCGTGAGGTCGTTGCGCCGGGCGGTCTCCCGCACCCGGGCGGCCAGCTCATCGGGCATGGCGATGACCAGCTCGGCCGGTACGTCTCGCGCCCCGGTGTCGTCGGGCGCGAGCAGCGTGGGCTCCTCCACCTCGGCGAGCACGGTGCGCCAGGCGTTCTCCGCCGCCGCCCGGTCCTGCCGTTCCAGCCAGCTCAGGGCCTCGCGGTACGGCGTCACCGGCGGCAGGCCCGAGTCGTCGCCGCGACGGTGGTAGATCTCGAAGAGCTCGTACATGAGCCGGGCGGTGGACCACCCGTCGAGCAGGATGTGATGCGAGTTGAACATCAGCCGGCAGGTGCGCGGGCCCAGCTTGATCAGCGTGAAACGCAGCAACGGCCCGGCCCCCAGGTCGAACCGGTGCGCCGCCTCCTCGGCCGCGAGCCGCTCCAGCTCCCGCTCCTGGGCCCGCTCGTCGAGCCCGGTGAGGTCGACCTCCCGCCAGGGCACCGGGACTTCGCGCGCGATCACCTGCACCGGCCGGCTCAGCTTCTCGTATCGGAAACTGGCCCGCAGATTGGGGTGCCGGCGCAGCAGAGTGGCAACCGAGTCCCGCATGGCCCCCGCGTCCAGGGGCCCGTCGAGGTCGATCAGGATCTGGGCGACGTAGACATCGAGTTTCTCTTCCCCGTACAGGGTCTGAAACAGCAGACCTTCCTGTAGTGGCCACAGCGGAAGGACGTCGTCGATGGCTGCTCGCGTCATTATGGAAATCTCCACTCGTCATTCCGTCGGTCGCCGACACAAAAGGCTCGGTCGCCTGCCACCAGCCTGGATCGCCGAGTCTCATCTCCGGCCGGTCCACCAGACAACGGCGCTGCAAAAACTTCGTTTTGCGCGCCGCGCGGCACGGAAGTGGCCCACTTCGCCGTCCACTTCGAAGAATTCACACTGCCGCTGACCCGTCCGGTCCCGCCGTGCTGTCATCGGTTCGGCCGCGCGCCGTCGAGCGACCGCGGGCCCGCCACCCGCACCGCGACTTCAGGGAGTACTGGTGACGAACACCGGCACGCTGTCCCGTTACTGGATGTTCAGCGACGAGTACACGCAGGACCCCTATCCCTTCCTCGCCCAGTTGCGCGCGGAGCAGCCGGTGTGCCGGGTGGAGACCCCGGACGGGGTGCGGGCCTGGGTGGTGAGCCGCTACGACGACGTCCGCGACGCGCTCTCCGACCCCCGGCTCGGCCGGGACATCGGCAAGCTCTACGCGGCGCTGGGCAAGCAGCTCGGCCAGGAGATCAAGCCCGCCGACGAGATCAGCAACCACCTGGCCAACTCCGATCCGCCGCGCCACACCCCGCTGCGCAAGGCGCTCACCTTCGCCTTCACCCCCAAGCGGGTCAGGGGGCTGCGCGACGGCTGGGAGAAGGTGGTCGACGACCTGCTCGATACGATGGTCCGCGACGACAACCGGGATCTGGTCTCCGGGCTCAACGAGCCGCTTCCGATCATCACCATCGCGCAGCTCATGGGCGTGCCCGACGCCGACTGGCCGCGGTTCCTGGTGTGGACGAACACCCTGCGCCGGGTGGACGCCAGCGATCCGACGGGCATGATCGCCGAGCACACCCGGCAGTTGTCGGACTACCTCAAGTCGCTGATCGCCACCAAGCAGCGGGCCCCGCAGGACGATCTGATCTCCGCGCTGGTCCATGCCGACGAGGACAAGCGGCTGACCGCCGCGGAGGCGCTGTCCACCGCGTTCGCCCTGATGACCGGCGGCAACGACACCACCACCAGCCTGCTCAACGGCTCCTTCGCGGCACTGCTCACCCATACCGGCGAGGCCGACAAGATCCGGGCCGACTGGAGTCTGCTGCCGAACGCGGTGGAGGAGCTGCTGCGGTTCACCAGCCCGCTGATCAACTCCCTTCAGCGGGTCACGCTGGAGCCGGTCGAGCTGTGCGGGGTGAAGATCCCCAAGGACGAGATCATCATCATTTCGCTGGCCGGGGCCAACCACGATCCGCACGCCTTCGCCGATCGTCCCGCGGAGCTGGACATCACCCGTCCCAAGCCCGCGCATGTGAGCTTCGGCCACGGAATCCACTACTGCCTGGGCTCCCATATGTCCAAGGCGCTCACCGAGTTGGCGATTCGACGGGTCTATGAACGCTTTCCCGGCATCCGGCTGGCCGTGCACCCCTCGGAGGTGCGTTATCGGCCCGGCCTGATGGTCCGCCCGATGATCGACCTGCCGGTGCGTTTCTGAAACGGCGCACACACCAGCGACACCGCCCGGGACCCGCCGTCAGCGCGCCCCGGGCGCTTTTCTTTCGCTTTCCGGAGGACTCATGGATTTCAGCCTGTTCTACTTCGCCAACAACGACACCGAGCAGCGCGACCGCTATCGGCTGCTGCTGGACGGCGCCCGGTTCGCCGATGACAACGGCTTCACCGCGGTGTGGACCCCCGAACGCCACTTCCATCCGTTCGGCGGGCTCTACCCCAACCCCTCGGTGACGGGCGCCGCGGTCGCGGCGGTCACCAAGCGGGTCGCGGTGCGCGCCGGAAGCGTCGTGGCGCCGCTGCACCACCCGATGCGGATCGCCGAGGAGTGGTCGGTCGTCGACAACCTGTCGGGCGGCCGGGCCGGGGTGGCGCTCGCCTCGGGCTGGCACGCCGCGGACTTCGCGCTCCGCCCGGAGAACTACGAGACCCGCAAGTCCGGGCTGATGGAGACGGTGGAGACGATCCGCCGGCTCTGGCGGCGGGAGAGCGTGTCCCTGACCGACGGGGCGGGCGAGACGGTGGAGTTGACCATGTTCCCGCCGCCCGTCCAGCCCGCGCTGCCGATGTGGCTGACCAGCGGCGGCACCCCGGCGACGTTCACGCTGGCCGGTGAGCACGGGATGGGGATGCTCACCCATCTGCTCGGCCAGGAGGTCGAGGTCCTCGCCCAGCGCATCGAGGAGTACCGCCGGGCGCACCGGGAGCACCAGAGCGCCTCGGCCGGGCCGGGGCATGTGGCCGTGATGGTGCACACCTTCGTCGGCACCGACCGCGACACCGTGCGGGAGACCGTGCGCGAGCCGTTCTCCCGCTATCTGGCCAGCTCCTTCGATCTGCTGATCAAGGCGGCCGAGGCGGCGGGCGCGCAGGGCGCGGACATGTCCCGGGAGCTGAAGAGCATGGGCCCGGAGGACCGCCAGTTCCTGGTGGCCCAGGCATTCGACCGGTACTTCGAGACCAGCGGGATGTTCGGCACCGTCGACGACTGCATGGCGATGCTCAAGCAGCTCGAGGACGCGGGGGTGGACGAGGTCGCCTGCCTGGTGGACTTCGGTGTGCCGACCGATGAGGTGATCGGCGGCTTCGAGCACCTGGCCCGCCTCCATGACACCTGGCGTGCGCATCTGGGGGGCTGACCCGGCGGCGCCCACGCCGAAGCCCGGACGGCCGAAAGCGGTCGTCCGGGCTTCGGTTTCGGTTTCGGTCCGAGTGTCTTGGTCCTACGGACGCGGCTCAGCGCGCGGCGGCCCGCTCGTAGGCCCGGTTGGCCAGCGGGATCACGACGATCAGCAGCCCCACCACCATGATCAGCGAAGCCGCCACCGGATGCTGCAACGGGAACGCCGGATCGGCGCCGTTCCCCGTGGGGTTGCCCCACAGCTCGCGCATCCCGGTGGTCAGGGTGGTCACCGGGTTCCACTCGGCCACCGGACGCACCCAGCCCGGCAGGTTCTGGGACGGGTAGAAGGTCGCCGACAGAAAGGTGAGCGGCATGGTGATCACCATGGCCACCGAGTTGACCGCCTGGGGATCGCGCAGCAGCAGCCCGACGAGCGAGCCGAGCCACGCCGTGGCGTAACCGAGCAGCAGCAACAGACCGAAGCCCGCGAGGGCCTTGAGCGGCCCGCCGTGGATGCGCCAGCCGATGAGCAGGCCGACGGAGAGCATCGCGCAACAGGAGATCGCGTTGAGCAGCACATCGGAGAGGGTCCGGCCGAGCAGCACCGAACCCCTGCCCATCGGCAGCGAACGGAACCGGTCCACCAGCCCGTTGGAGAGGTCCTCGGCCACCCCCACACCGGTGTTGATGACGCCGGCCAGCATCATCTGAGTGAAGATGCCCGCCATGATGTACTCGTGGTAGTCGCCCTCCGGCACGTTCATCGAACTGCCGAAGAGATAGCCGAAGAGGAACACGAACATGATCGGCATCAGGGTGATGCTGAGGATCCGCTGCGGTGCCCGCCTCAGATGCCGTATGTGGCGGCCCGCCAGGGCGAGCGCGTCGCTCAGGACATAGGTGGTCATCGGCTCGTCGTCTCCAATTCGGGTTCGGGTCCGGCTCCGGTCAGCTCCAGGAACACGTCGTCCAGCGAGGGGCGCCGCACCAGGAAGTCGACCACCTCCACCGAGGCCCCCTGGAGCTCGGACGCCGCCGCGGAGACACCGGCGATACCGGTCTCCAGCGCGATCGACACCCGCATCCCGCGGTCGTCGACGACCGGTGGGGCGGAGCCCCGCGGGGAGATCCGGGCCAGCGCGACCCGGGCGGCCTCCACCATCTCGGTGGTCCGTACGGTGATCTCCAGCCGCTCGCCGCCGACCTTCTTCTTCAGCTCGTCGGGCGTGCCCTCCGCCGCCACCAGCCCCTTGTCGATCAGCGCGATGCGATGGGCGAGCTGATCGGCCTCCTCCAGATACTGGGTGGTCAGCAGCACGGTCACCCCCTCGGCGACCTGTTTGCGGACCATGTCCCACAGCGCGTTCCGGCTGACCGGGTCGAGGCCCGTGGACGGCTCGTCCAGGAAGATCACCGGCGGGCTCCCGATCAGGCTGGCGCCCAGGTCCAGCCTGCGGCGCATACCGCCCGAGTAGGTCTTGACCACCCGGTCGGCGGCACCGGTGAGGTCGAACATCTCCAGTACCTCATCCGCGCGGGCACGGGCCCGCTTGCGGCCCATGTGCAGCAGCGTTCCCATCAGCACCAGGTTCTCGCGGCCGGTCAACTGACCGTCCAGCGCGGCGTACTGACCCGTCAGCCCGATGCTGCGGCGCACCTCGTGGGCCTGGGTCAGCACGTCGTGACCCGCCACCGTGGCGGTGCCCTCATCGGGCTTGATCAGCGTCGCCAGGGTGCGCACCGTGGTCGTCTTGCCGGCGCCGTTGGGGCCCAGGAGCCCGTAGACCGTGCCCGCCTCGACGGACAGGTCGATGCCGCCCAGCACCTCGTTGCCGCCGTAGCGCTTCCGCAGACCAGCCGCGGAGATTGCGATATCCATCAGACTCCTCTTCATCGGCCGGTACGCCGGTCCGGTCCGTCTCGCTCAGCCGAGCCGGACGGGCAGTGACTCCAGCCCCCGGGTCAGGTTCATCTCGCGGCGCAACTCCGTCGGCGCCACGGCCAGTTCGATCCGCGCGAAGCGGTCGAGCAGCGCGCCGACGGCGATCTCGGTCTGTAGTCGGGCGAGGGGCGCGCCCATGCAGTGGTGGATGCCGTGGCCGAAGGCCAGATGGCCGCCGGTCTCCCGGCGGATGTCGAACCGCTCGGGGTCCTCGAAGCGTTCGGGGTCGTGATTGGCCGCGCCGAGCGAGACGATGACGAACTCGTCGGCCGGGATGCCGACTCCGGCGATCTCCATCGGTTCCGTGGTCACCGAGAGCGTGTTCAGGTGCAGCGAGTTGTCGTACCGGCAGAACTCCTCGACCGCGCCGCGCAGCAGCGACCGGTCCGCGCGCAGGGCGGCGAGCTGGTCGGGGTGGCGCAGCAGGGCGAGCATCCCGTTGCCGATCAGATGCGCGGTCGTCTCGTATCCGGCCACCAGAAGCTGGAAGACCATCGAGACCAGCTCGTTCTCGCTGAGCCGGTCCTCGTCGTCCCGCGCCTGGATCAGCCCGCTGATCAGGTCGTCGGCCGGGTCGGCCCGCTTGGCGGCGATCAGCCCGGTGAGGTACTCCGCCATCTCGTCGGCGATCCGGTGCATCTCCTGCGGCTGGACGGCCACGGTCAGCGCGTTGGACCAGGCTCCGAAGGCGGCCTGGTCGGCCTCGGGGACGCCGATCATCTCGGAGATCACGGTGAGCGGCAGCGGGAAGCTGAACGCCTTCAGCAGATCCACCTCGCCCTGTCCGGCGATGTCCTCGATCAGGGCGCCGACCGTGTGCTCGATCCGCGGCCGCAGGGCCTGGATCTGCCGTGCGGTGAACGCCTTGGCCACCAGCTTGCGCAGCCGGGTGTGGTTCGGCGGGTCCATGCCCAGCATGTGCTCCACCAGCATCCGCTGACCGGGCGACTTCGCGGCGGGCTGCTCGACGGGGTCGACGCCCGCGTGCTTGGCGGCCAGCCGGGCACAGCGCTCGGGGTCCTTGTGCAGTTTCGGATCGGCCAGCGCGGTGCGCGCCGCCTCATGGCGGAGCACCAGCCACATCGGTGCCCCGCCGAGCACGACCCGCGCCACCGGGGTCCGCTCGCGGAGCCGGGCGTACACCGGGTAGGGGTCGCGGATGAAGTCCTCACCCAGCACCTCCGGCGTCCGGCTCGTCTCCTCGGGCATATCTCGGGTCCTCTCGGTCGGCCCGGGACGCATGTCGCGGACGCAGGGTGGGTGAACGACGTCTTGGACCCGTTGATAGCAGTGTTTTCCGCGCTTCCCCGGCGCACTTCGAGGATTTCTATCGAGCTCCTTCGGAGGGCGTTCGAAAGTCGTTCGGCCACTCCTCGGCGGTCATCCGGACGGAGGAGGGAGCGAAGGGGCGCTCCACCCGACGGCGTGTGGGTTTGCCTCCGCGGGAGGAGTCGGGCGCCGGGTGCGCCATGCCATGATCCTGGCAGCGATCCGGCAACGGACGCAGCTTCCCGGTGTTTACTGGAGGGCCCCGTGTCCGGAATCCTGACCGCCGTTTCCCGTGGCTATCGAAAGCTGCATGGCACTCGGCGGCGGCTGGCGCGGATCGCTCACCCATGACGTGGGCGAACTCGGCCGGCGGGCCTGGGTGTTCGTCAGCGCCTATCTGCCGCCGCTCGCCTGGGGGCCGCTGCCGGCAGCCGTCACCTACGCATACGCGGTGCGCCGCAAAGCGTTCAAATGAAGAGAATCGAATAAGCCGTTGCCACCGTCCGCCGACCGCCTTCCCGATCACCGCCGACCGCCCGAAAAGAGGCGATTGACGCGGTCGGCGGAGCTTGTTGACGGTATCCCCTCCGCCGCCTCCCGGAAAAATGCCGCACCCGCCTCTTTTTGACTATAGAAGAATTCTTGGCGGCCCATGGCACCGCTCCCCCGTGCCGGTAGCGTGCGATTCCACGAGTTGCACACACGTGTGGCGAGGCAATCGTCGGATGGGGACATCGTGACCGCGTATGACGTCGAGTACATCGAGATCTACACCAGCGATCAGCGGAAAACCACGGACTATTTCGTGTCCAGCATGGGTTTCCAGGAAAAGGCCCGGTGCCGGACCGGCGCGCTGGATTCGATACTCCTGCGCCAGAAGGACATCCAGCTCCTCATCACCTCGGGCCCCGGCACGGCCGACTTCCTCGCCGCACACGGTGACGGCATCGCCGACATCGCCTTCGCCTGCGAGGACCCCCTCGCGGCCCGGGAGGGCGCCCTGGCCGCCGGTGCCCGCGATCTGACCTCCGGCAACCCGGCAGGGCCCGCCGTCTCCGGCTTCGGCGCCGTCCGCCACACCCTCCTCAAGCGCACCGCGGGCCAGCCGCACGCACTGCCCCCGGGCCGCGACTGGATCGCCTCGCCGGAGCGCCCCGCCCAGGACGGCACCACCACCGAACTGCGGCTGCTCGACCACATCGCGGTCTGCCTGGACGCCGGCACCCTGCGCGACACGGTCCGCTACTACATCGACGGATTCGGCTTCGAGGAGTACTCCAGCGAATACGTCGCCGTCGGCGAGCAGGCCATGGACTCCATCGTGGTGCGCAGCCCCTCGGCCGGGATCACCTTCACCATCATCGAGCCCGACAGCACCAAGAAGCCGGGCCAGATCGACGAATTCCTGGAGCGCAACGGCGGCCCGGGCGTGCAGCACCTGGCGTTCCTGGTGGACGAGATCATCCCGGCCGTTCTCGAATTCGAGAGCCGGGGCGTCGAGTTCCTCCAGACGCCCGGCACCTACTACGACGCCCTCGCCGAGCGGATCGACAACCTCGACGAGGCGATCGCCGATCTGCGCAAGACCAATGTGCTCGCCGACCGCGACGAGTGGGGCTACCTGCTCCAGCTCTTCACCCGCTCGCCCTACGAGCGGCGCACCCTGTTCTTCGAACTCATCCAGCGCCACGGGGCCCAGGGCTTCGGAAGCTCCAACATCCGCGCGCTGTACGAGGCCGTCGAGCGCGCCCGGGCGGCCACCTCGTGACCGGCCGCACCGCCCCCTCCGGCGGCTCCCGGCCGCCGCTGTCCCTCGAGGAGTACGCCGAGCGGGCGCGCACCCGGCTGGACCCGGCGGTCTGGGACTTCATCGAGGGCGGGGCCGGGGAGGAGCGGACGCTCGCCGCCAACGGGGCGGCGTTCGACCGCGTCCGGCTGAGTCCCCGGGTACTGACCGGGGCGGGTGAGTGCGACCCGTCCACCACGATCCTGGGCCGCCGGTGGGGGGCGCCGGTGGCCGTGGCGCCCATGGCCTACCACACCCTCATGCACCCCGACGGCGAGACGGCCACCGCGCGGGCCGCGGGCGCGGCCGGCCTCCCGGTCGTGGTGAGCACCTTCGCCGGGCGGACCTTCGCGGAGATCGCCGCGGCCGCCACCGCGCCCCTGTGGCTCCAGGTCTACTGCTTCCGCGACCGCGACACGACCCGGCGGCTCATCGAGCACGCGGCCGCCGCGGGCTTCGAGGCCCTGGTGCTGACCGTCGACACCCCGCGGCTCGGCCGCCGGCTGCGCGACCTGCGCAACGACTTCCGGCTGCCGCCGCATATCGTGCCCGCCAACCTGCCCGCGGACCAGACCGACTACTCGTCGCCGTCCGAACACGGCCGCACCGGCCTCGACCCCGCGCTCGACTGGTCGGTCATCGCCTGGCTGCGCTCGGTCGGCCAACTGCCCGTACTGGTCAAGGGCGTCATGACCGCCGAGGACGCCCGGCGCGCGATCGCCGCCGGTGCGGACGGCATCGTGGTCTCCAACCACGGCGGACGGCAACTGGACGGGGCACCGGCCACCCTGGACGTGCTCGCCCGGATCGCCGCCGCCGTGGACGGCCGCTGCCCCCTGCTCCTGGACGGCGGCGTCCGCCGCGGCCGGGACGTCCTCGGCGCCCTCGCCCTGGGCGCGGACGCCGTACTGCTGGGCCGCCCGGTGCTGCACGGCCTGGCCGTGGCGGGCCAGGACGGCGCGGCGGGCGTCCTGGACCTGGTCCTGGACGAGCTGTCCGAGGCCATGGCGCTGACCGGCACCGCCACCGTCGCCCACGCGGACGCCTCGCTGCTGACCGGCGAGGATCCGCACCGCGGCGGGGCCCACGCCACGCTGCCGGCCGCGCCCGGAAACGCCGCCGCGCCCCGGAACGCCCCCGCGACCGAACTGCGCAAGCAGGATCTGCACCGCAGTGTGTCCGACCCGGTGCTGGACACCATGAACTTCCTGAACGAGATCACCGGCCGCTTCCCGGACGTGGTCTCCTTCGCCCCCGGCAGGCCGTACGAGGAGTTCTTCGACAAGGACGAGATCCTCGATCACATCCGCCGCTACCTCGACCACCTGGCCGCGGGCGGCGCCTCCGACCACGCCATCCGCACCGCGCTCTACCAGTACGGCCCGACCGCGGGCCAGATCCGCGGGCTGATCCGCGACTCGCTCCGCGCCGACGAGGGCATCGACGCCGCGCCGGAGGCGATCGTGGTGACGGTGGGCGCCCAGGAGGGGATGCTGCTGACCCTGCGCGCGCTTTTCGCGGACCCCGCGGACGTCCTGCTGGTCGCCAGCCCCTGCTACGTGGGCATCACCGGAGCCGCCAGTCTGCTCCAGGTGCCCGTGCACCCCGTCGAGGAGCGGGCCGACGGTCTCGACGTGGCCGATGTCGAGGCCGCCGTCCTCGCCGAGCGGGCCAGGGGCCGCCGCCCGCGCGCCTTCTACGTGGTGCCGGACCATTCGAACCCGTCCGGCAACACCATGTCCCGGCGCGCCCGCGAGGAGTTGCTGGAGCTGGCCGCCCGGCACGATCTGCTCATCCTGGAGGACAGCCCGTACCGGCTGGTCAGCCCCGGCGTCCAACTGCCCACCCTGAAGGCGATGGACCGGGCGCGGCGGGTGATCCACCTGGGGTCGTACTCGAAGTCGGTCTTCCCCAGCGCCCGCGTCGGATTCGTCGTCGCGGACCAGCCCGTGCGGGATCCGTCGGGGGCCGGGACACTGCTCGCCGACGAACTCGCCAAGATCAAGAGCATGGTGACGGTGAACACCCCGGCGCTGAGCCAGGCGGCCGTCGCCGGTGCCCTGCTGGCCTGCGGCGGCCGGCTCACCGAACGCAACGCGGTGCCCGCCAAGCACTACGGCGAGGCGCTCCGCGTCACCCTGGAGCAACTGGACCGGCACTTCCCCGAGGACGTCCGCGACCGGCTCGGCATCGGCTGGAACCGGCCCAGCGGCGGCTTCTTCCTCACCGTCCGGGTGCCGTTCCCCGCCGACAACGCCGCGCTGCTGCGCTCGGCCGGGGACCACGCCGTCATCTGGACGCCGATGGCCTACTTCTACCCGGGCCCCGGCGGCGAGCGGTCGATCCGGCTCTCCTTCAGCTATCTGAGCCCCGCGGAGATCGAGGAGGGCATCGGGCGGTTCGCCGCCTTCCTCCGGGCGGAGATCGAGCGCTGCGGCGCCACCGTACCCACACCGGGACGTGACACATGAGAACCGCCGTCGTCGTCGGAACCGGGCTGATCGGCACGTCCATCGCCCTCGCCCTGAGCCGCCGGGGCGTCCTGGTGTACCTGGACGACGCCGACACCACGGCCGCCAGGACCGCCGAGGCCCTGGGGGCCGGTTCGCTGGAGCTGCCTGCCGGGCAGGTGGACCTCGCCGTCCTGGCGGTGCCGCCCGCGAGCATCGGCACCGTGCTCGCCCGCTGTCAGCGGGACCGGCTGGCGCACACCTACACCGATGTGGCCAGCGTCAAGGTGCGGCCGCATGAGGAGGTCCGCGCGGCCGGCGGCGATCCGTCCCGCTACATCGGCGGACATCCGCTGGCCGGCGCCGAGCGCTCCGGTCCGCTCGCGGCCCGCGCCGACCTCTTCGAGGGCCGCCCCTGGGTGCTGACCCCCTCGCCGCTCACCGATCGCTCGGCGCTCAACCGGGGGCTGGAGCTGGTCTCGCTGTGCGGTGGCGTCCCCGTCCTGATGGACACCGACGCCCACGACCGCGCCGTCGCCCTGACCTCGCACGCCCCGCACCTGGTCGCCTCGATGATGGCGGCCCGGCTGGAGCACGCCGAGGCCGAGCACATCCGGGTGTCGGGGCAGGGGCTGCGGGACGTCACCCGCATCGCGGCGGGCGAACCCGCCCTGTGGAGCGACATCCTGACCGCGAACGCCGACGCGGTGGCCGATGTCCTCGACGGCTTCGCCAAGGACCTGGAGCGGCTGATCGCCGTCCTGCGGGCACTGCCCGGCACGGAGTCCGAGGCGCGCCGGCAGGCCGCCGCCGACCTCCAGGAGCTGCTGCGCCGCGGCAACCGGGGCCATGCCCGGGTACCGCACAAACAGCGTTCGCAGCCCGCCGAGTACGTGGCGATCCCGGTGGCCGTCCCGGACCAGCCAGGGGCGCTGGCCCGGCTGTTCTCCACCGTGGGGGAGGCCGGGGTCAATATCGAGGACGTGCGCATCGAGCACTCCCTCGACCAGCCGAGCGGCCTGGTCGAACTGCTCGTGGAGTCGACCTCCGTCGCGGGCGTACGGCGGGTGCTGGACGCCAACGGCTGGACCATGCGGGAAAAGCCGCTGCTGGTCGGCGACGCCTGAGGAACGCGGAATCCGGACCGGCTCCGCCCAGGAGCCGGTCCACGGGTGTGCGAACGGGTGTCCGTACCGCCCGGGATCCGGGCGCTAGAAGGTGTCGTGGCTGCCCGGCCGGCGTATCGCCGTGTAGAGGGCGCGCAGCATGAGGATCGCGCTGACCGCGAGCACCTGATAGCCGAGCAGCGGGAACAGCTCCACCTCCGCGGTGACCCGCGGCCCGCGCCCGGTGCCGAACACCACCAGGACCACCCCCATCAGCCCCGTGCAGGCCGCCAGCAGCGTGACCGTCAACTGGTGGATCAGCCCGGAGACAAAGCGCCGCTCCCGTTCGTCGGCGAGCACCCGCACCCGGACCGTGAACCGCCCCTCCTCCAGCGACGCGCCGATCCGCTCCGCCCGCCGGGGCAGCCGCCGCAGCATCGGCAGCGCGGACAGGAACTCATGGACCGCGCCCCGCGCCAGGGACGAGAACCCGGACGATATCCCGTCCTCCTCCTCGCTCCCCGGGCCCGTACCCGTGGCGCGGAACCGCAGCCGGGCGGTGAGGAGGTCCACGGCGATCGCCCGGGCCTCGTCGATCATGTTGAAGTCGGGGCTGACCCGGCCCAGGGTGCCCTCGATGGTCGCCAGCGCCCGGAAGACGGCGGCCACCTCCGGCGGCACGGCGAGTCCGAACCGGGCGAGCAGTTGGAACAGCGCGGTGAACATCTCGGTGTCCGGCCGCGCCCCCACCCCCAGGTGCTGGGCCATGAACTGCCCCAACTCGCGCTCCAGTAAAAGCGAGTTGAGCATGAGGTCCTCGCTCCTGGTGGCCCGCGTGCCGAGCAGCGCCATCAGCGCGTCATGCAGACCCGCCCGGTCGCCGCGGTCGACGGCCACCAGCATCTCCTGGAGGGCGTGCCGTACGGTCGGGTCGATACGGCCCACCGAGCCGAAGTCGAGCAGGCCGATCCGCCCGTCGTCGAGCAGCAGCACATTGCCCGGATGCGGATCGGCGTGGAACACCCCCGCCCGCAGGATCTGGTGGAGCATGGCGGCGAACGCGGTCCGGGCGATCTGACGGCGGTCCAGCCCCTCGCGGTCCGCGACGGCCGCCGCCCGGTCGAAGGTGACCCCCTCCAGCCACTCCTGGACCAGCACCCTGGCCGTGGTGAACTCCTCGTACACCCGGGGCACCCGCACCAGGGCGTCCGGCTCGTACCCGTCGCAGGACGCCGCCACCACCGCGGCGTTGTTGGCCTCGATCCGGAAGTCCAGTTCCTCCCGGACCGACTTGGAGAAGCCGTCGCCCAGATCCCGCAGCCCCATGGCATGGGAGGACCGGGACCGCTGCTGGAGGCTGCGGGTGATCGCGACGACGATGTCCAGATCGCGCTCGACCCGCTCGCGGATCCCCGGGCGCTGGACCTTGACCACGACCACCGGGCCGCCGGTCAGCTTGGCGCGGTGGACCTGGGCGATGGAGGCGGCGGCGAGCGGGATCTGCTCGATCCACTCGAAGGCGTCGTCCACCGGCCTGCCCAACTCCTCGCGGAGCAGCGCCGCCACCTCCCCCCATGGGGCGGGCGGCACATCGCTCTGGAGCCGGCTGAGTTCGTCGATGAAGTGCGGGGGCAGAAGATCGCGCCGGGTGGACAGCAACTGGCCCAGTTTGATGAAGGCCCCGCCGCACTCCTCCAGCGCCAGCCGCAGCCCCCTGGCCATCCGCTCGCCGAACTCGCCCGGCCGCAGGGCCCGTTCCAGACTGTGCCGGCTGCGCAGCGGACGGCTCAGGCCGTGCCGCATGAAGATCCGGCTGATCTGCGAATAGCGGCGGGTGCGCCGCAGCCGGCTGCGCAGCGCCCGCCACAGCCGCATGGGCAGCGCCCAACTGCCCTGCGGCAGAAAGACCTCGGCCAGCACCAGGGCGGCCATCGCGGCGAGGACGGACACCCCGACCTGGACCCCGTACAGCACGCCCATGCTCTGCTGGTCGTGCATGGTCGGCTTGAAGGCGAGCATCGCGCCCAGCCCGACCAGACCGGCGCCGAGGGCGCGCAGCGGGCCCACCCGGATGCCGAGCAGCCGGCCGGAGATCGCCGAGACGCCGAAGACGAAGACGCCCACCGACGACACCGCGATCAGCATGATCAGCAGTCCGAAGGACAGGTCGTCGATGCTGGTGGCTGCCAGCCAGGTCATGGCACGTTCCCCCGTGTGCGATGAAGAGGGTGTCAACAGTAGTCCGGATCGTCCCGCTCGGACCGTGGCTGCCCGGATGTCATGCGGCGACCCGCCGGAAACACACCACGGGGCCCGACGTCAGGTTGTCGGGCCCCGTGGCAAGGGAGGAGGCGGCGTGCGTCAGCCCATCGCCTCGATCAGGCTCTTGGGCCGCATATCGGTCCAGTTCTCGTTGATGTAGTCCAGGCACGCCTGACGGCCGTCCTGGCCGTGGACGACGGTCCAGCCCGCGGGTACCTCCGCGAAGGCCGGCCACAGCGAGTGCTGCCGCTCGTCGTTGACCAGCACGTAGTAGCTGCCGTTCTCGTCCTCGAAGGGGTTGCTCATGGCGGGTTCACCTTTCTGCCGGGTCTATCGGGTCGACGAGGGTCTATGAGGTCTCTGGTCCATCGGGTCGTTTCGGGTACGTCCGGTCAGCCGCAGCCGCCGGCGTGCCCGGCGTCACCGGCCGGGACGAGCAGGGCCGGCTCGATCCCGCGGTCGTTCTCCGGTTGTTCGATGGCGACGGTGCGGGTCTTGGCACGGACGCTCGCGACAAAGCCCGAGAGCCGGTCCAGCCCCCAGAACTTGTCGTGCCGGTGGATGAAGAACGGCACTCCGAAGACTCCGTCGCGGTCCACCGCGCGCAGCGCCTCGATGCCCCGCCGGCGGATCTGCGGATCGTCGGCCGCACCGGCCAACGCATCGGGGTCCAGGCCCAGTTCATGGCCGATCGCGGCCATGGTGGCGCGCTCGGAGATGTCGATGCCGTTCTCCCAGCGGGCCCGGTACACGGCGTCGATGAAGTCCCGCCCGCGGCCGGCGTCCTCGGCGACCAGATAGGCGAGATGGGAGACGTCCCAGTTGGGAGCGGTGTCGATGGGCCAGACCATCCGCAGGCCGCGCTCGATGGCCGCCCGCTTGACGTCCTGGAGGATGTAGAAGTGCTTCTCCTTGGACATCGCGACATAGGGAAGGTGGATCCCGGCGTCGGCCAGCAGGCCCTCGCTCACCTCGTCCGGCTCCCAGTACGGGCGCCATTCGATCGCGTCCGCCACATCGGGGGCGTTCTCGGTGAGTTCACGGTAGGCGAGCCAGGAATAGGGGCTGCGGAGTGAGAAATACCAGCGCGGTGGCTTGACGGCCAACGGAACCTCCTGGGTTCGGGGCGATGCTAGATGGTGATGCCGCCGTCGATCTGGACGACGGAGCCCGTGACATAGGCCGCACGGTCCGAGACGAGGTACGAGACGAGGTCGGCGACCTCATCGGCCCGCCCCAGCCGCCCGAGCGGCACCGACTCCAGCGCCTTGTCCTTCACCTGGCCGGTGAGCACGGACGTCATATCGGTGTCGATGAACCCCGGGGCGACGACATTGGCGCGGATTCCGTACCGCCCGACCTCCTTGGCCAGGGCCCGGGAGAAGCCGATGATCCCGGCCTTGGAGGCCGAGTAGTTGGACTGGGTGGCGTTGCCGTACACGCCCGCGACCGAGGAGATGTTGACGATCACCCCGCTCTTGCGCTTCATCATGCCGAACACCACGGAGCGGCAGACGTGGTAGACGCCGTCCAGGTTGACGTCCAGCACGTCATGCCATTCGTCGTCCTTCATCAGCAGCAGGGGATTGTCACGGGTGATACCGGCGGCGGTCACGGCCGCGTCGACCGGACCGAGGGTCTGCTCGGTCTCGGCGATCAGCGCGCGCACCGCCTCGGCGTCACGGACGTCGAGCTTGCGGCTGAGCACCCGGGCCCCGGTCTCGGTGACCTCCTTCTCCAGCTCCAGGGCGGCCGCCTCGTTCGACTGGTAGCAGAAGGCGACATCGAAGCCGTCCCGTGCCAGACGCACCACCGTGGCCCGGCCGATTCCCCGTGAACCGCCGGTGACCAGCGCCACCCGGGATGCGTTCTCTGCCATTGGTTCTCCAAAGCGATTCGGCCGGCCGCAGGGGGCCGGAGGTCTGTTGCCAGGGGTCAGGCTTGGGCGGGGGCGGGCGCGGGGGCCGGGTCCCCGGGCCGCAGCCCGGATGTCCGTTGCCAGGGGTCAGGCGAGGGCGGGGGCGGGCGCGGGGGCCGGGTCCCCGGGCCGCAGCCCGGATGTCCGTTGCCAGGGGTCAGGCGAGGGCGGGGGCGGGCGCGGGGGCCGGGTCCCCGGGCCGCAGCCCGGATGTCCGTTGCCAGGGGTCAGGCGAGGGCGGGGGCGGGCGCGGGGGCCGGGTCCCCGGGCCGCAGCCCGGAT
The DNA here is from genome assembly GCF_018883605.1 of Streptomyces niphimycinicus. Classification (GTDB taxonomy): domain Bacteria; phylum Actinomycetota; class Actinomycetes; order Streptomycetales; family Streptomycetaceae; genus Streptomyces; species Streptomyces niphimycinicus. The sequence goes on along the minus strand of NZ_JAHLEM010000355.1, from coordinate 60 downwards.
GTCCGTTGCCAGGGGTCAGGCGAGGGCGGGGGCGGGCGCGGGGGCCGGGTCCCCGGGCCG
>NZ_JAHLEM010000354.1 GCF_018883605.1 Streptomyces niphimycinicus | reverse complement strand
TCATCACCCACCACCACCGCCCGATGCTCAAACACCGACCGCGTAGTAACCAACGACCACCCCACATCGACGGAGGACAGCTCGGATACGCCGCCCACCCGCTCAACCAGCGCGGCAGCCTGCCCCCGCAACGCCTCCGCACTACGCGCCGAGAGCACCCACGGAACCGTGCTCACCTCCGAGCGGGCCGAGTCCATTGGCGCATCGTCCTCAGGCGCCTGCTCCAGGATCAGATGGGCGTTCGTACCGGAGATGCCGAACGAGGAGACCGCCGCACGGCGGGGGCGTTCCAGGCGGGGCCACTCCACCGGTTCGTTCAGCAGCCGCAGCCCGCTGTCCTCCCACTCCACATGCGGAGTGGGGACGTCGAGGTGCAGGTTGGCGGGCAGGTGTGGGTGCCGGAGCGCCATCACCATCTTGATCACGCCTGCCACACCGGCCGCCGCATGTGTATGGCCGATGTTGGACTTCAGCGAGCCCAGCAGCAGTGGCCGGTCGGCGGGGCGGTTCTGGCCGTACGTGGCGGTCAGGGCCTCGGCCTCGATCGGGTCGCCGAGTTTGGTGCCGGTGCCGTGTGCCTCCAGGGCGTCCACATCGCCCGGCGTGAGCTGGGCGTTGGCGAGGGCCTGGCCGATGACGCGTTCCTGGGCCACGTCGTTGGGCGCGGTGAGGCCATTGCTGGCGCCGTCCTGGTTGATCGCCGAGCCCCGGATCACCGCCAGCACCCGATGGCCGTTGCGCTGTGCCTCCGACAGCCGCTCCAGTACCACCAGACCGACGCCTTCGGAGAAGCCGGTGCCGTCCGCGTCGGCGGCGAAGGACTTGCACCGGCCGTCCGGGGCCAGTGCGCGCTGCCGGGAGAACTCGGTGAACATGATGGGGGTGGCGAGCGAGGTGACACCGCCCGCCAGGGCCAGGGTGCATTCGCCCTGCCGCAGCGCCTGTACCGCCAGATGCATGGCCACCAGTGAGGCCGAGCATGCGGTGTCCACCGTCACCGCCGGCCCTTCCAGACCGAAGGTGTAGGCCACCCGGCCCGAGATCACGCTGGTGAGTCCGCCCGTGGTGGCGTAGCCCTCGAATCCCTCGGGAATGCGCGGGGCCCGGGACAGATAGTCCTGGCTGGACACACCGGCGTAGACGCCGGTGCGGGTTCCCTTCAGCGACACCGGGTCGATACCGGCCCGTTCAAGGGACTCCCAGGCCATCTCCAGCACCAGCCGCTGCTGCGGGTCCATGGCGAGCGCTTCCCTGGGGCTGATGCCGAAGAACGCCGCGTCGAACCGGTCCGCTTCGACGAATCCGCCCTGGCGGACAGAGCTGGTGCCGTAGTGCTCGGGATCGGGGTGGTAGAGGTTCTCGAGGTCCCAGCCGCGGTCCGTCGGGAAGTCCCCGATCGCGTCGACACCGGAGACGAGCAGTTCCCACAGCTCCTCCGGGGAGGTGACCCCGCCGGGAAAGCGGCAGGCCATGCCGACCACGGCCACCGGCTCGTGGGAACGCTCCTCCACCTCGCGCAACCGCAGACGCGTATCGTGCAGATCGGCGGAAACGCGCTTGAGGTACTCGACCAGCTTCTCTTCGTTCGCCATGAGGGTCACCCGGCCTTCAGCGATCGTCGCGCCCGGCACATTCAGGACACACCAAGCTCGTTGTCAATAAACTCAAGGACCTGATCCGCCGAGGCGGACTCCAGCCTTTGGGCCGCGCTCATTTCATCCGTCGGCTGCCGTGGCACCTGTGTGTTCGGCGGGACGATCGCGGCGGGGGTGGCGGCGGTGCCGTCCGAGGTCAGCCGTCGCACAAGGTGGTGGGCGATGCCTTCCGGGGTCGGATGCCGGAAGATCAGGGCCGCGGGCAGCCGCAGACCGGTGGCGGCCGCGAGACGATCGCGCAGTTCGACAGCGGTCAGGGACTCGAAGCCCAGCTCCTTGAAGCTGGCGTCGGCGCGTACCGCCTCGGCATCGGTGTGGCCCAGCACGGTGGCGGCGTGGTCGCGCACCAGGCCGAGGAGGGTGCGATACCGGTCGAGGGCCGACAGCCGCGCCAGCCGGGCGGCCCAGTCGACGGACGGCACTTCGGCGGCGGCAGCAGCGGTACGCCGCCGTGCGCTTTCACCGCCACCGCGACCGCCACCGCCACCGCCGGTGGCCACCCCGCCGGTGTTGAGGGATCGGAGCTGCTCGGCCTCGGCGGGGCGCAGCAGCAGCGCGTCGATCGTCAGCACCGGGGCGCCCACGGCGTCGGCGATGACGACCCGCAGTTCCCGCTCGCCCTCGGCGGCCTGTGGCCGGGGGGTGAGCCTGACCCGTACGGCGGTGGCCTCGGCCGCCCACAGGGACACGCCGCTCGCGGTGAACGGCAGCCACATCCGGCCCTCGTCCGGCTCCGGCCCGGCATCGGGATGCCCGGTCAGCAGCGTCGGATGGAGCACCGCGTCCAGCAGGGCGGGGTGGATACCGAACCCACTGGGCTCTCCCGCGGCCTTGGGCAGTTCCACATCGGCCAGCAGATCGGCGCCGTCCCGCCATACCGCGCGCAGCCCCTGGAACGCGGCTCCGTAGGCGTATCCGGATGCGGCGATCCGTTCGTAGCACCCATCGGTGTCCACCGGCCGCGCTCCGGGCGGCGGCCATGTCCCGGGCAGCTCCGCCGCTCGGCTCTCCGGTTCGGCGGGGCCGAGTACGCCCACGGCATGGCACGTCCAGTCGGTGTCTCCACCTGTGCGAAGGGCGTCGTCGGGGAGGGAGTAGACCGCGAGGTCGCGGCGTCCGTCGTCGGCGGACGGGCCCACCACCACCTGGACACACCGGCCGCCCGTCGCGGGCAGCACCAGCGGCAGCCGCAGCGCGAGCTCCTCCACCGCACCGCAGCCCGCCTCATCGGCCGCCCGCAGCGCCCACTCCATGAGCACGGTTCCGGGGACCAGGGCCACGCCCGCCACCACATGGTCGGCGAGCCAGCCGTGTGTCTGTGGGGAGAGACGTCCGGTCAGCACATGGCCGCTGCCGTCGGCGAGCCGCACCGCGGCGCCCAACAGCGGATGGTCCGCGCCGGCCAGGCCGAGGGCGCCGGGGTCCTTGCCGGACCCACCGGGGGCGTCCAGCCAGTAGCGCCGGC
>NZ_JAHLEM010000353.1 GCF_018883605.1 Streptomyces niphimycinicus | reverse complement strand
GTCGGCGAGCCAGCCGTGTGTCTGTGGGGAGAGACGTCCGGTCAGCACATGGCCGCTGCCGTCGGCGAGCCGCACCGCGGCGCCCAACAGCGGATGGTCCGCGCCGGCCAGGCCGAGGGCGCCGGGGTCCTTGCCGGACCCACCGGGGGCGTCCAGCCAGTAGCGCCGGCGCTGGAAGGCGTACGTGGGCAGATCGACCGTACGAGGCGGGGAGTCGGCCGGGAACGCGGCCGACCAGTCCACCTCGGCCCCGGCGATGAACGCCTGCGCGACCGACTTCGTGAGCTGGGCCAGGTCCCCGTGGTCCCGGCGCAGGGTGGGCACGGCGGTGGCGCCGCTCTCCGCGTGCTCGAAGCTCTCCCGCATTGCCATGGTGAGGACGGGATGGGTGCTGGCCTCGATGAACACCCGGTGGCCATCGGCCAGCAGCGCCTGCACCGCGTCGGCGAACCGCACCCGCTCGCGCAGATTCCGCACCCAATATCCCGTGTGCAGCGTGGACGCATCGGCCCGGCCACCGGTCACGGTGGAGTAGAACACCACCCCGGACTCGGACGTGCCCACCGGCTCAACTCCCTTGAGCAGCTCGGTGAGTTCCTCCGCGATCTCATCGACCTGGGGGCTGTGCGAGGCATAGTCCACTTCGATCATCCGCGCCCGCTCGCCCGCCTCCCGGCAGGCGGTCACGGTAGCGGCCACCTGCTCCGGCGGCCCGGACACCACCGTGGACTCGGGCCCGTTCACCACCGCCACCACTACCGCGTCGGGCTGATCCGCGAGCCCGGACAGCAGCTCCGTGGCCTGTTCCTCACCCACACCGAGGGAGGCCATGGCCCCGCCTCCGGCGAGTCGCCGCAAGGCCCGGCTGCGCAGCGCCACGACCTTGGCGCCGTCCTCCAGGGACAGGGCTCCCGCCACCACGGCCGCCGCGATCTCGCCCTGGCTGTGGCCGACGACGGCGGCGGGCCGCACTCCGTACTCGGCCCATACGGCGGCCAGGGACACCATCGCCGCCCAGAGCACCGGCTGCACCACGTCCACCCGGCTCAGCTCGGCGGCGCCTTCGGCCCCCCGCAGGACATCCGTGAGCGACCAGTCCACATGGGGTGCGAGCGCTCGTTCGCACTCCGCCACCCGGGCGGCGAACACCGGTGAGGCGTCCAGCAGTCCGGCACCCATCCCGGCCCACTGCGAGCCCTGCCCGGGGAAGACCAGCACCGGGCCCGCGCCACCCGTGGCGGCGGCCGTGCCCGTATGCACCACGCCCGGGTGGGTGCCCTCGGTCGCCAACGTCTGGACGGCGGAGGTGAGTTCGTCGCGGCTCTCGCCGACCACCACCGCGCGGTGCTCGAACGCCGTCCGGGTGGTGATCAGCGACCAGCCCACCTCCTGGTGTGTCGGCGTGTTGTCGGCGGCCATGCGGGCGGCCAGCTCCCGGGCCTGCCCCCGAAGGGCCTCGGCGCTCCGGGCGGAGAGCACCCAGGGCACCGGCCGGTCGCCCTCGTCCGTTCGCGCCCCGGCGGGTGCGGGGTCCGGCTCGGGGGCCTGTTCCACGATCAGATGCGCGTTGGTACCGCTGATGCCGAAGGAGGACACACCCGCGCGGCGGGGACGTTCGTCGCGCGGCCACTCCACCGGCTCGGTCAGCGGGCGCACCGCGCCGCTGTCCCAGTTGACATGCGGGCTGGGCGCGTCGATGTGCAAGCTGGCGGGCAGCAGTCCGCGCCGCAGGGCCATCACCATCTTGATGACGCCCGCCACGCCGGCGGCGGCCTGGGTGTGGCCGATGTTGGACTTCAGCGAGCCCAGCCACAGGGGCCGGTCTCCGGTCCGTTCCTGCCCGTAGGTGGCGAGCAGGGCCTGGGCCTCGATCGGGTCGCCGAGGGTGGTTCCAGTGCCATGCGCCTCGACGGCGTCCACCTCGGAGGGCGACAGCCGGGCGTCGGCGAGGGCTTGGCGGATCACCCGCTGCTGGGAGGGGCCGTTGGGCGCGGTCAGGCCGTTGGAGGCGCCGTCCTGGTTGACGGCCGAGCCCCGGATCACCGCCAGCACCCGGTGGCCCTCCCGCCGGGCGTCGGAGAGCCGTTCCAGGAGCAGCAGGCCGACCCCCTCGGCCCATCCGGTGCCGTCGGCCGCCGCCGCGAACGGCTTGCACCGCCCGTCGGGGGCCAGCCCCCGCTGACGGGAGAAGCCGGTGAACATGCCGGGGGCGGCCATCACCGTCACCCCTCCGGCCAGGGCCAGCGCACACTCGCCCTGCCGCAGTGCCCGCACCGCCAGATGGACGGCCACGAGCGACGACGAACACGCCGTGTCCACCGACACCGCGGGCCCCTCCAGGCCGAAGGTGAACGCCACCCGGCCGGACACCACGCTCGGGGTGCCGCCGGTCAGCAGATGGCCGTCGAGTCCCTTGGGCGCCTCGTGCAGCCGGGGGCCGTAGTCCTGGGCCGTCACGCCGACGAACACGCCGGTCGGGCTGGACCGGAGGGCGGTGGAGCGGATGCCCGCCCGTTCGAAGGTCTCCCACGCTGTCTCCAGCAGCAGCCGCTGCTGGGGGTCGGTGGCCAGCGCCTCACGGGGGCTGATGCCGAAGAACTCCGCGTCGAATTCCGCTGCGTCGTAGAGGAATCCGCCCTCGTGGGCGTAGCTGGTGCCGAGGCGGTCCTGGTCGGGGTCGAAGAGTCCGGCCAGGTCCCAGCCACGGTCCCGGGGGAACTCCCCGATGGCGTCGGCGCCCTCGGCCACCAGCCGCCACAGCGCCTCGGGCGAGTCGACCCCGCCCGGGAAGCGGCAGCCCATGGCGACCACCGCGATCGGTTCGGCGGCGTCGCCCGGCGTGGTGGCCATGGACGCGGCGGAGGTGGCAGGGGCGGTGTGGGCGCGCAGATGGTCGGCGACGGCGAGTGGCGTGGGGTGGTCGAAGGTGAGCGTGGCGGTCAGGGGCAGCCCGGTGGCCGCGCCGAGCCGCTCACTCAGTTCGGTCGCCGCGAGCGAGTCGAAGCCCAGCTCCTTGAAGGTGAGGCCGGGATCGATGGCGCCCGGCGCGGAGTGCCCGAGGACGAGGGCCACCTGCGTCCGCACGGTGTCCAGCGGATCGCGGCGCCACGCCGCGGCGGCGGGCTCGGCCGTCTCTTCCGTGGGCGGTGCCGGGTCCGGGGCGCCGTCGGTCCCGGTGGGGTGGGTGGCGGACGCGGTGGATTCGAGTGTCGTGCCGGGCCAGTAGCGGTCCCGCTGGAAGGCGTACGTCGGCAGGGCTACCCGCTGCCGGGGCTGCCCGGCGCAGGCCCGGTCCCAGGCCACTTCGGCGCCGCGGACATACGCCTGGGCCATGGCGGTGGCGAAGGTGCGCGCCTCGGGGCGGTCGCGGCGCAGCGCCGCCACGGCGGCCGGGCGCGCCTGCCCGGGGGCCGGTCCCGGCCGTGCGGTGAGGCATTCGCGGGTCATGGCGGTGAGCGGGGCGTCCGGTCCGAGTTCGAGGAAGGTGGTGACACCGGCGTCCAGAAGGGTGTGCACCCCGTCCATGAAGCGCACGGCGTGGCGGGCGTGCCGGGCCCAGTAGCCGGGCGAGGCGAGTTGTGAGGCGGTGGCGAGCCGTCCCGTCACATTGGAGACGAGGGGGATGGCCGGTGCGGAGAATGCTAGTTGCGAGGCGACGGCGCGCAGTTCGTCGAGCATGCCGTCCATATGCGGCGAGTGGAAGGCGTGGCTGACCTTCAGCAGCCGGGCCTTGCGGCCACGCTCGCGCCAGACGGCGGCGGCCGCGTGGACGGCGTCGTGGTCACCCGAAATCACCACGGACGAGGGCCCGTTGACGGCGGCGATGTCCAGCCGGTCCTCCCATCCGGCGAGCAGTCCGGCGGCCTCGTCCGCGTCGGCCTGAAGCGCGGCCATGGCCCCCTTCGCCATGACCGACTGCATCAGCCGGCCGCGGGCGGCCACCAGAGCGCAGGCGTCAGGCAGGGTGAGCACACCGGCCACATGGGCCGCGGCGATCTCGCCGACCGAGTGGCCCATCACATGGCCGGGGGTCAGCCCCCAGGATTCGGCCAAGCGGTACAGGGCCACCTCGATGGCGAACAGCGCGGGCTGGGTGTACGAGGTCCGGTCGAGCAGCGCCGCCCGCGGGGAGGGAGCCCTGGCGGACATCACCTCGTGCAGCGGCTCCGCCAGCCGTGCGTCCAGGCAGTCGCACACCTCGTCCAGCGCCGCGGCGAAGACCGGATAGGCGGCATACAGCTCACGGCCCATGGCCGCTCGCTGGCTGCCCTGGCCGCTGAAGAGGAAGGCGAGGCCGCCATCCGTGGTCCTGCCCCGCACCGCTCCGGGGGTCTCCGCGCCCCCGGCCAGCGCGTCCAGCCCGCTCAGCAGCTCGTCGGTGTCCTCGCCGAGGAGCACGGCTCGGTGGTCGAAGGCGGTGCGGGTGGTGGCCAGGGAGTGTGCGATGTCGGCCGGGGAGAGGGCGGGGTGGTCCGCCAGATGGTCGCGCAGCCGCCCGGCCTGGGCGCGCAGTGCCGCGGGAGTCTTCGCGGAGATCGGCCAGACCACCACAGGGGGCGCGGGGGTGGCCGGTGCGCGCACGGAGGCCGGTACGGGCACGGAGGCGGGCGCGGGTACGGAGGCAGACGCATAGGCGGGCGCTTCGCCGAGGACGAGATGGCAGTTGGTGCCGCCCATGCCGAAGGAGCTGACCCCGGCGAGCAGGGGCAGGTCCGGGCGGGGCCAGTCGCCGAGCCGGTCCTGGACCCGCAAGCCGAGCTCGGTCAGCGGGATTCGCGGGTTCGGGGTGGTGAAGTGGAGGCTGGCCGGGAGCAGGCGGTGCTTGATGCCGAGGGCGGTCTTGAGGAGGCCGACGATGCCGGCGGCGCCTTCGAGGTGGCCCACATTGGTCTTGGCGGAGCCGACGAGCAGAGGTGTGCCGTCCGTTCGGGCGGTGCCGAGCGCGGCGCCGAGTGCCGCCGCTTCGACGGGGTCGCCGACGGGGGTTCCGGTGCCGTGCAGTTCGACGTATTGGACGTCGTCGGGTGCGACTCCGGCCCGCCGGTGGGCGGTGCGCACCACGTCCTCCTGGGCCGCCGGGCTGGGGGCCGTCAGTCCGTCGGTGGCGCCGTCGTTGTTGATGGCTCCGGCGTGGATGACGCAGTACACCGGGTCGCCGTCGCGTACGGCCGCGGCGAGTGGTTTGAGGAGGACCGCCGCGCCGCCCTCACCGCGGACGAAGCCGTTGGCGCGGGCGTCGAAGGTGTGGCAGCGCCCGTCCGGGGAGAGCCCGCCGAACTGGGCGGCGGCTGCCGTCATGCTGTCCTCGGTGAGGATGAGGTTGACACCGCCGGCCAGCGCCAGGGTGCACTCCCCGCGCCGCAGGCTCTCGCAGGCGGTGTGGACGGCCACCAGCGAGGACGACTGTGCGGTGTCGACGGTGAGGCTGGGGCCGCGTAGACCGTAGCCGTAGGAGACCCGGTTGGCGATGATGCTGCGGTGGACACCGGTCATGGCGTGCCGGGTGGCCGCGGTGGTGTCCCGGCGCAGCAGGGTGGCGTACTCGTCCCAGATGGCGCCGACGAACACCCCGGTCGGGGTGTCCTTCAGTGTTCCGGGGCGGATTCCCGCGTCCTCGAACGACTCCCAGGCGAGTTCGAGTATCAGCCGCTGCTGAGGGTCCATGGCCGTCGCCTCGCGGGGCGAGATGCCGAAGAAGGAGGCGTCGAAGGTGTCGACACGGTCCAGGAAGCCGCCGTACCAGGCCGGGGCGGGCCGGTCGGGGCCGTCGGTGGCGGGGCCGTCGGCAGCGGCACCGCCGACAGTGGCGGTGCCGGTCCGGCGGCGGTCCTCCGGCATGGTGGTGACGGCGTTCCCGCCCTCCCGCAACAGCCGCCAGAAGGCTGACGGACTGGGTGCGTGCGGCAGGCGGCAGGCCATTCCCACCACGGCGATGGGCTCCGCTTGCTGAGGTGTCCGGGTCGGCGCGGCGCTATCCATCGCACCCCATATGGCGCTGGGAGAACATCTGCGTGTTCTGGGTCATGGGCGGCACTCCCGCTCCGGATTGATGATCGGTGCGAGCACGTGGCCCATCGTGGTGCGCGGCTCTAAAGCAAGACCAAATAGGCCACGGCCGGTGACTTTAGAGACGCGTTACCGGAACCCATGACCATCGCTGAGCGGGTGAGCCCTTTATGCGCCCTTGGCCGCCCCGATCTCCGAGCACACAGGAGGAGTGTCATGACATCTCCATCGGCCGTGCCACCAGGCGGCACGGTGTCGGACTACTACAGCTCGCTGGGACCGCTTCTACAGATGGCGTGGGACGACAACTTCCACTTCGGCTACTGGGACGGCCCGTCCGATACCCGTTCGGTCCAGGAGGCCACCGATCGCTTCACGGATCTGCTGATCGAACGGCTGCGGGTGGGGGCGGGAGACCGGGTACTGGATGTCGGCTGCGGTATCGGGAAACCCGCGATGCGGGTGGCGACCGCCACCGGCGCCCATGTCCTGGGCATCACGATCAGCGAGCTTCAGGTCAAACAGGCGACCGAATCCGCCCGGCTGGCCGATCTGTCCCACCAGGTGGCATTCCAATACGCCGACGCCATGGCCATGCCTTTCGACGACGCGGCTTTCGACGCCGTACTCGCATTCGAATCGATCAATCACATGGACCGCCCGACGGCGCTGCGCGAGATGGCCCGGGTGCTGGGATCCGGGGGCCGGGTGGTGCTCACGGATGTCACCCCGCCGAGCGACGGCAGTTACCAGCCGGACGCCGATCCCGATGTGGTCACCTCGCTGACCCGGCTGGAGGACTGGCCCGGTCTGATCGGTGACGCGGGGCTGGTGCTCGATGAGTTGACCGACGTCACCGAGAACACGAAGGACACCGCCAACCGGATGATCGACGGTATCCTGCGCTGCCGCCGGGAGTTCGAGGCGCGGCACGGAGTCAGCGTCCAGGAGGTACTGGACGCCGCCAAGTCGGCGCTCCCCACCGTGCCGAGCGCCGGCTGCGCGATCGTGGTGGCCCACAAGCCCTGAATCGCCAACAAACCTGACGGTTATTCGACACCCTCTTCATGGGTCCCGCGGAGCCGGAATTCTTCACTCCTCATCAAAGCGGCACCAAGGGGCCCATGATCTCGCAGGATTCGCTTGTCCCGGCCGATGCGATCCGCGTATTCTCATTCGCGGACTGCACCACCTCAAGTGCGGGATATCCGGACTCCGATCTTCCGGACGCATTGCGAATACCCGCTCCGCACCGTCGAGGACGCCGACTCGAGGGCGCGTATATCCGGATTCTAGGTGAGGTGGGTAGTCATAGGACTTGCTTACGATGTGGGGCACCCGCCGAAGGCGTCCGATCTTGTCCGTTCTCCGATTCCTCGGCAGGGCCCGCGATAAAAGAGGGGTGAGTAATGGCAGTCGCGAACGGCGTGCGTCAGTGGATCCGGCGGCACCGCCCGTCCCCGCGCAGAGGGGCGCGACCGGACCACTTTCCACACGCAAGCGGCTCAGCAAGCGCCCACTTCCCATCCCCTCCGGGGTCGCCGGAATCCGGGGACGTGACAATTGCCGCGCGCCACCCGGACGGCCCGGGACGGCGATCCGCGCGGACCAACAGAGCCACCAGAGCCCGCCCCGCACAGGCGTGCGCCTCCGGAAGCAGACGGACATCGCCCTCGAAATCGAGGAAACACCCAGAAAACACCACGGGCACTTCCGGCAAAGGCGCCGACTGTCCCATGACCGCACTCGTCGGCGACTCGGATGGGGCACATCGTGCGATATGAGATCATGGGACCTCTCCGGGTGGTTGAAGGAGAGCGGAAATTAACCATCAGGGCGCGGAAGATCGAGGTCCTGTTGACCGTTCTTCTCGTCCGCGCCGATCAGGTGGTCCCGATCGACCAGCTCATCGCGGAGATCTGGGGGGAGTATCCGCCGCGCCGGGCGATCGCCGGGCTTCATGTGTATGTCTCCCAGATCCGTAAGTTCCTGCGCCGGCCCGGTCAGAGCGAAAGCCCCGTTCTCACCCGCCCCCCGGGATATGTCCTGCGGCTGGGCCCCGATCACCTCGACTTCCACTGCTTCGAACGGCTGGTGTGCGAGGGCCGGGATCATCTCAGGGAGCGGCGCTACCAGCAGGCCACGGCCACTTTCGAAAGCGCACTCGATCTCTGGCGCGATCCGCTGCTGGATGATGTATGCCATGGGCCGATCCTCGAAGGCTTTCAGACCTGGCTGAAAGAAGCCCGGCTGGAATGCATCGAGATGCTGACGGATTCCCGGCTCATGCTCGGCCGCCATCGCGAACTGGTCAGCGATCTGTACCAGTTGACCACCGAGCATCCTTTGCGGGAGGCACTCCACCGTCAGTTGATGCTGGCCCTCTACCGCTGTGGCCGCCGGGCGGACGCATTGCATGTGTATCAAGCGGCGCGCAAGACACTCAATGAGGAACTCGGGCTCGAACCGTGCCGGGCTCTGCAAGACATGCAGCGCGCCATCCTCACCTCGGATGACCGGCTGGAACTGCATGTTCCCGCATGAGGAAGACCGCGTAAGGAGGTGGACATATGAGCGATCACGTCAGTTATCTGTCCGACGGCAGCCCGATCGAGGTCGTCCTCGAAGGCGGACCGGACGATCTGCCCCGGGCATTCCGGACCGGGCGATCGACCCTCACCAGCAAGAAGCTCAAAATCCAGCATCGCGATGGATACGAGCACTTCGAACTCGTCAGCGATTCCGCTGACATCACCACAGCGATCTTTCGCTGGACCATGCGTACGAAAATCGCCGAGTAGCCTCCATGGCCCCGGAACCCCGGGATCGCCGACCGGTCACCGCCGACTCCCGATCCCGGGGCGGGGGCCGTGGCCAGGAGGTCCGTATGCTCACCTCACGATGGCGCGGCGCCGTGATCGCCGCGGTCGCGATATCGACAGCCCTTGCCGCACTGCCCGCCGGGCCCGCCTCGGCCCGGCCGTCCACCCAGCCCGGCGGCCCGCCCGGCGCCCACGTGGTGAACGGCCGTACTCAGCCGGTGTTCTCGTATCCGGATGCCGTGCGCGAGCACCTCATGGTCCGGACACCCGTCGACAGTGACGGCGATGGACACAGGGACCGGGTCGCGGTGGACATCATCCGGCCCAAGGAGACCCAGCAAGGTCTCAAGGTGCCGGTCATCATGTCGGCCAGCCCCTACAACGACACCGTGGGCCGCGGATTCGAGTCGGAGCGGAAGAGCTACGACGCCCAGGGCGCCCCGGCCAAGTTCCCCCTCTACTACGACAATTACTTCGTGCCGCGCGGCTATGCCGTGGTCGATGTGGATGTGACCGGGACCGGCAGATCCGACGGCTGTCTGACGGTCGGCGGCGCCTCCGACGTGGCGGCCGCCAAGGCGACGATCGACTGGCTGGGCGGCCGGGCCACGGCGCACGCGGCCGACGGCAGCGAGGTGAAAGCCTCCTGGTCCACCGGCAAGGTGGGCATGATCGGCCACTCGTACGAGGGCATGCTGGCCAACGCCGTGGCCGGCACCGGTGTGGAGGGGCTGGAGACCATCGTCCCGATCTCCGGGATCAGCTCGTGGTACGACTTCGCCCGCACCAACGGCGCCAAGCACTGGAATGATTTCGCCTCCTATCTGACGACGGCGCTGGACACCGATCCACCCCAGAAATGCCAGGCGGTGCGCGACCGGTTGCAGGCCGGCGAGGACGACGCCACCGGCAACTACAACGCCTACTGGCATGAGCGCAATTACATCGCGCGGCCGGCGCCCGAGGTGAACAAGGTGCGCGCGAGCGTCCTCGCGGCACACGACCTCAGCGACTACAATGTACGGATCGACCAGTTCGCCAACTGGTGGGCCCCACTGGCCGAGCGCGATGTGCCGCGCAAGCTGTGGCTGGGCCGCTACGGGCACACCGATCCGTTCGACTGGCCCGGTCGGCGCGCCCAGTGGGTCGATACCGTGCACCGATGGTTCGACCACTGGCTCTACGGCGTCCAGAACGGAATCATGGACGAGCCCCGGGTCGATCTCCAGACCGGCCCGACCACCTGGACCACCCAGGCCGACTGGCCCGCGGGCACCTCCTCGGTGCCCCTGCGCCCCGGGCCCGACGGCTCGCTGGCGCTGAGCCCCGGGAGCGGCACCGGGACCTTCACCGACACCAAGCTGAGCGAGGCGGATCTCACCGCCGACCCGTCGGCGAGCCGTCCGGGACGCCTGGCGTTCCTCACCCCGCCGCTGCGCACGGGGGTACGGCTGTCCGGCACGCCCACCGCGGATCTGCGGGTCACGCTCGACAAACCGACGTCGAACCTCACCGCGCTGCTGGTGGACTACGGCGAGGACGAACGGATCGACTGGAACCGCAACGAGCCGCAGAACAGGATCCATGACGGTCTCCAGGGGCTGGACGAGGAATCCTGCCACGGGGAGAGCACCGCCCGGGACGACGCCTGCTACCAGAAGACCGCCAATGTGACGGCGCGCAAATCCTCGGAGGTGATCGCCCGCGGCTGGATGGACGCCCAGAACCGCCACTCGCTCACCACCCCGGAGCCGCTGACCCCCGGCCGGTCCTACCGGATCGCCTGGAAGACACTGCCGAACGACTACGAGATCAAGCCGGGCCATCGGCTGGGGCTGGTCCTCGGCGGCACCGACGCCGACTTCCTCTATTTCGAGGATCCGACCGGGGCGAAGGTGACGGTGGACCTGGGCGGCAGCCATGTCACCGTACCGGTGACCGCCGCCGGTGGAATCGCCAAGTCCCTTCGCTGACAGGCGTGTTGACGGGGCCCGGGCCGCCACCGCGGTCCGGGCTCAGCCCTGGATCCAGGTGTGGATCACATGGGCGCCCAGGTCCGCGTACCCGTCGGCCATACGGTGGCCGCTCTCGTACCGGGCCGTGAGGTCGCCGTAGCGGATGTCCTCCCGCGCGGAGAAGCCCAGGCGGTGCAGGTCACGGGCGAGCTCGTCGGGGGTGAAGAAGCTGAGGAAGGGCTCACCGGCCTCGGCCGCCCATGCCGCGCGGGCCTCGTGCACGGCGCGGTGCTCCGGTGGCAGCGCGTCCGGCGGCTCGCCGTAGTCGAAGACGGCTCCGGAGCCGCCCGGCAGGCCCGCGATGAAGCCGAGCGTGTCCAGCACGGCGGTGTGCGTCAGATACGGCACCACCCCGAGCCAGATGAAGAACGCCGGGCGGGCCGGGTCGAAGCCCGCCGCCGTCAGCCCGTCGGCCAGGCTCCGCCGTTCGAAGTCGACCGATGCGAAGGTCAGCGAGGGCGGTAGGGGGATCTCCGTGGCGGCCAGCCGGCCGCGCTTCCACTCCTGGGTCGCGGGATGGTCCACCTCGAACACCCGCAGGCCCTCCGGCTCGTACGGATTGCGGCAGCCGAAGGTGTCGAGCCCCGCCCCCAGCGCCACCGCCTGCCGCACCCCGCGCGTCACGGCGGCGGCTACGGCGTCCTCGGCGAACCGCGCGCGGGCGGCCACGGACAGCCGCACATCCTCGCGCTCGGGCCGGAAGGCCGCCTCGATGAGGGGGTCGTCCGCGTCGGCGGCGAGGATACGGAGCGCCAGCGGATCGTAGAACACCCGGCCGCCCTCCAGTTGCTGGTGGGCCGCGCGGAACGCGGCGGCGCCGCGGGCGGTGATGCTGGGCCGGCCGTTCTGCATGGAGCGTCCTCCCCCGAGGTCCCGCCGTATGTCGCGAGCGACATACCCCATGGTGTCAGCTCCGCACCCCGCGCGCATCGCCAACCGCACATGTTCACAAGGGAGTTACGCGACGGACGTCGGCCTGGGGGCCGCCGGGGCCGCGGCGCCGCGCGGCGGGCGCGCATTGTCCCATCGATGGGCGCCGAACAGCGGGCAGCCGGGCCCATCGGGTACATCCCGTCGGCCGAACCGGTGAAGCTCCCCCTCACTCCGCAACCCCTCCGGATGTCGTGCAATAAATATGACAATCCGACAATCAGAACAAAAGGGTCCGGCATGGCCCGGACCAGTGCGGAGTGCACCGTGTCCCATCACCCACGCCATCGGACGGCGCTTCTCGCCGTTGCCCTGCTCGGCGCCGCCACCGCGTGCGGCAGCGGGACACCGGCCACCCCCAAGGCCGAGGAGAAGCCGTCGAGAACCGCACCGGCCAGGAGCGGGACCATGAAGGGCTTCACCCTGGTGGCCACCGGCGATCTGCTGGTGCATGCCTCGGTCATCCGGCAGGCACAGGCGGACGCGGGCGGTGACGGCTATGACTTCCAGCGCATGATCCGGGCGGCCGCGCCCGTCGTCGCCCAGGCCGACCTGGCCATCTGCCATATGGAGACCGTCTACGGGGCCGCCCACGGGCCGTTCACCGGCTATCCGACCTTCAAGACGCCTCCGCAGCTCGCCTCGGCCGTCAAGAGGCTCGGCTACGACTCCTGCTCCACCGCCTCCAACCACACCCTCGACGCCGGTCCCGAGGGGGTGGTCCGCACCCTCGACGCCATGGACAAGGCCGGCCTCAAGCACGCCGGATCGGCCCGTTCCGCCGCGGAGAGCACCCGTCCCACGATGATGCAGGCCGGTGGCGCCAAGGTCGCCCAGCTCGCCTACGCCTACGGCACCAACGGCATCCCGGTCCCCAAGGGCAAGCCGTGGCTGGTCAACCTCATCAATCCGGCGCGGATCATCAAGGACGCCCGGGCCGCGCGGCGCGCCGGGGCCGATGTGGTCGTCGTCAGCGTGCACTGGGGCACCGAATGGCAACAGGCGCCCGACAAGCTCCAGCTCTCGCTCGCCAAGAAGCTCACCGCCGCCAAGGACGGGGGCCGCCGCGACATCGACCTGATCATCGGCACCCATGCCCATATCCCCCAGGCGTACGAGAAGGTCAACGGCACCTGGGTGGTCTACGGCATGGGGGACCAGATCGCCGGGGTCATGCCCGACAAGCGCGGCCAGATGGGCTCGGCGGCCCGCTTCACCTTCGCCCCGCCCAGCGCCCAGGGCAAGGCGTGGGAGGTGAAGAAGGCGGAGTACATTCCGCACGCCGTGGACAACGATCCGATCTCCCTGGTGAACCTGCCCCGGGCCCTGGAGAAGAGCCCCGGCAACCGGGGCTACACCAGCGCCCTGAGCACCATCCAGGAGGCGGTGCTCAGCCGGGGCGCCAAGAAGGACGGCCTGACGATGGGCCGTTGAGCCCGGCCCGCTTCCCGTTGGCCCCGGCCCGCTCCCCCTTCCCTTGGCCCCGGCCCGCTTCCCGTGGCGCTACGGCTCGGGCTGGTCCGGACGGCCCGGCTCGCCCGGCTGCTCCGTTCGGCCCGGCTGCTCCGCCTGCCCCCCGGCCCGCTGCGCCTCCTGGGTGTGGAAGGCCAGTTTCTCGTTCTCCACATCGACGCGGACATGGCTGTGGGCCGGCAGCGTGCCGCCGAGCAGCATCCGGGAGAGCGGATTGTCGACCTCGCGCTGGATGATGCGGCGCAGCGGCCGGGCGCCGTACTCCGGCTGGTGTCCATGCCGGGCCAGCCACTCGACGGCGGGCGGGGTGAACTCCACGCTGACGTCCTGGGCGCGCAGCCGGCGCCGGGTCTCCTCCAGCAGCACATCGGCGATCTGCCGGAGCTGGTCGTCGGCGAGCCGGCGGAAGATGACGACCTCGTCGATGCGGTTGAGGAACTCCGGCCGGAAGTGCTCCCGCAGCGGGCGCAGCACCCGCTCCCGGCGCGCCGCCTCGTCGGCCTCGTCGTCACCGCCGCCGAAGCCCAGGGGGCCACCGCGTCCGGTGATGGCCTCCGAGCCGAGGTTGCTGGTCATCACGATGACGGTGTTCTTGAAGTCGATGGTGCGGCCCTGGGCGTCCGTCAGTCTGCCGTCCTCGAGCACCTGGAGCAGGATGTTGAAGACATCGGGGTGCCCCTTCTCCACCTCGTCCAGGAGCAGCAGGGAGTAGGGCTGGCGGCGCACCGCCTCGGTGAGCTGCCCGGCCTCCTCGTGCCCGACGTATCCGGGGGGCGCGCCGACGAGCCGGCTGACGGTGTGCTTCTCCTGGTACTCGCTCATGTCGAGGCGGACCATGCGGTCCTCGCTGCCGAAGAGCGCCTCGGCCAGTGCGCGGGCCAGTTCGGTCTTGCCGACGCCGGTGGGGCCGAGGAAGAGGAAGCTGCCGCTGGGGCGGTTGGGGTCGGCCAGTCCGGCGCGGGCGCGCAGGACCGCGTCGGCCACGGCGGCCACGGCCTCCTCCTGCCCGACGACCCGTCGATGGAGGTGTTCCTCCAGGCCCAGCAGGCGTTCGCGCTCCTCCTGGGTGAGGCTGGCGACGGGGATTCCGGTCTGCCGGGAGACGATTTCGGCGATGTCCTCGACGGTGACCTCGGCGACCCGCCCGCCGTGGTACTGCGTACCGGATGCCTCGGCGATCCGGCTGTTCAGTTCGGCGATGCGGTCCCGCAGGGAGGTGGCGCGTTCATAGCTCTCGGACGCGACGGCCTGGTCCTTGTCCCGGGTGAGCTGCTCGACCTCCCGTTCCAGGGCGCGCAGATCGGTGCCGCGGCCGCTGGAGCGCAGCCGGACCCGGGCCCCGGACTGGTCCATGAGGT
Organism: Streptomyces niphimycinicus; assembly: GCF_018883605.1. Taxonomy (GTDB): domain Bacteria; phylum Actinomycetota; class Actinomycetes; order Streptomycetales; family Streptomycetaceae; genus Streptomyces; species Streptomyces niphimycinicus. Next base: position 6,855 of record NZ_JAHLEM010000353.1, on the reverse strand, counting down.
CGATGGCCTTGTCGGGCAGGAAACGGTCGGTCAGGTAGCGGTCGGAGAGCTCGACGGCGGCGAGCAGTGCCTCGTCGGTGTAACGGACCTGGTGATGGGCCTCGTAGCGGTCCCGGAGACCGTGCAGGATGGCGACGGCGTCCGCGGGGGTGGGCTCGGGGACCATGATGGGCTGGAAGCGGCGGGCGAGCGCGGCGTCCTTCTCGATGTACTGGCGGTACTCCCGGAGGGTGGACGCGCCCATCACATGCAGTTCGCCGCGGGCCAGCGCGGGCTTGAGGAGGTTGCTCGCGTCCATCTGGCCGCCCTCGGAGCCTCCGCCACCGGCGCCGACGACCGTGTGCAGCTCGTCGATGAAGATGATCAACTCGTCGGTGTTGGCGCGGATCTCATCGACGATGCCGGTGACCCGCTGCTCGAAGTCGCCGCGGAAGCGGGTGCCCGCCACGACGCTCGCGATGTCGAGCTGGACGACCCGGCGGCCGAGCAGGATGTCCGGCACATCGGCGTCGGTGATCCGCTGGGCGAGCCCCTCGACGACGGCCGTCTTGCCGACTCCGGCCTCGCCGATGAGGACGGGGTTGTTCTTGCCGCGCCGGGCGAGCACCTCGATGCTCTGCTCGATCTCCTCATCGCGGCCGATCACCGGGTCGATCCGCCCCTCGCGGGCCAGTTCGGTCAGATCGCGGCCGAACCGGTCGAGGTTCGGGGTCTTCCGCTGGTCCACGACGGGCCGCTGGTCGGCGGTGGGGGCGCTCGGCGTGAGACCGCCGGTCTGGGGCGGGCCGGGGGCCTTGGGTTCGAAGCGGGCGGCGCCCAGGATCTGCCCGGCGGTGGACTCGCGGTTGGCGGCGAGCGCGATCAGTACGTGTTCGGGGCCGATGTACGAGGAGCCGCGTGAGCGGGCAATCTCATGGGCGTCGAGCAGCGCCCGCTTGACGGCCGGGGTGACGGCGACCGAGTTGCGCGGCGGGCCGCCTCCCGCCTCCCGGTCGATGTCCGCGGCGATCCGGTCGGGGTCGGCTCCGGCGCGCGAGACCATGGTCCGGGTGGGCTCGGAGAAGAGCGCGGCCCGCAGTAGATGTTCGGTGTCGAGGTCGGTGCTGCCGTGTTCGGCGGCGTAGGACGCGGCGGCCGAGACGAGATGCCGCGCGTTCTCGCTCATCAGCCGCCCGAAGTCGACATGTCGTGAATCGGGCCGCTGGCCGGCCGGCCCGGTCCCGAGGAAGCGTGCGAGGAAGTCGCCGAGTGGATCCGGCCCGAAGTCCTCGGGCCCCTTGTCAGGGCCCCCATTCCCGCTGCCCATGCGACCAGTTTAAGGGCGATTGACACCGATGTCCGTTCGTGGGCGGTTTCGCGGGCGGCGGGCATCGGCGACGCCGGGCCCCGCCCCGGGCCCTTCGACTCTCCGTGCGGCGCGGTCAGGGCTCCGCCCCGTGGCGTTCGAGGACGACCAGGGCGGCGTCATCGCCCTGGTGGCCGCCGGTGTGGGAGAGCAGATCGCGGCGCAGTCGGTCGACGAGGTGCTGGGGTCCGGAGCCGTTCCATCCGGGGAGCCGTTCGGCGAGCGGGTAGAAGGTGCCCTCGCTGTTCCGCGCCTCGATGACCCCGTCGGTGTACAGCAGCAACTGATCGCCCTCCTCGAAGGGGAAGACCTCGCTGTGGTACCGGTCGGCCACCAGATGACCGAGGCCCAGCGGCAGTGCGGGCGCATGGCCCTCGAGCGCCTTCATACCCGAGTCGCTCAGCATGATCGGCGGTGGATGTCCGCAGTTGACGAGCCGGACCACCGACTGGTCGTCGGGGATCTCCAGCACGGCGGCGGTGACGAACGACTCCCCTGCCCCGGGGGCCTTGTCGGGGGGTTCGGTCCGCTCGGCGGACAGGGCGGTGTCCAGGTGGGCCGCCAGATCGGTCAGGGGCACGGGCCAGTGGGCCATCGCGCGGAAGGCGCCGAGCACCAGGGAGGCGTCCGCGACGGCGGTCAGCCCGCTGCCCCGGACATCGCCGATGATCAGGCGGGTGGCGTTGGAGGTGCGCGCCGCCGCGTACAGATCGCCGCCGATCTCCGCCCCCGGCTCGGCCGCGAGATAGACCGAGGCGATCAGCAGCGGGCCGACCCGGACGGGAAGCGGACGCAACAGGACCCGCTGCGCCACATCGGCCACCGCCCGCACCCGGTTCAGCTCGCGCATATGCCGGTCGAGGACCGCGCGGAACAGCACGATCATCGCCGAGACCAGGGCCAGGGTGATCACCTCGGTCAGCCGGCCGGGGTAGCCGAGGTAGCCCTCCGAGGCGTTCACCGCGATCTGGGCGGCGACGGCCAGGAGCCCGACGCAGCCGGTGAGCAGGGGTCCGGCGAACGAGGCGGTCATGGCGGGGGCCGCGATCAGCAGCGGGCTGAGCCGGACGCTCGACGGGGACAGCACATCGCCGAGCGTGATCAGCGCGATGAGCAGCAGGGGGATCACGACCAAGACGCGGGTACGCCACCTTGGCCGGCGCAGATCCGAATGACCCTGCCGCATGTGCACATCTACTGCTTACGCCTGCCCTTGCCCCCGCGCCAACCCCGCCCCGCCCCGCAGGGCACAACCGCGCCGCCGGAAGGGGCCCGGACCACCCGCGAAGCCGCGGGCTTCGCCGGGGAGACCACCGCCGCGTCCGGGAGGCGGCTGTCACACTTCCGGCCGCCGTCTCGTCCTCCCTCTCAGGCCGACGAGAGGATCAGGACATGGCAGAGCTGACCGACTTCGAACAGCAGCGCGACCGGCTGTGGGCCGTCGCCTATCGCATCACCGGCTCGGTCGCCGACGCCGATGACGCGGTGCAGGAGACCTGGCTGCGCTGGCAGGCGCTGCCCGCGGACGAGGTCGCCGACCCCCGCGCGTATCTGACCACCGTCATCAGCCGGATCTGCTACGACCTGCTGCGGTCGGCGCGGGTGCGGCGCGAGGCGTACGTCGGCCCCTGGCTGCCCGAGCCGGTGGTGGCGACCGGTGGTCCGGAGGACCGGGTGACGCTCGACGAGTCGGTGGGGCTGGCGCTGCTGACCGTGCTGGAGCGGCTGACCCCGGCCGAGCGGACCGCGTTCATCCTGCACGATGTCTTCTCGGTGCCGTTCCCCGAGATCGCCGAGGTCGTCGGCCGCAGCCCGGAGTCCGTACGAAAGCTGGCCTCCCGGGCGCGCAAGCGGGTCCGGGAGGAGGCACCGCGGCGCTCGGTGGACCGCGCGGAGCACCGGCGGGCGGTGGACGCGTTTCTCCAGGCGGTCCTGGGCGGCGACATGGACGGGCTGCTGGAGATCCTGGATCCGGAGGTCGTCTGGCGTTCGGACGGTGGCGGCAAGGTGGCGGCGGCCCGGATCCCGGTGCTGGGCAACGAGAAGGTGGCCCGCTTCGCCCAGGGTCTGGCCCGGGGCTTCGACCCGGCCACGATGGTGGTGCACCATTGCGCCGTCAACGACGCCCCGGGCCTGGTCATCGCCGACCGCGCGGCCGGCCAGGCCGTGGTCTTCGCGTTCTCCGTGCACCAGGGTCTGATCACCGAGATCGACGTGGTCGTCAACCCCGACAAGCTCCGCCATCTCGACCTGCCGAACCTGTGACCGGCATCACCGTCACATCTGGAGCCGCCATGTCGTCCTCCTCATGAACACCACCCGAGAAGGAGGCCGCCGGTATGGAGAAGCAGCAGGTCCTGGTACTCGGCGCGGGCTATGCGGGGCTGATGGCCGCCCTGCGGCTGGCCCCGCACACCCGCGTCACCCTGGTCGATCCCAGCACCGCTTTCACCGAGCGCATCCGGCTGCACGAGCGGGCCGCCGGACGGCCCGACATCACCCATCCGCTGGACACGCTGACGCGGCGGGCCGGCATCGCCCACGTGGCCGCCCGCGCCACCCGGATCGACCCGGCCGCCCGGCAGGTCACCACCGACGACGGCCGCCGGATTCCGTACGACCGGCTGGTGTACGCGCTCGGCAGCCGCACCCCCGACCCAGGTGAGCGCGCCTTCACCCCGGAGACGGCGGCCGAACTGCACAAGCGGCTGCTGGACGGCCCGGGTGAGCTGACGGTGGTCGGCGGGGGACTCACCGGCATCGAGCTGGCGGCCGAGATCGCCGAGTCCCAGCACACCTGGAAGGTCCGGCTGATCACCGGCGAGGAGGTCGGCACCGGGCTGTCGGCGAAGGGCCGCGCCCATGTCCGGGCGACGCTCACCGGGCTCGGTGTGCGGATCGAGGAGGGCCGCCGGGTGGCGGGTCCCGAGGACATCGACACCGACGCGGTGGCCTGGGCCACCGCGATGACCGCGAACACCGCCCTGGCCGAGGCCGCCGGGATCGCACTCGACGCCACCGGCCGCGTCAGCGTCGACGGCGCCCTGCGCTCGGTGTCCCATCCGGAGATCTACGCGGTGGGCGACTCGGCGGCCATGACCACCCCCGCCGGAGGTGCCCTGCGCATGGCCTGTGCCACCGCGCTCCCGGCCGGTTCGCACGCCGCCTCCTCGATCATCGCCGAGGCGCGGGGGCGGCAGCCGGAGCCACTGCGCTTCCGCTTTGTGGTCCAGTGCGTGAGCCTGGGCCGCCGGGACGGGCTGATCCAGTTGGTGCGGGCGGACGACTCCCCGCGCGAGCGGGTGGTGCGCGGCGGCCTGGCCGCACGGACCAAGGAGCGGGTCGTGCGCTCCACGGTCAGCATGCTGCGGCTGGCGGCGCGGCGCCCCGGGGCCGTGCCCCTCATCCCCGGGATGAGCTGATCCCCCGCGATGAGTTGAGTCCCCGGGATGGGCCGAGGGGTCGCGCAGCCGCTGAGCGCTCCGCCGGAAGTGTGGCGATGCGTCGTCGGCCGACCGCGGCGCCGTCGTGGCTGGTCCCACGCGGCGGAGCCGCACATCGACACAGCCGCGGCGGAGCCGCACATCGACGCCGCCCCGCGCCCCTTCGGGGCGCCGCCCGAACCGTAGCGGACTTCCTCCGGCCTGCTCAGAAGGGGTAGTGCGCGTGCTGGGTGGCGAGGGTGATCCAGCGGGTGTCGCTGAACGCCTCGATGCCCCAGCGGCCACCGAACCGCCCGTACCCCGAGTGCTTGACGCCACCGAACGGGGCCTGTGGCTCGTCCGCCACCGACTGGTCGTTGATATGCACGATGCCGGTCCGGATACGGCGGGCGACCTTGAGCCCATGAGTCCCGTTCTCGGTGATGATGCCGCAGGTCAGGCCGTGGTCGGTGGCGTTGGCCAGGGCCACGGCCCGGTCGTCGTCGGCGAAGGTGGCGACCACGCAGACCGGCCCGAACGCCTCGGCCCGGTGGATGTCCATGTCCGGGGTGACACCGCCGAGCACCGTCGCCGGGTGGACCGCGCCGTCCGGTTCGCCACCGCCGGTGAGCACCGTGGCGCCCTTGTCCACCGCGTCCTTCACCAGGGCCGCCACCCGGCGCGCCGAGGCGGCCGCGACCAGCGGGCCGACCACCGTGGCCGGGTCGGCCGGGTCGCCGCACGGCAGGGCGGCCACCTTGGCGGTGAACTTCGCGGTGAACTCCTCGGCGAGGCTCTCGTGGACGAGTATCCGGTCGCCCGACATACAGATCTGTCCGGAGTTCAGGAACACACCGAAGGTGGCGGCGTCCACCGCGTGGTCCACATCGGCGTCGTCCAGGACGATGATGGCGTTCTTGCCACCCAGCTCCAGCACGGCCGGTTTGAGGTAACGCGCGGCGAGTTCGCCGATGGTCCTGCCGACTCCGGTGGAGCCGGTGAAGTTGACGATCCGTACGCGCGGATCGGCGATGAGCGCCTCGGCCACCTCGGCGGCGTCCGCACGGGCGTTGGTGACCACATTGAGCACCCCGTCGGGCAGCCCGGCGTCGCGCAGCACATCGGCGACGAAGAACCCGCAGGCCAGCGGGGCGTCCTCGCTGGGCTTCAGCACGACCGTATTGCCTGCCGCCAGGGGCGCCGCGACGGCGCGGACCCCGAGGATGACCGGGGCGTTCCAGGGGGCGAAGGCCGCGACGACACCGGCCGGTTCGCGGACGGCGAGGCCGAGCGCGCCCGCCTCCTGGGCGCTGAGCACCTCACCGCGCGGGGCGGTGATCGCGGCGGCGGCCTCGCGGAGGATGGCCGCGGCCAGGCCCACGTTGAAGTGCGCCCAGGGCGCGGTGCCCCCGGTCTCCCGGGCCATGATCTCCGCGGCCCGGTCGGCGCGCGACTCCAGCAGATCCGCCGCGGTCAGGAAGATCCTACGGCGCTCGAACGGGGCCAGTTCCGCCCAGGCCGGGAAGGCGGCGTCGGCGGCGGCCACCGCCCGCGCCACGTCCTTTGCCCCGGCCGCCGCGACGGTGGCGAACACCTCACCGGTGTAGGGGTCGAGGTCCTCGGCGGTGCGCCCCGAGGCGGCCGGGGTGTCCTTGCCATCGATCAACAGGTCGCGGTGAAGGGTCATAGCGGATGTCCTTTACGGTCCCTCGCCCCGAAGAGCACGTTCGCGGAACGAACTTCAGTTCACCTGGCCGGACGTCAGTCTCCGCCGCGCCCCGGGCCGTCGTCAATGCGGAGGCGACGACGGGGCCACCGCACCCCGCCGGACGCCGTCACCGCCAGCACGCCCAGGAGGGCCGGCGCGGCGGCGGGAGCGAGGACCGTCCACGGGGCGCGCTCGGCGTAGGGGTGGTTCTCGGCCAGCAGCCGTCCCCACTCCGGTGACGGCGGCTGCGCGCCCAGGCCGAGGAAGCCCAGCGAGGCCAGGGCGAGCGCCGCGGCCGGCAGGCGCAGCAGGGCGTGCCGGACGACCGGGGGCAGCACCGCGGGCAGGATGTGGCGGCGCAGCAGATGGCGGCGGGAGGC